>NZ_PJJT01000091.1:0-352730 GCF_002929615.1 Cryobacterium sp. M91 | reverse complement strand
GAACTCAGTGCGAGTATTCGGCGGAAACAACTTGACCATAAAACGCTCCAATCACTAGAGCGTTGCTACGACCATATGACTTTGCCGGCTCAAATCTGCCTGAAACTCACGGCTCGATGCCTGAAACTCACGGCTCGGTGAGTGGATGCCCGGGCATCCACTGGTCGAGACCGCTAGCGCTCGCGTACGCTCGACTCCGGCCGTAGGTCGAGGCGACGCAGCAGCTGCGCGTTGAGCGCGACGACCACGGTGGACACCGACATGAGCAGCGCGCCGATCTCCATCGGCAGCACGAACCCGATCGGCGCGAGCACTCCGGCGGCGAGCGGAACCGAGAGCAGGTTGTAGCCCGCCGCCCACCACAGGTTCTGCTTCATCTTGCGGTAGCTCGCCCGCGACAGCTCGATCACCGAGAGCACCGAGCGCGGGTCGTCGCTCGCCAGAATGACGCCAGCCGACGCGATCGCCACGTCGGTGCCGGCGCCGATCGCGATACCGACATCGGCCTGGGCGAGCGCTGGAGCGTCGTTGACGCCGTCGCCGACCATCGCCACGCGGCGGCCCTCGTGCTGCAGCTCGGCGACCTTGCGCGCCTTGTCCTCCGGGTGCACGCCCGCGAACACCCGGTCGATTCCGAGCTCAGCAGCCACCGACTGGGACACCGCCTCGGCATCGCCGGTGATCATGACGACCTCGATGCCCTGTCGGTTCAGGGCGTCAACGGCTTGCCGTGATTCCTCGCGAATCTCGTCGGCGAGGCCGATCGCACCGATGACTTCACCGTCCCGCAGCACGTGCAGAATGATCGCACCCTGACTCTGCCACGCATCGGTCTCGGCCAGCGGCGCCGCCCCGTGCTCATCGAGCATATTCGGCCCGCCGACACCGATCCGACGCCCGTCGACCAGGCCGGTCACGCCGACCGCCGCGGCAGTCTGAAACTCGCTCGCACGCGGCACGGTCAGCCCGCGGGTGCGCGCCGCCGAGACAATGGCGCGGGCAAGCGGATGCTCACTGTCACCTTCAACCGCGGCCGCCCAGGCGAGCACCTCGTCCGCGGTGATCGGAACCGAAGCCGCGGCATCCGCTTGAATGACGGCGAGGTGGCTGACCGTGGGCTCGCCCTTGGTGAGCGTGCCGGTTTTGTCGAACAGCACCGAAGTGACCTGGCGCATGCTCTCGAGGGCGAGGCGGTCCTTGATCAGCACGCCGCCCTTCGCGGCGCGTTCGGTGGCGATCGACACCACGAGCGGAATCGCCAGCCCGAGGGCGTGCGGGCAGGCGATCACGAGCACGGTGATGGTGCGCACCACGGCATCCTGCGGCTGGCCGAGCGCGGTCCACACGATCGCGGTGATCACTCCGGCGCCGAGCGCAAACCAGAACAGCCACCCGGCTGCCCGATCGGCGATGCGCTGCGCCCGCGACGACGAGCCCTGCGCTTCGGTGACGAGTCGCTGGATTCCGGCCAGCGCGGTGTCATCGCCGACCGCGGTCACGCGCACCCGCAGGGCGGAATCGGTCGCGACCGTGCCCGCCACGACCTGGTCGCCGACAGCGCGCTGCACCGGGCGTGATTCGCCGGTGATCATGGACTCGTCGACGTCGGCCGTGCCCTCGGTGATCTCTCCGTCGGCGGGCACGCGCCCGCCGGGCCGCACCACGACGAGGTCACCGAGCACCAGATCGCTCGGCGAGACCACCACAATGGCGTCGCCCTCAACTCGCTCTGCCTCATCCGGCAGCAGCGCGGCGAGCGATTCCAGGGCAGTGGTTGTCTGCGCGAGCGACCGCATCTCGATCCAGTGGCCGAGCAGCATAATCACGATCAGCAGGGCGAGTTCCCACCAGAAGTCGAGCTCGGCATCGATGAGGCCGAGGCTCGCGCCCCAGGACGCGAAAAACGCGACCGTGATCGCGAGCGCGATCAGCAGCATCATGCCGGGCTTGCGAGTTTTCAGCTCGGAAAAAGCCCCGGTCAGAAACGGCCGGCCGCCCCAGACGTACATGACGGTGCCGAGTACGGGGGAGATCCAGCTGATGCCCACCACGTTCGGCAACGCGTAGCCGACGAACATCGAAAACATGTGGCTGAATCCGACCACGGGCACAGCGAACACGAGCATGGTCCAGAACAAGCGCCTAAACTGCCCGACGTGGTCACCGTGCCCGGCGTGGTTCATGGCGCCGTGGTCCATGGCGGAATGGTCCATCGCGGAGTGCTCGGGACTTGTGATTGTGCCGTGGTGCTCGTTGGGGTTCGTCATAGTTTCCTCGGTACTGAATCGATCGATACCCCCTTAGGGTATCCCTAAAGTTGCGCTCACGCATCCGCTGTGCGCCGCCTCACCGAGCCGTAAGTTTTGCGTCCCCGGATTGGTCAAATCGGGTCACGACTCACGGTTCGCTGCACGAAACTCACGCTTCGGCGAGCGGATGCCGCGGCGAACCACGCCAGAACCCACGACCCGGGTTCGCCCCGAAGATTCCGTGGCACGCCGCATCCAAATGTGCGCACACCGCACCGCACAATCGGGCAGGCTTGACCCATGGCCCAGATCGAAACGGCACCACCCGTTGAATCCCCGCAGGACACCGCCCGCCGCACCGCGCTCACCAGCATGAAGCGGCTCGCCGGCGGGCTGCTCGTGCTCATGGCGCTCATCTTCACGGTCTCTTTCGCCCTGCAGGAACGCTACCCCTGGCTCGAATACGTGCGCGCCGCGGCCGAGGGCGGCATGGTCGGCGCCATCGCCGACTGGTTCGCCGTCACCGCCCTGTTTCGCTACCCGCTCGGCCTGCGCATCCCGCACACCAACATCATCGCCAACCGCAAGGACGAGATCGGTGCGAGCCTTGGCGAGTTCGTCGAGACCAACTTTCTCTCCGAGGCGGTTATCCGCGGCAAGCTCGAATCCGTGCACCCTTCCCGCCGCCTCGGCGCGTGGCTCAGTGACGAGAAAAACGCCGAAAAGCTCACCGACGAACTCGCCGTGGCCGGCCAGGGGCTCCTCAACCTGCTCGGCGACGACGCCATCAAGAACCTCATCGAGTCCGTCGCCCGCGAACATCTGGTCAAGCCCGAGTGGGGCCCGAGTCTCGGACGGGTGGGTGAGCGCCTCGTCACCAGTGGGCAGCAGCACGCGGCCGTCGACCTGCTGCTCGACCGCGCTGACGGCTGGCTGCGCGCCCACCCCCAGGCGTTTGGCCGCGTGGTGTCGCAGCGGCTGCCCACCTGGCTGCCCGGATTCGTCGACAAACTCGTCGACGACAAGGCCTACCGCGAGGTGCTCGCCTTCGTCGCGTCCGCCCGACAGGACCGGCAGCATCCGGTGCGAAAAGCCCTCGACGACTACCTCAGTGAGGTCATGCACGACCTGCAGTACGAGCCGGCCATGATCAACCGGGTCGAAACCCTCAAGGCCGAGGTGCTCGACAACGCCAAACTGCGCGAGTTCGCCGGCGACACCTGGGCGGCGGTCAAGGCCTCACTCACCGAGGCACTCCAGGACCCGGCCAGCGCGCTGCGGGTCGGCATCCGTTCGACGCTCGAAGACGTCGGCCGACGACTGACAACGGATGCCGCGCTCGGCTCCCGCATCGACCGCTGGCTCGCCGACACGGCCAGCTATGTCGTGGCCAACTATCGCCATGAGATCGCCGGGGTCATCACCGAAACCGTGGAGCGCTGGCCCGCCGCCGAGACCGCCGCGAAGATCGAATTACAGGTCGGCCGCGACCTGCAGTTCATTCGCATCAACGGAACCGTCGTCGGCGCCCTCGCCGGTCTGGTTATTTTCACGCTGGCCCGGGCCGTGTCGCTGCTGTTTTAAGCGACTGGCGGCCCGGGTCTGGCGGAGACCCGCTACCGAGCGGCGGTGTATTCCGCTGCCGCGGCGCGCAGGCGGCCGTGAACGCCGCCGTAGGCTTGCGCGTCCTTTAGGGTCCACTTGGGCAGCTTCGCCACCATCGTATAGTTGGGATCGCACACGTTTGCGGCCGGTGCGAGTCCCATTTGGCTGACCAACTGATAGGCATCCATCGTGTCTAGGCCGGTGAGGTCGGATGCCCAATTCACGAGGTCTTTCTGGCTGATCCGAAAGGCATCTTCCAGAGGTCGAGCCGACCCGGTGCTCATGATGAACTCGTCGTTCTCAAGCCGCGGCCAGGCCGAAGCGCCACCCTTGACCAGGTCGAGTGCGATGACGGAATTCATCGCCGACTCCAGGCCGGTTCCACAGACCTCACCCTCACCCTGGCGGGCGTGACCGTCACCGAGCGACAGCATCGCGCCGGCCACATTCACCGGAAGATACAGCGTCGTTCCGGCCCGCGCTTCCGGGGTATCCATGTTTCCGCCGTGGGTGGATGGGGTCACGACCAACCGCACCTCGCCGCTGGCGGGAGCAACGCCGACGGTGCCGTGCATGGGATCGAGCGGGAGAGCCAGCGTGTAATCCGAGTTCGTGGCACGAAAGGTGGCCGTCCAGGCATCCAAATCGATGTCGTAAAACCAGACCCGCTCCGGCAGCGGCTCGTGCAGCATCGCCGTCTCGTGCGTTGCGGAGAGCGCACCAAAGAGCGGGAAGGTGCTCGAAATCGCGTAGGAACGTGCCGGCACGATGGAGACAAAGTGCACGGCCAACAGGTCGCCGGGCTCAGCCCCGATCACCTCGATCGGACCGGAGACAGGATTGAGCTCGGAAAAAGGCACGATTTGGCTGGGAACGTCTGTGGGCGTCGTGACCCGTCCGCCGAAGCAGTCTTCCGTGCTCACCTCGACGATATCGCCGGGGCGAACGCTCAGCAGCGGCTCCCGACCCCCGAACACATAGGAATACTGTTCGGGGAGCGGAGCGAGCTTGTGTGCAGCCATCGAGCTACCGCGCATCCGCCATCGCAGGCTCCGTGGCCGTGCTGACCTTCATCCGGCCGGTCTTGTACAGCACGAAGGCGATGACGATTCCAATGATCAGCCAGGCCACGCCGACGACCTGCGCCGACACTCGCGCGTTGTAGAGCACAAAGGCGAGAACCACGAAGCCCAGTACAGGGAAGACCAGGTGCACGAACCAGCGCCGGGACTTCTGCCGCACGATGAACCACCACACCACCGACACGTTCAGCAGCAGGAATGCGGTCAGGGCGCCGAAGTTGACCAGGGCCGCGATCACGCCGAGGCCGTCGGGTAGGAGGGTCAGGAATAATCCGAGCACCAGCGAGATCCCGGCCACCAGAAATGTCGCGTTGACCGGCACGCTGTGCTTTTCGCTGACCTTCGCGAGGAATTTCGGCAGCTGGCGATCGCGCGCCATGGCGTACAGCAGGCGAGAGGTGGACGCCTGGGCAACGAGCGCATTGGCGAAACCCCAGGCGATGGCCGTCGAAGCAGCGGTCAGGATATACATGAACGGTCCGCCGGCGACGGCGGCCGCTTCATAGAAGGCCACCCCGGCCGGGTCGCCATTGGCGATGAGCGCTGCGGGGTCTTCAACCAGCATCGAGGCCACCCAGGTCTGCACGACGAACAGGACGCCCAGCAGGCACAGGGCCGCGATCATGGACCGACCGAGGGACTTGCTGCTTCCGCTGTTTTCCTCGGCCAGGGTGGAGATTCCATCGAAACCGAGGAAGGACAACACAGCAATGGATGCTGCGCCAAACAGCAGCGGGAGGGAGAAGGTATCAGCGTTGTAGAACGCGTCGAAGCTGAAACCCTGACCCTTGCCCTGCGAGACTGCGACGATGCCAACGACCAGGAAGATCGCCAGCACGAGGAGTTCGAGCACCAGCATGACCCGGATGACAACCGCGGCCAGGTGGATTCCGAGGTAGTTAATCACGGTGTTCAGTGCAACGAAGGCAATCAGCCACAGCCAGATGGGAACCTGGCTGATGATGCCATTCATCGCGATTGCCGCGACAAAGTACAACAGGGTCGGAATGAGGATGTAGTCGAGCAGGATCATCCAGCCGGCGATGAAGCCCGTTGGGCGGTTGATTCCGCGACCCGCGTAGGTGTAAACCGAACCGGCCATCGGAAAGGCCTGGGCCATCTGCGAGTAGGAATTCGCCGAGAACATCATTGCAACCAGGGCGATGATGTACGCGATCGGCGGCATTCCGCCCGAGTCGTGAAAGACGCCGCCGAAGATGGCGAATGGTGCGATGGGCACCATAAAGATGAGGCCGTAGATGATCAGATCGCTGAACGTCAGCGTTCTCTTCAGCTCTTGCTTGTAACCAAATTGTTCAATACCCGCACTCGTGGTACTTGCAGAGGTGCCCGGGGTTGTGGAGCTGTTCACGCGTTTTCCTATCGTCATCGACAGCCGTCATTATTTCCATGTGGAAATTTTGTTTATGCTACACCTGGCGCAGTGTTCTGACAACTTCTAGGTCGGTGCCGCTGGCCCGCGCCATGCTCATGGGTCGACGTCTGAGATCGATTCCCGCCTGGGCAAAATCCGACCGATTGGCGTCTGAAAAAAGCCGCTCGGCCACCTGGGTCGCGGTGTTTGTAGTGAGCAAGCCACTTTCACACATGGCGGCCAGCAGGTGCACGCCGTCGTAGCATCCTTCGGCGTAGGAGCCGGGCAGCGGTGCGGTCAGTCCAAACCGAGCGACGTACGACTCGAGCAATCGGCGGTGCCGGTCATCATCCTGCAGCAGAAATGTGGGCATTGCGGTGTAGAGCTCCCCGCTGCTGTCGCCGCCCGCCGCGACCAGACAGCTCTCGTCCAGAGCGGTACACAGTCGAACGAACGCCGTGCTGGCATCCAGCTCGGTGACCCCGCGATGAAATTCGATGCCATCGCGGCCGACCAGGGAGACCAAGATTGCATCGGCCCGTGCTCGCTGTGCGGCGGCCACGAGCTCCGCAACGTCGACGTGTCCCATCGGCACGAGTCGGTCCATGACGACGCGCTGCTGCAGATCGCGCAGGACGCGAGTGGCGGCAGCGTGTACCTGACGTGGCCAGACGTAATCATTGCCGATGAGGGCCCATCGTTCTACCCGCCGGTGTTTGGCGAGCCACGCAATCGGCCGACGCAGATGCTCGGCCGGGTCGCTGCCGAGAAATACCGATCCGGCCGACGCTCGCCCAAACTCGTGCGGCGGCGTAAAGACATAGGGCACCCGATTGTTCACGCGTGCCTCGACGGCCACACGAATATTCGAAGTGTGTGTACCCACCAGCCCGTCGACGAGCCCGGCACCCACCAGTAGATCCACCTCGCGCGCGACGTCTTCCGGGGCTCTGCCGGCATCGACCAGGACGAGGTCGATGGTCGTTCCCGAGGCACGGCACGCTTCTTCGGCCGCCAGAACCGCGCAATTGATAATGGCTGGGCCGGCCACGCCCATCAGGCCCGACAACGGCGCGAGCAGTCCCAGCCGAAGTGTCTGCTGCGTAGGACCGCACAGGAAAACTTCACTGGAGAGCACTACTCTGACCTGGGGCGCCATCTGACCATTATCACGTAGCGGGAATCCCGGACCTTATTTTTCGCGAACATGGAGGAGTACCATGGCCGAGCAGCTGGGGAGCGGGGCGCGTGCGCTAGGAATCGTGGCACCCCTGGCCGAGCTCGTCTGGGCCCTCGCTGACCTGGAACGGCGCCTCACACTCGGACTGAGCGTTGCCCTGTCTGAAGAGAACACCACGATGGATCAGTGGCGAATTCTGGAAGCCTTGGACCGCCTCGACTCGCCGACCATGGGTGAGCTGGCGGAGACGTCCGGCATGGCAAATGCGAGCCTGAGTCGAACGGTGGACTCACTGGAAGATTCGGCTTCGGCGTTCCGCCTGCCAACCGCGACCGACCGTAGACGCATTACCGTGCATTTGTCGGATCGGGGCCGGCAGCGGCTCGCACGCATTCGTGAAATCGTCTCCGCGTGGGGGCAAACCATCGAACACCGGTTGGGAGCGGATGCCGTAACAGCCTTGGTCGAGGCTGCCGGCACTGCCGCGCGCTCTCTCGAAGACACCCCAAGAAAACCCTGATGGGGGTTTCGCCGCCAATTGGCTGCAAATCTGGGGCAAGATGATGGGATTTTATCCATTCGGGGCAGAATGATCTTTTGTCCTGTTCCGAAAGGCGCCCATGCACGACCTCGTCCGGTGGGCCCTTCGCCCGGTGATGCGCATTTGGACGGCATCCGCTGAACGGGCGGACCGCCACCTGCCTCGCCCGAGCGATGCCCCGCAGGCCCACGCCCCCGGTATCGACAGCGACCGCGTGCTGATCCTCGGCTGCGGTCCCGCGGTCGGCTGGGGGGTGCTCAGTCATCAGCTCGCCCTGCCCGGCTCGCTCGCCCGCGAACTCTCGGTACGCACCGGGCGCGGCGTCGACATCGACCTCCTGGCCAGCCGTACCATGACCGCCGAGAATGCGCTGACGGCGCTTGCGGACACCCGGCTCGGCCGTTTCGACGCGGTCGTCGTCATCCTCGGCCTCAACGAAGCGCTCGACCTGACCAGCGTCACCGAATGGCGCGAGCGGTTGACCGCCCTGCTCCAGGAGCTGGAACGCGAGACCTCACGCAGTACCCAGATATTTCTGCTTGGGATTCCGCCCGTTCACAGCATCGAGATCTTTCGACGTCCGCTCGTGCGCATCGCCGATTGCTCGGCCACCGACCTCAACGCGGTCACCGCACGGCTGGCCGCCGGGGCCCCGCGCACCACGTTCGTACCGTTCTCGCCGTCAGCGACGGTCGAAACCGACCGGCACCGCACCCCCGCCGACTACCGCGATTGGGCCGTGCTCCTGGCCGACGCCCTGGCCGACAGCCTCGACTCCGCGCGTGTCGGTATCGTGCCTCCCCCCGATCCGCGTCAAACGGATGCAGCCGGCCAGGAACGCGCCCGGCAGGCGGCCGTTGATGGCCTGGCCATTCTCGATACCCCGCCAGAGGCCCGGTTCGACCAACTGGTTGTCCTGGCTCAGCGGCTCTTCGGCACCGAATCAGCGGTGATCAGTGTTATCGATCGCGACCGTCAGTGGCACAAGGCCAGGGTCGGGCTCGCCGCCACGGAGATTCCGCGCGCCGATTCCTTCTGTGCACGCACCGTTGAGGGGACCGGTGCTCTCGTTGTCGAGGACGCGCGAACGGATGGCAGGTTCAGCGGCAGCCCGCTCGTGGTGGATGAGCCACGCATCCGCTTTTATGCCGGGTTCCCCATCGAATCACCCTCGGGGGAGCGTGTCGGCGCCCTGTGCGTGTTCGACCCCCAGCCGCGGGCGCTCGCCGAAGTCGACCAGGTGCTGCTGCGCGAGCTCGCGCTGCTGGTGCAGCGCGAACTGCGGGTGCCGTCGGTCTTCGGCTGACCTCGAGCGAGCGGCCGCATTCGGTAGGCGAGTACGAGTTTGGCCGGTGTTGGCGACGTCGGTGCCTTCGCTGTTGCTGTCGGCACCCATGACGATAAGCTCGCGGCGTGAGCGACTCCTTACGGCGCAGACTGCGCGCCCTGCCCGACTTTCCCGACCTGCTGCCCGCTTTCGATCCGTCCAGCGCACCGGCCGACCCGGTCGACCTGTTTCTGCAGTGGCTCGATCACGCGCTCGCCGCGGGCGTGCCGCAGCCGCACGCCTTCAGCCTCGCGACTTCGACCCCCGATGGCCGCGTGTCGTCGCGCATGCTCATCCTGAAGAACGTTGACGGCGGGGCCTGGCAGTTCGCGAGCACGCGCGGTTCCCGCAAGGGACGCGAGCTCGCCGCCAACCCCCATGCGGCGATGAACTTCTACTGGCCGGCTCTCGGGCGGCAGGTGCGCGTTGTCGGAGCTATCTCGCTGCTGACGGCCGAGGCATCCGCTTTGGACTGGGAAGAGCGGCCAGGAGCCGATGGTCGGGCCAATCCCGACTGGCAGCTCTACGCGCTGCACCCCGCCGAGGTCGAATTCTGGCAGGCCAGCCCGGATCGCCGTCATATCCGCCACCGCTACGACCTCTGAAAGCCGCCCGGCAGCATCCGCTGACCACGTCGGTCTCGGTTGCGGTGGCTGATTCAGAACAGCCGGTCGCGCAGTCGTGTCTGGGCCAGCGATACAGCGGGCGTGAGTGTGCCGTGGCGGCGGATTTCCTGAAGTAGCCACCGAGCGGCCCACTAACCGCAGGCAAACGGGAGGCGGAAACACAAAATGCGCACCGAATCCAGCGGATTCAGTGCGCATTTGCCGCGCCACCTGCGCGATCATTGTGGGCCCCGTCGGGCTCGAACCGACGACCCAAGGATTAAAAGTCCTTTGCTCTACCAACTGAGCTAGAGGCCCGTAGGTTCTAATCTACCGTGGATTCGCGCTCAGCTTTTCTGGGTAGCGTTGAGGGCAGCAAAAACCAGCCATCTAAACCCGAAGGAGAACCCGCCGTGGCCGACAACTTTCACAAGCCCACCCTGTTCTCCGGGAACAAATTCGAGGCATTCCAGGGCGGCGATGACCCGGCGAACATCAGCCGCGTCGCGCACGAGACCGCGCAGGCCCTGCTCAACCGGGTGCGCAGCAACCCCGACCCGGCGACGGTCGAGCGCCTCGTCGCCTACACCGACGAAAACGGCATCGACGCAGTCGCCGAGCTGTGGTCGCGGGCCACTCCCCGTAGTCTGCCCGGCGCACTCTGGCGCATCTACCTCGTCCGCATGCTGATTCGGCAGGACCCTGAGGGCTGTGCGTACCTGTACCAGCGGGGAACGGATGCTGCCGCCACGATCGATCCGCTCGTCGCGGGTGCCGCGGTGCCGACGGGTCCGGCCGAGATCATCGTGCTCGCCGATGAGATTCTGCGCGGCCTGTTCACGGGAGATTTCGCTGTGGCGCTCGATCGCGGCGCGGCGTATTGCCGGGTCACCGCACTCGGCGCCACGAGCATCGCCGACGACCTCGAGCTGACCGAGCCGCACCGCTCCTCGGAATTGACGACCCGAGCACTGCGGTTCTCCACGACCGCCGCCGAGTTCGCGGCCTGCGCGCGCCTCTGGCGCCGCGACTCCCTGGAGTAGTCCCCGCCCTTGTTTTTGCCGGGCCCGGGGCCGGAATGTGGGCCCATGATCTATCGTGGGCCCGCTTCCGTAGGGTGGGCCCGGAGGCCCGCACCCCGCAACCCGAAAATCCCCTGTGCGCCGACGGCGAACATTCGACGCCGGCCGCCCGGCTCGAATACACTGGAGTCTGGTCGGGCCGCAGTAATCCCGGGTTCCATTATTCGCCGCTTCGAGCGGCCTCGCGCCGAGAGGTGCTCTGCGGCCCGGCCTTCTGCATTCCCGCGGTGGGCGCGATGAGACCGGCCGCCGGCATCCGTTTCGAAGCTTATTTCGCGTCTTGACCAATCTATTAGCGACTTCGCACCGAACCCTAGTCATGGAACGGGACGAGACCTGACATGCTAGATCTCATGACAGCTGATTCCGCCGGAGATCTTGCATCGGCAGCCCCTGCCACCAAGGAGGAGCTGCTCGCTCGAGTAGCGCTCGGCGACCAATCGGCCTTCGGAGAGCTGTATGACCAGATCGCCCCGCGGGTGCTTGGCCTGGTCAAGCGTCTGCTCATCGACCACGCGCAGTCGGAGGAAGTGACCCAGGAGATTTTTCTGGAGATCTGGCAGTCGGCCACGCGGTACGAACCCACGCGTGGCGGGGCGAGTACCTGGATCCTCACCATGGCACACCGGCGAGCGGTCGACCGAATTCGGTCGTCGCAGACCGGCCGTGACCGCGATACCAAAATCGGAATCCGTGACCTGGCCGTTGCCTACGATCACGTGGCCGAAACCGTTGAAGTACGAATCGAACATGAAAGGGTGGAGAAGGCGATGACTCGATTGACTCAGTTGCAGCGTCAGGCAGTGAGCCTCGCGTATTACGGCGGGTTCAGTCACAGCGAGGTCGCCGACATGCTCCACATCCCGTTGGGTACCGTGAAAACACGGCTCCGCGACGGACTGATCCGCCTCCGCGACGAATTGGGCGTGGCATCATGACCGGCCGCAACGAGCAGCACCCGGCCGACCTCGCCGGCGCCTACGCCCTGCACGCCCTCGACGCCGACGACACGGCCGCGTTCGAAGCGCACCTGGCCGAATCCGAGCGGGCCCGCATCGAGTCGGCCGAGTTGAACGACACCGCGGTGGCCCTCGGCCTCGCCGTGGCACCGGTCCAGCCCTCGAGCGCGCTCAAGGCCAACCTCATGTCGATGCTCGCGTCGACCCCGCAACTCGCGCCACTGTCGCGCGCCGCTGGCCCCGCCACAACGGATGCTGCCGCCTCCGCTTCCGAGACGACTCCCGTCGTTCCCCCGGTCGCGTCCGGGACGGCACCGTCCGGGACGACTCCGGACTCGCCCGCTACGCCGCCGTCCTCCGGCAGCGCACCCGGTGATGCGCCCCGCCCACACCTTTCGTCGGCGACCGAGCGTGCCGAGGCGCGCTGGTTCAAGCGGCCGGCGCGGTATCTGCTGGCCGCTGCTGCGGCGGGAGCCCTGTTCGTCGGCGGATCCTTGTTCGGCCAGACCCTCAACAACTACCAATTTGAGTCGCAGCAGGCCGCCGGGCTCGCCCAGATCAACGCGGCCGATGACTCCCAGCGTGCCGCGACGACCACGGCCGAGGGGCAGGAAGCGACGCTGGTCTGGTCGAACACCCTCGGAATCTCCGCCGTGCTCGTTGACGACCTGCCCGCGCTGCCCAGCGATCAGGACTATCAACTCTGGTACATCAACGGTGACGGCCCGGCCTCGGCCGGAACCTTCGACTCGACCGGCAACGGCACCGCCTGGCGCGTGCTCGACGGCACCATGCACGCCGGCGATCAGGTCGGGATCACCGTCGAACCCAACGGTGGGTCCGACCAGCCCACGAGCACCCCGATCGTCGCGTTCCAGAGTTAGCGGTCTCGCCGCGGCCGCTCGTCGGTGAAGGGTCGCAGAATGTCCTAATTCTGGCTTCCACACGGCCCCTCATCGGGCAGCGGCCGGAGACGCGCCGCACGCGCCCTGATGAGCGCGAAGTAGGCTCGGGGCATGAGACTGCCCTTCACGCTGCTGATCGACCCCGTCCCCGCCGATTCACTGCAGAAGAATTTCGACGACACGTTCCACGAGATGGAATCCAGCGCCCCGGCCCTGCGGGTCGGCGAACTGAGCACGCAGCGCGGCGACGGAATCTTCGAGACCCTCGCTGTCGTCGACGGTCACCCGCAGGAGGTTGAGCCGCACATCAGTCGGCTGCGCAACTCAGCCCTCATCTGCGATCTCCCGGTTCCGAATACCGAGCAGTGGCGCGCCGCGATCGCCTACGCTGTCGCCCGCGTTCCGCAGCGCGGTGAGATCGCGCTCAAGTTCGTGCTCAGCCGCGGTGTCGAGCACGGCCCGGCACCGACCGCCTGGCTGCACGCGGTCGCCGCGGCGGACTTCAGTGCCGTGCGCGCGACCGGCGTGCGCGTCGTGACCCTCGACCGCGGCTACCCGCGTGGGGTCGCCGAGAAGGCCCCCTGGCTGCTGATGGGCGCCAAAACCCTCAGCTACGCGGTGAACATGGCCGCTATTCGCGAGGCCCACCGCCGCGGCGCCGACGACACCATCTTTCTCACCACCGACGGCTTCGTCATGGAAGGCCCGACCTCGAGCGTCGTGCTGCGCAGCAACGGTGCATACGTCACGCCCGCCCCGAGCGGCGCGATTCTGCACGGAACCACGCAGCAGAGCATGTTCGAGTATCTGAGCGGGCAGGGTGCTTCCGTCGAATACCGCGACGTCACGCTCGATGAACTTCGTCAAGCGGATGCCGCCTGGCTTGTCTCCAGCGTGCGCCTCGCCGTATCAGTGGTCGCCCTGGACGGTGAGCCGTTCCCGGCCGACCAGCCGGTGACCGACGCCCTGAACTCGTACCTGCTGGCGCGGACCGCGTAGGGCCAGCCGGGGCATCCGCTTGTCAGCAGAATGGCGGCGACCTCGCCGGTGCCGCTGGGCAAACCAACCGGGCGGGACTACATTATGGACGAAGAAATGCGTTGCCCCTGGGCGGAGGGGGGCACGATACTGTCCAGCCTGCTGTCTGGATTGCGCGCCCTGCGCACGCCCCGCACTGTCGGCTCTCTCTGGCTGACCAGTCTCTGGGTACTGTTCGGCTCCCAGATTCCCAGTTCGACCGCCGAGGCCGACGGGCTCGCGCACGAACTGTTCCGCCTGGCCGGCGCCTTCGGTGCGCCCATTCTGCTCGCCGGCGGGACGGCGTAAGCCGGTCTCGGGAACCCGTAGACCGACGCGCGGGCCGGGCCGCGTGGACATCCGCTCTGAAAGAGACCGCGAATTGGGGCAATCTGCCACTGCCGCTATGCTCTGGGTGGACCGAGAGGGATCAAATGAGAATTTCTGTCATTGGATGTGGCTACCTGGGCGCCGTACACGCGTCAGCTATGGCCGAATTGGGGCACGATGTCGTCGGAATCGATGTCGACGCCGCCAAGATCGCGCAACTTGCCATCGGCAAACCCCCGTTCTTTGAACCTGGACTTCCCGAGGTTCTCACCTCGGCCATGAACAGTGGTCGTCTGCGATTCAGTACCGATATAGCGGATGCCGCCGGCTCGCAGGTGCACTTCATCGCCGTCGGCACACCGCAGAAGCCCGGCAGCTACAGCGCCGACCTGCGTTATGTCGATGCGTCGATCGAGTCGCTCATTCCGCATCTAGCCGACGGCGATCTCGTCGTGGGCAAGAGCACCGTTCCGGTGGGAACCGCGGCCCGCCTGGCCGAGCTCATCGCCGCCGGTAGTGGCGCGTCGCTGGCCTGGAACCCGGAGTTTCTGCGCGAGGGATTCGCCGTGCAGGACACCATTGGCCCCGACCGCCTGGTCTACGGCGTCGCCCCGGGCGCGCCCGGCGAGCACGCGGTCGAGCTGCTCAACGAGATCTACGCCACGGCGCTCGCCGCCGACACCCCCCTGGTCATCACCGACTACGCCACGGCTGAGCTCGTCAAGGTCGCCGCGAACGCGTTTCTCGCGACCAAGATCAGCTTCATCAATGCCATGGCCGAGATCGCCGAGGTCACCGGTGCCGATGTCACCCAGCTGGCGGATGCCATCGGCTACGACGGCCGCATCGGTCGCCGTTTTCTCGGTGCCGGCGTTGGATTTGGCGGCGGCTGCCTGCCCAAGGACATTCGTGCCTTCACCGCCCGCGCCGAAGAGCTGGGTCGCGGCGAGTCCGTGGCTTTTCTCAAGGAGATCGACAAAATCAACCTGCGTCGCCGCCAGCGCGTCGTCGACCTGACCACCGAGGCCCTCGGCAACACGGTCTACAACGCCAAGGTCGCGGTGCTCGGACTGAGCTTCAAGCCGCACTCCGACGACGTGCGCGACTCGCCGGCACTCGACGTGGCCGTGCAGCTGCGCGGTCTGGGTGCCGAGGTGGTGGCGACCGACCCGGAGGCCATCGAGAACTCGCGGGCGCGGCATCCGCAGCTTACTTACGAGGAGTCCCTCGAAGACACACTGCGGGGAGCGGATGCTGTCGTGCTCGTCACCGAGTGGCCCGAGTTTCGACACCTCGACCCTGTCTGGGCGGGTTCGCTCGTGAAAACGAAAACCGTGATCGACGGCCGCAACGCGCTCGACCCCGCCGTCTGGCGTGCCGCCGGGTGGACCTATCACGGGCTCGGTCGGCCGTAGTACTTCGGACGGGGCCCGGGCCCCGTCCATGGGCCCAGCTTAGAAACTGGGCCCATGGTCATAGCCTGGGCCCCTACTTCTGACCCGGCCCGGGCCCAGAAACTGGGCCCATGATTGATCATGGGCCCAGCTCCGTAACCTGGGGCGGGCCGTTCGAACGCCGTCCCGCAGGCCGGGCCCACCCCGTGAACGTGGGCCCAGGTTAGAACCTGGGCCCGGGCCTGGGCCCGGGCCGGGCCCCCGTGCAGGACACCCCGTGGGCGCGAGCGTAAACTCGACTGAATGTGGCTTCGGGGAGTACTCGTGGCGGCCCTCGCCGCCGTCTCGGCCTGGGGCGTGCACGCCGCCGTGCCCGCCTTCCCGCTGCTCACCGTGGCCGTTGTGCTCGGAATCATCGTCGGCCAGATCCCGGCCGCACGTCCCCTGCTGGCTGGAGTCCTCGCACCCGGCCTCGCAGTCGCTACCAAGCCGTTCATGCAGCTCGGAATCGTGCTCCTCGGCCTTAAGCTCAGCCTCGTCGACATCATGGCGCTCGGCTGGGTGACCATCGCCACCACCGTCGCGATTGTGCTCATCACCTTCGCTGGCACGCTCGGACTTGGCCGCTGGTTCGGCCTGCCCGGTCATCAGCCCCTGCTCATCGCCACCGGATTCAGCATCTGCGGCGCCTCCGCAATCGGGGCCATGAGCGGCGTCGTCAGGGCGAAAGACGAGGAGACCGCCACCCCGATCGCGCTGGTCACCCTGTGCGGAACTCTTGCAATCGCCGTATTGCCGCTGTTGTGGCATCCGCTTGGGCTCAGTGCGCTGCAATTCGGACACTGGATCGGCGCCGGCGTGCACGACGTCGGCCAGGTCGTCGCGACCGCACAAATCGCCGGCTCGGCCGCCCTCGCTGTCGCCCTCGTCGTCAAACTCACCCGCGTGCTCATGCTCGCCCCGATCGTGGCCGTCGCGTCCATCGCCCGGCGCCGCCGTCTCGGCGTGATCGAAGCGGATGCCGCCACTTCGGTCGACCCCGCTGCCGGTGACACTTGGGTGCCCGGCCCAGCCACCCGGAGCATCCGGTCGACGCGGCCACCGATCGTTCCGCTGTTCGTCGCGGGGTTCATCGTCGCGATGCTGGTGCGTACGCTGGTTCCGCTACCCGTCGAGGCGCTCGAGACCGCCGACCTGCTGCAAACCGCACTGCTGGCCATGGCGCTGTTTGCCCTCGGCGCGGCCGTCAATCTCGGCACGCTTCTGCGCACGGGCGGCCGCGCACTCGCCGTCGGGCTGCTCTCCTGGACCCTGATCGCTGTACTGGCCTTGGGTGCCGTGCAGCTTTCCTGACCAATCATGATTGAATTTGCTACTCCTGAGTCAGAAGCAATCACTTAGGAGCGTGCGCGTGGCTGAGATCGTCGTGGCTCGGAGCAAGCAGGCCGCGGGGGAGCTGGTAGCCACAGAAATTCGCCGGCTGATCGAGTCGAAGGCCGATCCTGTGCGGGGGCTCGCGACCGGGTCCACGCCCTTGCCGGTCTATGCGGCCCTCGCGGCGTCCTTCCGGGCGAACCCGCTCGTCGTTCACCGTGGCACCGACGACCGGGTCGATGCCGTTTACCCCGATGAACGCCAGATCAAGCCGCACCTGGGTGAGCACCGACTCAGCGTAGGCGCCGACCAGCTCGTAGGAGCGCGCGTGCACGACTCCGCCGGTCACCACGGTCTTGATCTGCGGTCGCATCGTGAGTTGCGCGGCAATATTGATCGCGTTCGTCACGACCGTGAGGTCGGCGTGCGGGCTGGCCTGCGCAATATCCGCGCGGGCACTGAGCACACCGGCAATCGCCGTGCTGGTCGTGCCGCCGCAGAGGCCGACAACGTCGCCGCGGGTCACGAGTGCGCTCGCCGCCCGGGCGATCTGCAGTTTTTCGGGCGCGTGACGCTCCTGCTTGTAGCGTGCCGGCAGGTCGTAGGCGACGGATTGCCCGATCGCACCGCCGCGCGTGCGGGTGAGCAGCTGCTGTTCGGCGAGGGTGTCGAGGTCCTGGCGCGCGTTCGCGGCCGACACTCCGAGCTTGGTGATGATGTCATCGACCTCGACTTGCCCCGAATCGGCGAGCCGTTCGGCACGGTTCATGGTCACTCGCTTTCGTGGGGGGCCGGATCCTCAAGAGACATGCGGGCGCCAGCACAGTGCGCGGTCGCCGCAAGCGCGAATGCTGCGACCGGCGCAGACGCCGCCAGCACCCCGCGCGCCCGCAGCGCCGCCCCGAGCAGGCGGCCGTCGGCGTCGACCAGGGCGCCCTTGATGTCGATGCCGCCGATGTCGAACGCGAGCACGGGGGCGCCGGGCCCAAGCAGAGGGGTCATAAAGGGGTCGAAACTGATTGATACTGATCGAAAACTAGGCTTCTCAATCACTGTAGTTGCGCGGAGGAGGTGGGAGGCTCGTCGGCAGGGTGGGGCGGCTCGATGTGGCGTTCCTGTATATACGTCGGTCTCACGCGCACGGGTGAGGTCGTATCCGGCAGGTAAATAATTCGGTCGGGTTTGCCTCGGTAGTTGAGATTACGTCATAATCGCAGCACGTGTCCGGTCGACGGGTAAAAGTCGCCGGGTGAAAACAGGTGCCAGTTCCGCAATCCGAGTCGGAGGCTACATGTCCGTTCAGTCCACCCTGGAACGGCGACAACCCGCGCCCGGAGCCACCGGCACGGGCGGCAAGTCCGCCACGCGCACCTTTCGCGGCGACATCGAGGGCCTACGCGCGATCGCCGTGATCGTCGTCATTTTCGATCACCTGCTCGGCTGGCCGTCCGGCGGATTCATCGGCGTCGACATCTTCTTTGTCATCTCGGGCTTTCTCATCACGAGCCTGCTCCTCAAGGAACACGCCCACACCGGCCGTATCTCGCTCGTCGACTTCTACCGCCGACGCATCCGCCGCATCCTGCCGGTATCACTGCTCGTGCTCGTCGTCACCGCGGCGATCGGCTATCTGCTCCTGCCGAGTGCCCGCGCCCTCAGCACCCTCTGGGACGGTGTCTATTCGGCACTGTTCGTGGCCAACTGGCACTTTGCCCTCGTCGGAACCGATTACCTGCAGGCGACCAACGCCATCTCTCCGCTGCAGCACTACTGGTCGCTCGCCGTTGAGGAACAGTTCTACTTCGTCTGGCCGTTTCTGCTCATCGTCATCTTCGCCCTGGCCGGCCGCCGCACACTGAGCGCCCGCGCCCTGATCACGACCGTCGCCGTCAGCACCGGTGTTATCACCCTCGGCTTTCTGGCCTGGAGCGTCTTCGAAACCTCCACAAGCAGCGCCATCGCCTACTTCTCCACCGGCGCTCGCGCCTGGGAACTCGGCATCGGCGCCCTCCTCGCCGCCTCCGCCCCCGGCATCGCCAACCTGCCGGCGGCCCTCCGTCCGGTGCTGGCTTGGCTCGGCCTCGTCCTGATCGTGGCCAGCCTCGTGTTGATCAGCCGAGACTCGCCGTTTCCCGCGCCGTGGGGCCTGCTGCCGGTAGCCGGAAGCGCCCTCGTCATCGCCGCCGGCATCGGATCCTCCGAACAGCGCCTGCTCTTTCCCCTCACCAATCCGGTGAGCCGCTACATCGGCAAGATCTCGTACTCCCTCTATCTCTGGCACTTTCCGGTGGTCATCCTGCTCGCCATCGTCTTCGCGACCAACTCGCCGCTCTACCTGCCGCTTGCCCTCGTCCTCATGGTCGCCCTCTCGATGTTCTCCTTCCACTTCGTCGAAGATCCCATTCGGCACTCGCTCTGGCTCGAAAGTTCGCAAACCCGTCAGCGAGAACGGATGCGCCACCCCGCCACCCAGCACCGCTCCGGCCTCACCCCGGCCAAGGCCTGGATCGGCGCCCTTGTCGTCGTCACCCTGGTCATCGTCTCGGTCTCCTTTGTTGCGCTGAAGTCCCGCACGTCGTCGGACCCGTCTGCCGATGCCGCGCCGATCGGTGCCGAGGCCAACCTGGGTGTGGAAGCTCCCGCCGAACCCGCCACCCTGCTGGCCACCCGGCAGGCCGCCATTACCGCGGCCCTGGCGAACACGGCCTGGCCCGAGGCGACGCCGGCGTTCGACGCCCTCAGCGACAACTCGGGCGCACCGGAATGGGTCGACGACAACTGTCTCTCGGTGAGCGAGAAGAACGCCGCCGGCTGTGTCTATGGCGACCCGGCCGCGGCCAAGACCGCGGTTCTGCTCGGCGATTCCATGGCGATCAGCTACATGCCGGCCATCCGCGCCGCGCTCGAACCGCTTGGCTACAACGTGCGTTCGCTCACCATGTTCTCCTGCCCGGCCGTCAACATTTCGGTCGCGGCCAAGAGCTCCATCGATGCGTCCGCCGCCAAGTGCGACGCCCACCACCACGCCTGGGTCTACGACGAGGTCGCTCGCCTGTCGCCCGACCTCGTGCTCATGTCGAGCCTGACCGGATCCATCGTGCGCCTCGCCAGCGGCAACGAGGGTGCCGATGCCCTCACGGAGTGGCAGACCGCCACGGCCGCCACGATTACCGCGCTGCAGGAGTCCACCGACCACGTCGCTGTGCTCTCACCGCCGCCGGCCAGCACCCCGTTCGCCGAGTGCAAGACCCTCACGAGCGTGCCGACGGACTGCATCTACAGCCCGTCGAACCTGTACCAGAAGGTGGTGACGGCCGAGCAGGCCGCGGTTGAGCAGCTGGGCGATTTCGCCCAGTATGTGAACGTCGTGCCGTGGCTCTGCGTCGACGAGCGCTGCCCGGCCTTCATCGACAACACCCCGGTGTTCTTCGACGGCCAGCACTTCGTGCGTGAGGCGAGCACCCAGCTCGGCCCGCTGCTCGCCGAGGCTCTGTTCCCGCCGGCCGCGTAGCCGCCCAAGGCACTCGCGAGTGGATGCTGCCGGCCTGGCCGCCGCATCCGCTCGCCGTGGTCTCGTGGCGCGCGACCGCCCCCGATTTCGGCAGCCGCTACGGTAATCGCCGTAGCGCGCACCCAAATGGGGCGCGGGCATCCGCTCGCTGCAGACTCGCCTCAGTGTTCGCGCGGCCGAAACTCGCGCGGCCAATCGCTCGCGCGAATGCGCTTGATCTCCTTGACCACGCCGGTGCTTCCCCACTCGTCGAGGCCGAGCCGCGACAACGGTCGCAACTTCTCAATGAGTGGATGCCCGCCGTCCAACACCGCAGACGACACCGCGACGTGCGTCACCTCGCCGAACACTAGCGTGCAATCGCCCAGTTCGAGCGTGGAGTGCAGGCGGCACTCGATCGCCGCGGGGGACTCGGCCACCCGCATCGATGAAACGGTCAGGCTCGGTTCGCGGGTGAGCCCGGCGCGGTCAAACTCGCTCTCCTCCGGCCCGAAGTCGGTCCCGGTGGCATTCACTTCCTCGAACAGCGATTCCGGCGTGAAATTCACCACGAAGTCCCCGGTCTCAAGGATATTGCGCACGGTGTCCTTGACACCCACCGAGGTGAATTGCACGATCGGCGGCGAAACGGATGCCACGGTGAAGAATGAATGCGGCGCCAGGTTGTCGACCCCGGCCGCCGAGCGGCTGGTCACCCAGGCAATCGGCCGCGGAACCACGAGGGAGTTCAGCAGGCGGTAGAAGTCGCGGCGGGCAAGGTCTCGGGGATCGAAGTCAGTACGCACTCGCTCAGGCTAACAACTCGCCCCCATCCCCGGCGCCGCTCACCCCGGCCGGCCTGCCACGATCGATAGAGTGGTCTGATGCCTATCCTTCCCCGCCTGGTGGCCTTCGACCTTGACGATACGCTCGCGCCGTCCAAGTCCGCGCTCGACCCGACCATGATCGACCTGCTGGTGCAGCTGCTCGGCGTCACCGAGGTTTGCGTCATCTCCGGAGGTCAGTTCGGCCAGTTCCAGGCGCAGATCATCGACAACCTGCCCTCGATTCCCCCCGATCTGCTTGCCCGGCTGCACCTCCTGCCCACCTGCGGTACCCAGTACTACCGCAGCGAAGCCCAGGGCTGGACGCAGGTCTACGCCGAAAACTTGAGCGACGAGCAAAAGACCCGGGCTCTCGATGCCGTCGAGCAGACCGCGCGCAGCCTCGGCTACTGGGAGAACGACACCTGGGGCCCCATCCTCGAAGACCGCGGCTCGCAGATCACCTTCTCCGCACTCGGCCAGGCCGCCCCGGTCGCCGCCAAGATCGCCTGGGACCCGACCGGGGAGAAGAAGAACACTCTGCGGGAGGCCGTGCAGGCACTGCTGCCCGACCTTGAAGTGCGTTCGGGGGGGTCGACATCCGTTGATATCACCCGGCAGGGCATCGACAAGGCCTATGGCATGAAGCGGCTGGCCACCCTTACCGGGGTCGACCTCGACGACATGCTGTTCGTCGGCGATCGCCTCGACGAGAATGGCAATGACTACCCGGTCAAGGTTCTCGGCGTCGAGTGCATCGCCGTCGAAGGCTGGCCCGACACCGTCGCCCTGCTCGAAGATCTGATTCCGCGCTACGTCGCCGTCTGACTGCCCGGCAGCCCCCAGTACGCCGGCGCGCCGCCGCTAATTCCGGAAGCCTGCTGCAGGCAGATGCAGAAATACGCGGGGCGCCACCTCGGTCCCGGCAGATCTCCTGATTTAGCCACGGGGGCAACTCATCGACCGCGGTCACGAGGTCTGCAGTGCAGTAGCTTGACCCCCAGTTCACGGCCTCTTTTGCTGCAGCGGCTCGTTTTGGCAGCCCCTGACCACCCCTGCAACCGGCCCAAGATTCCATCCTGAGTTTTTCTCGTGTACATTTCGTCTGTGAAAGAGATACAGGCCCCCGAGAACCGTGAGTGGATCAACTTCGCCAAGGGAGCGGCGATCATCCTCGTCGTGCTCTACCATTCATCGCTGTTTCTCAATGATCTCGGACTGGCCGGCAGTACCCCGCGGCTGCGCCTGGTGCTCAGCTACTTTCCCATGCCGGTGTTCTTTTTCATCGCGGGTCTCACTGCCCGGCGCATGCTCACCTGGAACCTGCACGACCTGTGGCGGCGTCGGCTGCTCACCTTGGTCTACCTGTACCTGCTCTGGTCGGTTATTCGCGTGCTGTTCTACCTCGTCGTGCCGCACCTGCGGGGAACCGAACGTTCCCCCACTGACCTGCTCAATATCATTCTCCTGCCGGTCTGGCCGACCAGCAGCTACTGGTTCATCTGGGCCCTCGCCGTTTTCACCCTGCTCGCCTGGCTGCTACGCAAATTGCCGATCAGCGTGCAGATCACCCTCGCCGCACTGGTCGCCGCAGCGTCCACGACACCGAACCTGCTCGACCTCGACAATGTCGGCTGGGACCGAGTCGCCGCCAACTTCATCTTCTTCATCGTCGCGGTCTATTTTCCGCACACCGTGTATCGGCTGGCCGCGCGGGTGCGGGTCTGGCACGCCATCGTGTTGGTAGTCGCCTACTTGGGCCTGGCCGTGCTTCTCGTGCCGTTCCACCTCACCCGTCTGCCCGGCCTGATCCTGCTCGAAAGCGCCGTCGCCGTGGCTATGGGTATCGCCCTGGCCACCCTGCTGGTGCGCGTGAAATGGCTGAACTTCATGAACACGCTCGGCCAGTACAGCTTTCAGATCTACTTGCTGCACCTGTTTCTCGTGGCCACAGCCCTTGCCCTGCTCGCCCCGATCGCCGAGGCAGCCTGGCTGGAACGCGCGGCCAACGCCCTGCCGTTTCTGCTCGCCGCAATCGCGCTCGTCGGCTCGATCTACCTCGCCAAGCTCCTGCGCCGGTTCTCCTTCCTCTGGGTCAGCCCGTTCCGCAAGCGGCAGGCCAAATCGGTCTCGCATCGCGCACGGTTGAACGGAGACCCGCTGTGAAGCCCGCCCGCGCGGCATCCGTTGGCCTGCTGGCCGTTGGTCTGCTCTTGAGCGGATGCTCCGCCACGCCGACCACGCCCGACCGGTCTGCGCCGCCCGGCCCGGTCGTGGTGGAGCACGACCTGCAGTACGGCACGTCCAAGGGGCAGGACCTGATGCTGAACGCCTGTCTGCCCGAGGAGAAGACTCAGCGTACCCCGGCCGTTATTCTCATCCACGGCGGCGGATTCGACAGCGGCAGCAAAGATTTCGGCGGCATGACCGCCCTGTGTGAGGAGCTGGCCGGCAGCGGCGTGGCGGCGTTCGCGGTGGATTACCGGCTCGCCCCGAAATTCGCCTTTCCGGCGCAGGTGAACGATGTCACCGACGCGCTCGAGTGGCTGCGCGATCCGCAGCAGGTCAGGGAATTCAACATCGACCCCGAGCGCATCGGACTGCTCGGCAGCTCGGCCGGGGCGATCATCGCCTCGTCGATCGGCACCAACGGCTCCGGCAGCCTCACCGGGGGCGACCGGGTTGCCGCGGTCGTAGCGCTGTCGCCGGCGGTTGACCTCACCGAGACGGGCCTCAGGCGTGGTCGTCCCTCGAGGCTGGCCGTCGGGTCGATCCTGCAATACCTCGGTTGCGACGACTTCACCGATTGTCCCAACTCGCGTACAGCCTCGCCGCTGTACGCCGTCGACAAGACCGATCCACCGTTTTACGTCGCCATCTCGAAAAATGAATTTGTTCCGGTGCAGCAAGCCGAGGCGATGGCGGACGCACTCACGGCCGTCGGCGTTCCCGTCACCCTCGACGTGAAACCCGGTGAACGACACGCTTTGGAGCTGCTCGACGAGGCAACCCGAGCGAATATTCGTCAGTTTCTGATCGACAATCTCGTGAACTCCTCAACACGGACGGATTAAATCTTCAATACTGACGGTCCAAAAGTGAGGATTTTTATGCCAACATAGGTTTCTGTCGTCGTACACCCGAAGTACGACGCATTAATCACTCGGAGAGAAGCGCGCATGGAACTGAAGCGTCTGGCTCGAATTCTACGAAAGCGATGGATTCTCATCGTGGCTTTCACCTTGTTGGGCGTCGTCGGTGGGGCCGCAGCCGCGTTGCTCACCCCCGTGCAATACCAGGCCTCGACCCGGGTCTTCGTAGCCGCGCAGATTCAGATCGGATCCACCCCCGGTGACCTGGTGCAGGGCAACAACTTTGTCGTGCAGAAGCTGCCCTACTACCTCGACGTGGCGACCAGCCCCCGCGTGCTCGACCCGGTGATCACGAGCCTGGGCCTCAACGAGACCGCCGCCAACCTGGCCGAGCGGGTCACCGCCACCACCCAGCCCGGTTCGGCCGTCATCGAAATCACCGCCCTCGCTTCGACAGCGGATGCCGCGCAGCAGCTCGCCGAGGCCGTGTCGGAAAGCTTCACCGACGTGGTCATCAACCAGCTGGAAACCCCAGCGGACGGCGGAGCCAGCCCGGTCACGGTTGGTGTCCTCGACCCCGCGGTGGTGCCGGACAACCCGGCGCTGCCCCAGCTCTATCTCAACCTCGCTGTCGGCCTGCTCATTGGACTGTTGGTCGGCCTGGTGACCGCGTTCCTGATCGGACTGCTCGATCGTCGCATCTACAACCGTGACGACATCGAGCGCCTCACGGTGGTTCCAGTGCTCGGCGGCATCCCCCTTGAAGCGCACGCCAACCCGATCATCACCCCCGACGGTCCGGCCACCGCACGCGCCGAGGCATTCCGGGTGCTGCGCACGAACCTCGAGTTCGCCGACGCCGATACCAGCCGGCGCAGCCTGGTCGTGACGTCGTCCGTCACGGGTGAGGGCAAGACCACCACCCTGGTCAACCTTGCCATCGTACTCGCCGAGAGCGGCGCGACCGTCGCCGTGATCGACGCCGATCTGCGCACGCCCCGGCTGGCCGACTACCTCGGCCTTGACCCAGACCGCGGCCTGACCGACGTGCTGGTCGGGGATGTGCCGCTCAAGGATTCCTTGCAATCGTGGGGCACGCTGCATCCGCTCACCGTGCTCTCCTCCGGCAAGATCCCCACCAACCCGAGCGAACTGCTCGGTTCGACGGCCATGGGCACCGTGCTCGATGTGCTCAGCAGCAGCTACGACTACGTGCTCATCGACGCCCCGCCGGTACTCGCGGTCACCGACGCTGCTGTGCTCAGCCGCTGGACCGGTGGCACGGTTTTGGTGGTTGGCGCCAACCGGGTGAGTGAGGCCGAGTTGCTCGCCGCGTTCGACGCCCTCGAAGCCGTCGGCACGACGCCGCTCGGCGTCGTGCTTGCCATGGTCCCCACCCGCGGCCCCGACGCGCTCGTGCGTGACGGCGGATTCGCGGTCTCGCCTCGTCCGCCCCTGCGCCCGTCCCTGCGGCCGAGTCGATCCACCGCCGCGGCCGCGATCGATCGCGGCCCAACGCCGGTCGATAGCGACACTTCCTCGACAGACAACCCGACCCACACCCGCGTCACCTGGTAATTCAGCGACACCTGCTCAGCCGTACCAGTTCAGCTTCGCCGATCGACAACTCCACCGCCCGAATAGCGCACGTTCGATGACGCACGTTCGAAACCGTCCCACCCAGGCTTTACCCGAAGGGAGCCTCAGTGTCCGTGCACTCGTCCTACCCGCTCGATCCGCTGCCGCCCACGCAACGGAAGCTTCTGCTCGTCGCCTCAACCGGCGGCCATCTCGCTCAGCTCGTTCGCCTCGCCCCCGGACTTGGCGCCTCGCCGAGCTCGCTCTGGGTCACCTTTGACTCCATGCAAAGCCGATCCCTGCTGGCCGGTCAGCGCCGCATCCACGTGCCCTATGTACGCCCGCGCGACTACCTCGGCATGATGCGCGCGGCCGGAATCGTCCGGCGGGTGCTCAAGCACGAATCCTTCGACGGTGCTGTGAGCACGGGGGCCGGCCTGGCCGTGGCCGCGCTGCCCCAGGCTGCGATCAGCGGCGTGCCCAGCCTGTACATCGAGAGCGTCTCGCGAGTGGAAGGCCCCTCACTCAGCGGGCGGGTGCTCGCCGCCAGCCGGCTGGTCAGCGTGCGCACCCAGCACCTGGCCTGGGCGACGGGGCGGTGGAGAACATACCCGAGTGTGCTCTCCACGTACCATGCGCTGGTCAAACACGCGCCGGACCGCCCCAGCCTGTTCGTCACCCTCGGCACCATCGAGGGGTACCGGTTCGACTCCCTCGTCGATGCCGTGCTGGCGAGCGGCCTCGCCGACGAACGCACCGTCTGGCAGCTCGGTTTCACCACCGACCGGACCGACCTGCCCGGTCAGGTACACCAGATGATGCCGACCGCGATGTTCGTCGATGCTGCCCTCACGGCCGACGTCGTGATCACCCACGCCGGCGTTGGCACCTTCATGGGCCTGCTTGAGCTGGGGGTCTTTCCGGTGATCGTGACCCGCCGCAAGCACCGCGGCGAACACGTCGACGACCACCAGATGCAGATCGCCGAGCTCGCCGAATGCCTCGGAGTCGCTCGGGCCGTTGATGCGCCCGACCTGACGGCTGAGGTTATCCGCTTCGCTGCCGGCCGCGTGATCGACACCGGCGTCAGCGTTTCGCTGACCACCGACCGATGAGCGCCACCGCACCAAGCGAGCGGATGCTGCGCGAAATTTTCGTGCCGGCCCGCGGACAGTACGACAACATTGGTGACATTCTGCTTCGCCGGCAGCTGCTCGACTGGTTGCGGCCCAACGGCCCGCTGCACATCTATGTCGGCGAAGCCCCCGATGGCTACGCGGAAGGACTCGGCCTGGCGCCGGACGATGTGCAGTACCGGTCGTTTCGTGCCTGGTACGCGGCGGCACTACGCAGCGCCGCCCGCGGCCGGGCATCGTACGTGTTCAAGCCGGGAGAAATTCAGCTGACCCTGATCGGCATGAAGGAGCACCTCGCTATGCTGCCGGTGCTCGCGCTCGTGCGCGCTCGACATGGCCGGGTGGCCCGGGTGGGCGTGGGCAGCCGCAATTTTGCACCGCTGCCGCGCGCCCTGATGGGCCCGTCCATTGCACTGTCCAATCTGTCGCTCTGGCGCGATGCCGCCACCGCCGGATATCTCGGGCAAGGCCGCATCATGCCCGACCTCGCCTTTGCGAGCGACGGTCGGGCAGAAAAGCGTGATCTGGCCGACGAGGTTCGCGACGTGCTGGTCGTATCCATGCGCTCCGATCTGGACTATCCGAGCGATGAGTGGCTCGCCGGGGTGCGAGCCGTGGCGGCCGACAATGGCCTCACGATCTGGTGCGTGACCCAGGTTCTGCGCGACGACGACAAATGCGGCCAACTCGCCGCCGACCTGGACGGGCATGCCCTGCGCTGGAACGGCACCGGCCACGACGAGCAGGAGCAGCGCCTGCGCGACCTCTACCGACTGGCGGCGCTCGCCGTGAGCGACCGGCTGCACGTGCTCGTCGGCGCGCTCACCGAGGGAGCAGTTCCGGCCGCGCTCCTGGTCAGCGGACAGCCCAAAGGTGGTCGGGCGGACAAGATCGCCCGGCATTTTGCCGCGGCCGGCCTGCACGACGTGAGCATTGACAGCGCAGGACTCAGTAGCGCCCAAATCCGGGATCGGCTGCAGAACCTGCTCGGCCGGCGCGAGCCCATTTTGGCCGGCCTGGCCGAAGCGCAGGCCGAATTACAGACCGTGCGTCGCCTGCTCGACCAGGTGCTGAGCATCGAAAGTGTGCGGTGAGCATCGGCGAGGCGGCCAATACCGAGCCGATCAACATAGCGGCGCTCACGATCAACCCGCAAAACGCTGACCCGCTCAATACCACCCCGGTCGCCGCCCAGCGGCACGTATCCCGGCGCACGGCCGAACGTTTCATTGCCGTGCACGTTGGACGCAGTGGTGAGGTCGCCGGCGGCATGAGTCAGGTGGTCAATGGCTATTTGGCGCATTCCTTTGTCGACTTCGAGCTGCGTATGGTGTCCTCGCGGGACGGCAGCGGCGGGCTGCGCGCGGCCGGGGTTGCAGCATCCGCTTTCTGGAAGCTGCTGCGGCTGGCCAACCCGGAGCGCACCGTCGTCGTTGCGCACCTGTCCCAGGGCGGATCCTTCGCGCGGGAAGGCGCGCTGCTCGCCCTGGCCCACGCGCGTGGTTTCGCGACCGTGGCACAGCTGCACGGTAGTTCGTTTGCCGACTTCGCCCGCAAGCGCCCCGGTCTGGTGGGGAGCGTGCTGCGCTCCGCCGACGTGGTGCTGACCCTGTCGGTTGAATCGCACGCTGCTGCGGCGGAGTTCGTGCCGGGGGAGCGGGTCGTACTCGTGCCGAACGCCGTCGCCGCTGGTGCCGTGCGGCAGATCGAGAACCTCGTCGTGTTCGGCGGTGCGGTCAGCAAGCGCAAGGGCGTCGACGTACTCGTGGCGGCGTGGGAACGGCTCGCGCCGCAGCATCCGCTCTGGAAATTGGTCATTGCCGGGCCGATCGGCGACCAGCCTGCGCAGCCGCTGACTGGGGCGGAATTTGTCGGCCCGCTCAGCCATGCTGCCCTAATGGAGATGCTCGAGCGCTCCGCGATCGCGGTGTTGCCCTCCCGCGACGAGGCGATGCCTATGTTCATTCTCGAGGCGATGGCGCGCACCAATTGTGTCGTGGCGACCAGCGTCGGTGGGGTGCCGGCCGTCCTGGCCGGTGGGGTCGGCATGCTCATGGAGCCCGGCGACGTCGACGCCCTCGAGGCGGCCCTGCACCGGGCGATGACGGATGCCCCCTGGCGCGCCAAAAAGGCGGATCTGGCCAGATCCGCCTTTGAGACTACCTATTCGGCTGCCGCGGTCTTTCCGCGTATCGAGCGCAGCTGGACCACTGCACTCGAACGACGAAGCGACCGGGTGGCTAAGAGGTACAGGCCAGGTTCGAGAAACCGGACCCAGCAGCCGTGACGGTGTTGGAGCAGTAGACCTTGGTGCCGCTGGCACCCTTGCTGCCCTGTTCGTGGATGAAGAAGCCGAAGCCCGCGGCGTTGACCGGAACGGTGTTATCGAAGAACACGTTGCGCAGGCCCCAGCCTGCAACGCTTCCGTTGACCGCGAAGCCGTGCATGGTGCTGTTGGTACCCTTGTTTTGGTAGATCTGCCAGTCGTTACCCTTGACCTTGACCCATTCCTCGGCGCGCGGCATGGCGTTGGTGCCGTCAATGACGTTGTCGCGGATGATGCCGTACGAGGTGCCTTCCTTGACCTCGATCGGCTGGGCGCCGGTCAGGCTGATGGTGTTGCCCATCAGGAGGGTGCGGTCGGTGCGGTCGGGCAGGCAGTCGGTCTGGGCGCACCAGTTGGCGTCTGAGGTTCCGATGTAGATGCCCTCACCGTAGAACGGGTCGCGCTTGCCGGTATTGCGAATGGTGTTGCCGACGACTTTGCTGTCGGTGGTGAAAGCCCGCAGGTGGATGCCTTCATAGCCGATGTTGTCAACCAGGGTGTCGGCGATGGTGACGTTCTTGCTGCGGATCACGCTGATGCCCTTGAGGCTGTTGGTGACGGTCATTCCGGCGACTACGACGTTCGAGGAGTTGGAGATCTGGATACCGTGGTTGTTCTGGATGCTGCCGACGTTGACCACGGCGGTGCGCGGTCCACAGACCCAGATCGGGTTGGTGGCTGTTCCGTTCACGGTCATGTTGATCTGGGCGTTGTAGGTGCCGGGGGCCATCTTGATGACGGTGCCGGGCTGTGCCTGGGCTGCAGCGGTCATGAGCTCTTTGGCGGTCGTCACCGTGACGGTTGCGGCCGGGCAGTCGGCGTAGCGGTGGGTGCTGATCGGTGCCGGGGTGGGCGCGGTGCTCGGTACGGCCGACACGACGAATGCGTCGACGATGCTGCTGGTGCCGGTGGAGCGGGCATCCTTCTGGCCGGTGCGGGATACCGTGATGGTGTGGGTACCGGCGGAGAGGTTCGTCGTGCTGTAAGCAACCTGCTTATAGGCCGTGCTCGCGGAGTAGCCGTTGACCGTAGCGACGACCTGGCCGTCGATGGCGATGTCGCTCGTGCCGGAGGCGCTGGTCAGACGGGTGATGAACGCGACGCTGGTGCCCTGGAAGGTGAAGGAAGCGTTACCCGAGGTGGTCGAGAACCTGACCGATCCGCCGGAGTCGCTGCTGGAGCCGGAGGTGCGCCAGGTGCCGGCGTACTTGACCTGCGCCGATTCGCTGTCGACGGTGGTCGAGCCGACCGGGGCATCCATCGTGGCCGTCGTGGTCACCGGGACCGCGGTGGCGGTCGGGGTGGGCGCTGGCGCTGGCGCTGGCGCGGTTGCGGTTGCGGTTGCGGGGGACTTGGTGAGGAACGCGTCGACGATGCTGCTGGTTCCGGTGGATCGGGAATCCTTCTGGCCGGTGCGGCTGACCTTGATGGTGTGGGTCCCGCTGGAGAGGTTCGTGGTGCTGAACAGGCTCTGCTGGTACTTCGTCGTGGCGGAGTAGCCGTTGACCGTGGCGACGACCTTGCCGTCGATCGAGATATCGCTCTTGCCGGAGCTGCTGGTCATTCGGGTGATGAAGGCCACGGTCGAGCCCGTGAAGGTCAGTGAGGCGCTCGTTGCCGTTGTGGAGGCGAACTGCACCGATCCTCCGCTGTCGGAGGGTGAGCCCGTGGTGCGCCAGGTGCCGGCGTACTTGACCTGTGTGGAGGCGCTGTCGATCACCGTGGTGCCGACGGGCGCTGTCGCGGCGACGGCCGCTGCGGCGGGGATCATGGCGCTGAGCGGAACCAGCGCGGCGATGGCGACGGCGGCGATGGTGGCACGTCGGGTGAAGGGGGGGAACAACGTAGTGGACCTTCCGGATGTTCATGGACTTGGTGGTTACGTCCGTGAACCCGGGGGTTTCGACGCATATGATCTTCGTGATGCTCGGCGGTGATCGCCGTGCTCACTTCGACAATTAGCGTCTGAACTGCTGCACGTTACCCGTGTGCAAATGGGTTTGTGGGCACGAAATAAGCGGATGCGAACGCCTCTCCTCGCGCGGGCGTGCGCGTGCGCTTCAGCGCCCGTCTCGGCGGTCGGCCGCTGCGAAACTGAGCGAGCCTCTTGATTTGGCCCTGACCAGTGCTAATGCCCATTGTGGGCTAAGTCAACGACTCGACGGGAAAGAGGCAGCGGGCTGTCCGACGTGCGGCACCCGTCATTCCTGTGAAAGTGCCTAGAGTGGTTTTTGAACCCTTGAGTTTCTGTCTCCCGGACTTCTGTCGCACTGCTCGGCCGCGCGGGTTTGCTGCTGGCGCGAGCAACTCAGCTCAGCGCGTGCAGCGTTCGGCCGCGCGCCGCAGCCGCTACCCGGTGCAGGGGAGGTTAGAGAAGCCCTCGGCCGCGCGGGTGACCGAGTTCGAGCATGAGACCTCGGTGTCGCTCGAGCCCTTGCGGCCCTTCTCGTGGATGAAGAAGGCGTATCCCTCGGCATTGACCGCACCGGAGTTGTCGGTGAAGGTATTGCGCAGGCCCCAGCCCGCGACACTGCCGTTGACCGTGAAGCCGTGCAGGGGGCTGTTGCTGCCCGTGTTTCCGACGATGGTCCAGTCGTTGCCCTTGACCTTGACCTTGACCCATTCCTGAGCGTCCCGCATGCCGTTGGCGCCGTCGATGACGTTGTCGCGAATGACGCCGTTTGACGTGCCTTCTTTCACCTCGATCGGCTGGGCGCTGGTGCTGCTGATCGTGTTGCCCAGCACCCGGATGCGATCGGTACGATCCGGCCTGCAGTCGGTCTGCGCGCACCAGTTGTTCTCCGAGGTACCGATGTAAATGCCCTCGCCGAACTGCGCATCGCGCTGGCCGGTGCGTGAAATCGTGTTGCCGACGACGGTGCTGTCGGTCGTGAAATCACGCAAGTGGATGCCCTCGTAGCCGATGTTCTCGACGCGCGTGTCGGCAATCGTGACGTTGGTGCTGTGAACCACGCTGATGCCCTTGAGGCTGTTGGTGACGGTCATGCCGGCGATCACGAGGTTCGAGGAATTCTTGATCTGGATGCCGTGGTTGTCCTGAACGCTGCCGACATCGATGACGGCGTCACGCGGGCCGCAGACCCAGATCGGGTCGGCTTTCGTGCCGTTCGCGTGCATGTTGATCTGGTCCCGGTAGGTGCCGGGCGCCAGGTGGATGACGGTCCCGGGTCGGGCACGGTCGACGGCGGATATGAGCTCGTCGGCGTTGCTCACCGCCTCGGTCGCGGCCGGGCAGTCGGCGTAGCGGTGCACGCCGGACGGCGTCTGCATGAACGGGAGAGCTGGGGCGGCGATCGGCGCCGGTGCTGGAGCGGAAGCGGCTTGGGGATTGACGACGAACGCGTCAATAATGCTGTTGGTACCGGTGGAGCGGGGGTCCTTCTTACCGGTGCGGGTGATTGTGATGGTGTGGCTGCCGCTGCCGAGGCCCGCCGTGCTGAACGCGGTCTGCTTGTGTTGGGTGGTCGCGGAGTAACCGTTGACGGTTGCGACGACCTTGCCGTCGATGGAAACCGTGCTCTTTCCGGAGCTCGTGGTGGTGCGTGTCACGTAGGCGACACTGGATCCCTCAAAGGTCATCGAGGCGCTGCCCGGGCTGAACTGAAACCGCACCGATCCGCCGCGGTCGGCGGCATTGCGGGTGGTGCGCCAGGTTCCGGAATAGTTGATCTTTGACGACTTGCTGTCGATCACGGTGCGTACGGTCGCGGCGGCCGCCACTTCACCGCCTGGAACAGGAATGGTGAGGGGAGCGAGCGCCGCAATCGTGACAGCGAAGAAGGTGGCGACAGCGATCACGGCGTGGCGGGCGGACGTCGTGGGCCGGTGAGCGTGCGGTTTACTGTCAGTGGGCTGGCGAAAAAGGGGCACGGTGGACGTCCTCCGGAGAATCGGGTTCACGAATGGACAGCGGGTGCTGTACGCGTTCGAAGCGCTAGGTACGGTTCGAACGAGCTGATGCAGCGGTCGCACCGGCTGCGCGGGCGAGGGTCGGTTCGTCGACCTTGGCGATCCGGGCAGGAGTGTCGTGATTCCGCGTTATCTGAAGCAGCGTGTCGTTCTGACAGGTGCCTGGTGGCGGATGCTGGCCCGGTGGGTGCAGGGTGCGTATTCGGCGTTCGATGACCGACAGCGTAGGGACTACTCGGATTGAACTATGGGTCCGAGCCTATCGATCATCAAAGTCGAATCCGTTTCACTTTCCTGTGAAAGTGCCACGAATGCCGCTGTCTCGCGTGACGAAATATCCCGGCGGGCGGAGGCAACTCAGGCGGCGCCCTGCTCGGCCGCGAGGCGCAGCACACGACGGTGCAGCCCAACGCTCACCTTGGCGGTGGCGGCCAGCGCGAGGCGCTTCCAATCGCGGCGGCCCGCGGCGAGCAGCACGAGCCGCCAGGTCAGCCGCGAGCGCAGTTCGGCGACGATCTCGTCGCGCTCCTCGGCGTCGTATGGACCGCTCAGGGCGTCTTTCAGCCCGGACAGCAGCACGTAGCGCAGTCGAAAGTAGCCGTACGAGTTGGAGCCGATGATGCGGGTGTCGAGGGTGATTGCGGCAGTGGTGACGGCCTGCTCGACCAACAGCAGCGATTCAGCCCGGCGCGACCCGGAGCGGATGATCGACCCGTCGCGCACGACATAGGAGTAGAGCGTGTCGCTGATCGCGGCGACCCGATCGGACGCGGCGATCAGCTGCGCGACCATGGCCAGATCGGAGTGCACCCGGGCCGGCGTGAACTCGATCTCGCTGGCGAGAGCACGTCGGAACAGCTTGTTCCAGAGATGCCCGGTGATGTCGCCGTCGAGCAGCAGCCCAAATGCCGCCGCACCGGTGATCGGCTGCGGCAGGGCGGGCGCGGCCAGGCCGCGCCGCTGGCCGGGATAGACGTACTCCGCGCCGCAGACCACCACGTCGGCGCCGGTCGACCGGGCCGCAGTCACGAGCTTGTCCAGCGCGGACTCGGCCCAATCATCGTCACAATCGACGAACCAGAGAAACTCACCCCGGCTTTCGGCGACCGCCCGGCTCCGGGCGAGCGCGACTCCACCATTGCGTTCCTGCTGAAAGAAATGAACGGATGCGTGCGCGCCGGCCACCCGCGCACCGATCGCGGCCGTCGCATCCGTTGAGCCGTCGTCGACCACGATGATCTCGATGTTGGACAGAGTCTGGTGGAGCAGCCGGTCGATGGCACCTTCCAGAAACTCGGCGGCGTTGTAGGCCGGAACGATGACGCTCACGACCGGCCACTCGGTCGCGTCGCCCTCGCTCACTCGGTCAGCTTCCGAATTGCGCGGGTCAACTCCGAAAGCGAAGCCCGGGCCTCGACCACGTGCCGCAGAATCGGTTCCCGACGGCTGATCACATCGCGGGCGCGACGCTCGAGCGCCGCGGCGTCTGGCAGGGTCCAGCCGATCGTGGCGCCCTTGATGCCGACCGCATCGAGCGTGCGCGCCGCCTTGGAGTGTCCGCCCTCGGCGATCACGAGCGGCAGGGCGCCCTCGGTCAGTCCGATCACCGCCGCGTGCAGCCGGTCGGTCACCACGAGCAGCGACCGCTGGTAGACCGCCCGCAGCTTCACTTCCTGCTCGGCATGGTCCGGTCCATCCCAAACCAGCGCGGTTCCGCCGAGCTTGACGGCGAGTTCCTCGGCCAGTGGTCCGTCGCGTTCGATCTGGGAGACCGCGACGATCTGCAGCCCGAAGGCGCCGGCGAGGCCGCGCATGGCCTGAATCCACGCGGAGTCCGGGCGCCGCCCGTTGTAGCGCACCGACACGGCGAGCAGTGGCCGGTCGGGCGTCGACGCGAGCAGGTCGACATCCGCTGCCCCGGTGGCAAAAGCCCAGTCGGGAGCGATGCGGCCGAGCCCCATCGCTGCCAGGCTATAGTCGTCGCGCCAGGCCACGAGGTCGCAGAGGCGCAGGGTCGCGGCCACCGGAATGCGCCACTTCGTGTTCTGCCGCACGCCGAACCCGGTGTGCACGGCGTGCCCGCCGCGCAGCCGATTGAGCGCGAGGTGCGGCGCAAGGCGCAGATAGCGCAGCGCGTAGGCGCGTTGCAGCTCCATTTCCCCGGCATTGAAGGCATAAACGGATGCTTCCCGCAGCGTCGACCGTGAAATCTCGCGTCGCCAGTCGGTGCTCGTGCGAAACAGCCGATCGGCGTCGTGCAGACCGAGTCCGCTCAGGTAGGAGTCAGCTCGGGATCCGACGAACACCTGCAGCTCGCCGGCCTCCCGCAGGGCGTCGAGGAAGGCCCGGCGCAGCACGGTGTCGCCGACATTGTCGATCTGGCCCATGGCCGAGGCAAAGATTCTCATGCGCGCTCCAGCGTCGAAATGAGCACTCGCTCCAGGTCGGCGCCGCTCGATTGCTCGGAGAAGCGGGCCAGCCACGGCCCGATGTGGTCGAGCGGGAGCTCGGCTGCGCGCAGAATGGCGTCTGCGAGGTCCGCGGGCCGCGCAGACAACGCGAGCTCGCCCGTGATACCGGGCACAATTGCATCCGCTACGCCGAGCGCCCCCGATACGGCCACCGAGGGATACCCGGCCGCGGCGGCCTCGACCAGTACATTGCCGAAGCCCTCCCGGCTCGAGGTGAGCAGGGCCACGGCGTTGTCGCCGAACTCGTCGAACCAGGTCTCGACCCAGCCGCGGTGGTGAAAGATCACGTCGGCCTGTCGGGCTGCGGCCTGCACATCGCCAAGCAGCGGACCACCGCCGAACGACACGACCTCGACAGCGACGCCCCGCCTGGCCAGTTCGGCCGCCGCCGCAATGGCCAGCAGCGGTCGCTTCTGTTCGACCAGCCGGCAGGCCAGCACGATCTGAATTCCGTTGGCCGTCCCGGGGCGCCGAGCCCCGGGCGCCACGATCGTAGCGGTGCCGGTCCGGTCGGCTCCGCTCTCGGTCACGGTTACGGCTCCGGCTCCGTCGCCGGCAACGCGGGCGTGCACACTCGTCCGGCCCGGCCCGCGCGGTGTTCCGCGCAGCTTCGCAGTGGCCGGGTTGGCGACGACGGTGATGCGGTCTCCGCGCACGCCGAACGCCGAAACCAGCTCAGCGGCGACCGGATGCGAGATGGCGATGACATGGTCAGCCCACCGATATATCCGCTTGGCGATGCCGATCTTGATCCGGTGGGCGAGATTCGATCCGGGCAGGCCGAGCGAGACCAGATTCCGTTCGCTCACGAGCACCCGGGGTCGCACGCGCGCCGGCAGCAGCCGGGCCGCGGTCAGCAGCACGAGGTTGGGATACACCTGCAGGGCCACGGCGACATCGGGCTGCCAGTCGATCAGGCTGCGCCGCAGGGCCGCGGTCTTGGCGACATGCCCGTGCTGTCCGGCGAGAGATCGCCCCTTGACCCCCTCGGGAAGGTATCCCGGCTCCACATCGCTGGCGGTGAGCACAACACGTACCTCGTAGCCCTGGTCGGCGAGCCAGCCCATCCAGGTGCGCGCGACGAATTCCGCGCCCCCGCCGTGCAGCGACGGAATGACAAAGAGGATGCGGCGCAGCAGTGGGTGCGTCGGCTTCGGGTTCATCGGGGGATGGGTGGTGTCGGGCGATGTGGGCTGGGTCATGCTCGGCCTTCTCTGTCGTCGCGTGGTCGCGAGAATGTGGGGCGGGATCGGGGCTGGTTAGATCGGGGTGGATCGGCTCGGGCGCCGCTCGCAAGCCCGGCAAAATTGAGGGCGGCGAGGCGCTGTACCTCGGGCAGCTGGGCGGCCAGGCGGGCGCGGTACTCGCCTCGCTGGGCGAGGACCGCGCGCACGATGGGAACCATACGCTCGGCCAGGCCGACGCCCGGTTCTACGCACAGGTCCTGCGTGCCGAACAGGCTCATCATGCCCGCGACCTTGCCCTGGGTGGACAGCGCGACGGCGGGAACCCGGTGATACAGCGCCTGTACGGCGAGGTGCATGCGACCGGTCAGCACGATTGACGCCCCAGCACAGAGTCCGCGCACCTCGGCCGGCGTGAGCAGCCGGTTCACCAGAACAACCCGATCTTCAGCGCCGGCCCCCTGGGCGAACCGGTCGAACACCGCGCGGCAGGCGGCGGCATCGTCGCCGCTGTGCCGCACGACATGCGGCAGCAGCACCACTAGCAGCCCGGCCTCGAGCAGGGTGGTGATGATCACGGCGTACTCCGAGATCTGGTCGAAGCTGCGCCCGACCAGCGCGCTCGCGTTCACCACGGCGTAGGGCGTCGGCGCGGTGCCGAGGTATTCCGTGGCGGCGGTGGGCGAGCTCGTGCGCACCGCGAACACGGCGTCGGCGACGTCGATCACGTTCTTGAATCGGTCGGCGCGAGCTCGCGCGGATGAGACCGGGTCGCGCAGCTGCAGCCGGGTTCCCAACCGACCGGCGCGGCCGAGTGAACGGCGTACCCCCAGATTGGCGTGGCCGTTCCAGCTGAAGCCGAGAATGCGCGCTTCAACCCCGACGCTGCGGGCCAGGCTCGCGACATCCGCTCGCCGTGACGAGGCACGCACGCTGTAGGCGCCGTCCATGATGTCGGCGCCGACCACGGTCAGTGACAGGGCCCCGCGCAGCACGGCCGCGAGCTGCACCATGGACTGTCGGTGGGCGCGGTCGTTGCCATAGATCAGGTGCGCGATCGGCTCGAGCCGTGCCCGGGCGGAATGTTCCGCCGGAATGCGCACATCATTGGGGCCCCGCACGAGTACCCGCACCGGCCCTGTGACGTTCTCGAGGTACGCCTCGATCATGGCCTGATCGCCAATGTTTCCCTCGCCGGGCGGCGCGACGAGTACGTGCCAGCGCTCGGTGCCCGCCGGGGCCGGCCCCAGTTGCCCGATCGCCCGGTGCAGTGCGGCCCGATCACGCAGATACGGCAGAGCGGATGCCGCGGCCAGGCCGTGCAAAGTCCGGTCCAGTTTGCGCACGATGCGCAGCCGGGTGCGCCCACCGCGGCGGGTGCTGCGCGCGGCGGCGGGGGGCGCCGGAGTGAGCTGATCGGTCGCCGTCGCGGACCCACCGGCAACAGCGGGTGAGACCTTCGCCGACCGCAGAAAGCTGCGGGCCTGCGCGATCGAGCGAACATCGCGCCGAAACCGGGGCCAGACCAGCATGACGATGCCAATCGCGACGAGCAGCGCAACACCGCCGAGCGCCACCCGGGCGAGGGGCAGTTCGATCGGAATCCACTGCACGGCAGCCCAGGATGCCCCGGTGGCGAAGCCGTAGCCGAGGATGGCGCGAACGCCGGCGAAAAACATGGCGCGCGCCGGGGCATCCGTTACCCGGCTGATCCACCACAGGCCGATCGGCCAGATCAGGGCGACGCCGAGTGAATATCCGGCGGCGACGCCGTAGACGCCCCAGAAGGAGCCGAGCAGTACGAACGCGACCAGTAGCGGCCGGGTGCAGAGGGCGAAGTACAGGTTCTGCTTGGTGACGCCCTTCGACAGAAACACCCAGTAGGTCGCGTAGGCCGCAGCCTCGAAGAACCCGGCGATGGCCAGAATCTGAAAGATTGGCGCGGAGCCGAGCCAATTGCTGCCGAGCGCGATGCTGATGATCGGCAGCGCCTGAGCGCAGGATAACGCGAGCACGATGGTGACGGCGTGCAGCATGATGGTTTGCCCGAGCAGAATGAACCGGTCGTATTTGGCCGGGTCGTCCTGCAGCCGCGCCAGTACCGGCAGCGCCACCCGGGTGGACGGGCCGTTGATCTGGTTGAGCGGCAGCAGCAGCAGCTGAAAAGCGCGGTTGTACAGGCCGAGCGGGCCCGCGCCGAGGGTTGCGCCGATCACGATGGTGTCGGTGTTGCGACTGGCGTAGCCGAGCAGCTGGGTGCCGGCCAGGTTGGAGCCGAACGCGATCAGGTGTCGCATCGGCGTCTTGCGGTGAAACCAGCCCGGAAACCAGTTGGTGATGGGAACGAGAATGATGATGGTGAGAATGCCCTGGCTGATCTGCTGCCCGGCGAGGGCCCAATAGCCGAAACCATTGAGCGCCATGACGATGCCAATGGCCAGCCCGCCGACCTGCGCGCCGATCTCTGAGCCGGCCAGTGCCTTGAAATGAAAGTTGCGGTTGAGATCGGCCCGAAACTGGGTGGCGAGGCCGTTCAGCAGAAACGTGCCGGCGAGTACCTGGGTGAGCAGCACGAGCCGGTCGTCGCCGTACAGTGTCGCGATCAAGGGGCTGAACAGCACAGCCAGCAGCATGAGGGCGAGCCCGATCAGGCTGTTGATCCAGAACAGATTGTCCTTCTGCTGCCGGCTGAGCTCGCGCACCTGAATCGCCGCCGACGACAGCCCGAAGTTGCGCAGCACCTCGCCGACACCGATGATGGCGGCGACCGAGGCGACGAGCCCGTAATCGCTCGGGTCGAGCAGCCGGCCCAGCACGACGATGCCGCCGAGCTGCACGCCGATGCGAATGAGCTGGCCGACCAGGGTCGTCGATGCGCCCCGGCCCGCTGTGTGCCCGAGTCCGGCGGTGGAACGGGGAAGCGGGGCTGAGGGGGTCGATGGTGGCATCGTCGCGGTCAACGGATGCTCCGGCGGGGCCGACCGGTCAACTGCAAGGCCCGCAGGTAGGTGCCATAACTCTGCAGACCCAGGGTTTTCCAGTCGCGCCCGTCAAGGTGGGGGCGCGGCCGGGAGCCGGCGGCGCGCATCCGCTCCAGGGTGTGGCGCAGGATCAACGGCGTGAGCTCGCCCTCGTACAGATAGATCCAGCCGGGGCCGACCTCCTCGGCCAGAGCCAGATTGGACGGTGTCGATGGCACGAGCACCGGCCGATCCAGGGAGAGGGTGACGAGCAGAACGCCCGAATTGTGCATTTCGCGGTAGGGCAACACAACCAGTTCAGCTTCGCCGACCTCCACCACGAGTTCCTCGTCGGAGACGAAACGCAGTACCGAGCTGATGCGTTCGTCCTCGGCCTGTTCGGCGGTTATGACCGCACCGAGGCCGCTGGACGGGCGGCCGACGATGCGCAGCGTCAGATCCGCGCCCGGCACCGCGCGAAACACCTGCAGCAGGGTTTCGACCCCCTTATAGGGTCGAATCAGTCCAAAATAGAGGATGCGCCCGGGCAAGGAGTCCGACATCGGCATGCCGGCGAAGCGGTCCCGATAGTGGCCGTGCAGAATGGTGACGGCCTTGGACTCCGGTTCGACCGGGGTGGTTGGATTCAGTCGAATAACGAGCGCCGTACGGGAATCGAGTGCCTCGAGGGCGCGGGTTTCCGCGTTCTGTCCGGCCTCGTGCGGGGTGAGGTTGTGCATGGTGCGCACGATCGGAATGCGCTGCAGCCGCGCGCGCAGCAGCAGTGCGTAGAGAGCGGCGCGACGAAGCTTCGCCTTGAGCGGCCGGGGAGCGCGAATGAGCAGCTCCGGCCAGTGCACGTGCAAGACGTCGTACCGGCCCAGTAGCGCGGTGCGCCAGGTGAAGAACCGCATGGTCACGGCGTCCGGAGCGCCCTCGACGACCTGGTTGACGTAGCGCGTGGTGCCATCGGGTGCACTCAGCGATTGCAACACGGTGATTCTTGTCGAGCCCGTGCCTGTCGAACCTATCGTCGTCACGCCCATACCCCTTACGGGCCGGCAGGGAATGCCGGCGGTAACTGATAATCTGTCGGTTTAGAGTAGCGTGCCAGCCGGCGGCACGTTAGATGCGCGCATACCCCCGTTTGGGGCGAGCGAGTGATCGTCGTGCCGGCGCCGTGACAAGCCCGGCGGCGGCATCCGTTTTGCCCGGATTCAGCGTGAGAATCAACAGACAACCAAGCAACAGGTGCATCGGGCGCAGTGCGTCGATCGCGTTGAATCCGGCGATACAGACGGTGTAGGCGACGAGAGCGGCCGCGGCGCCGACGGCACGTTGGGACAGCGCGTGCGCCACGGCCGAGCCGATCACGAGCAGAAACAGGAGCACTCCGGGCAGGCCGATGCTGATCAGTAGCTGCAGCAGCGAATTCTCGATCGTGACCTCGTTGAACAGGCGCCCGGTGATGCCGGAAGTGCCAGGCCCCGACCCGATCCAACCGGTCAGATTCGCGGCCTGCAGGGACACCCAGACGCCGAGGTCGCGGGCCTGCGACGACAGTTCGGCCTCGACCGAGTTGTTGCGGGCGGTAAAGGCATCGAACTGGAAGAGTGCGACGATGCCCGCAGCCACGAGCACCGCGAGCAGCGCGAATTTGCCCCAGTGTTTTTCGCCGCGCAGCACCAGCGACACGAAGTAGGCGAAACCGATGGCGATCGCCGCCGACAGGATGGCACCGCGCGAGACGGTGGCGACGAGGCCGAGGCCGCTCAGGATCGCGGTGACGAGGGCCGGTTTCGAGTCCTCGCGCAGCCAGACGCCGATCCCCAGGGCGCACGCGACGGCAAAAAATAGGCCGGCGAACAGCGGATGCCCAAACGATGCGGTCGCGCGATACACCGACCAGTGCTGGCTGTCGCTCAGGCCGAGCACCGTGTACAGCGTGCCCCAGATCGGATTGGCGCGCAGCGCCCCCTCGATCAGGGCGTACGCTCCGAGCCAGGCGCCGAGCAGAAGCCAGGCCCGCCGAATCCAGAAGGACTCCCGGCTCGCGGTGCCGATGAAAAGCGGAAGCAACGCGCCGGCGCTGAAACTGATAGTCCAGCCGAGGCTCGCCTGCAGGTCGGGGCTGCGCAGCAGCGTGAACAGTGACCAGACCAGAAAGAGCACCGCGAAGAAGCGGGTAGCCGACTTGAACGGGGCCGGTGCCGTCGTGAGCGGAACGTTCGCCGTGGTGGTGATCAGCCGGCGCAGCGCCCAGACGACGATGATCATGGTGGTCAGCGGTAAGGCACCGATCGGGCCGTCCTGGGGCAGCACGCGGGCCGGAATGAGCGCAAAGGTGACCAGTGCCACGGCCGGCAGAACGTGCACGGGCAGCAGGAACAGGGTCACCATGGCGACGAAGGCGAGCAGGGCCAGCAAAATCACGATAAAGCCGAGACTGGCCACGAAGCGCGGCAGCACCAGGCTCGCCACAATGACGAACAGGGCGGCGAGCGCGCTGATAATGATCGGCGTGCGGCGCACTCGCAACATGGTGAAATCGAACATCGGCCGCCTTCGGGTGGTAGCGCAGAGTGGTGGCGCAGAAACTGTTGATCGCGCAGGGAATGGACGGGATAGAGCCGCAGCGCTGTTGATGCGATTAGGCGCAACGATAACACGTGAATTTTCCTCAGCGCCAGTAAGACGGCCGGAAAACCGATACTTTAGGCGGGTTGGGCTGCACAGGCCGCAAAATTCCAGCTGCTCCAGCACCGCACAGCCGACGAAATGGAGTCTTACGGTGAAATTATCCCGACTGACCTACAAGATTCTGCGGCGTGCCCGCGGGAGGGTCTACGCGATTCGGGCGCTGGGTGTGCAGATCGGCAGTGGATGTCGCATCCTCTCTGATATCGCCACCACCGAGCCGTGGCTCATCTCGGTCGGTGACCGCGTGACGATCAGCTCCGGGGTAACCTTCATCACCCACGACGGATCGGGCTGGCTCTACCGCGATGAGCGTGGCCGCCGCTATCGCTTCGCGCCGATTCGGGTGGGCTCGGATGTCTTTATCGGCGCCGGCGTGACAGTGCTGCCCGGAGTGAGCATCGGCGACCGTTGCGTGGTGGGTGCTGGGTCGGTCGTGACGGCATCGGTGCCGGACGGCACCATCGTGGCCGGCGTTCCGGCCCGCCCGATCAAGGCCTGGCCCGAGTTTCACGCGGCGCTGCGCGGGTGGCCGGCCGAGTCCGACATGGTGGGCCAGAGCTACCGGGAGCGGGTCGATTCGATCGCCGAGGGGCTGATGGCCCGGCGTTGACGGCTTCAGCCGGCGCGTTGAGTCGGCGCGTTCAACAGGCCGGCGTCAGCCAGGCCTTGATGAATCCCGCGCTCTGGTACCCGAACTGGTACACCCATTTGGGCGGATCCATCGGCTGCGCGGCGCCGATCACCGCGAGTACCCCTGGGTAACAGCGGGAGATCTGCAGGCGGGCCCGACTCACGTGATAGCTCGAGGTGACCACGATCACGCGGTTCCAGCCCTGAGCGCTCGTGAAGGCGGCGATGGCTTCGGCCTCCCCGCGCGTGCTCGTGGGGTGCGGGTCGAAACACTCCACCTCGATCGCCGTGCCCGGCACGGCCGGGTCGCGCCCGCACAGGTTGGCCGGGCGGGTGTCCCCGCCGAAGGCATCCGAAATGAGCACATGATCGCTGTACCCGGCCCTGGCCAGATCGAGGGCCTTCTGCACGACGGCCGCACTCCCGAGCCCGCCGAGCACGACGATGGCGTCGGCGCTGCTCGGAGCGTCTTCACGCGGAAACATGACCGTTCGCGTGGTGACGGCTACCAGGCCAACGGTCAGCAGGACGAGCCCGGTGAGGAGTACGAGGGCGCGCTGGCGCCCGGCGCGGTGGTGCGGCGATCTCACTCGCTGCGCGGCAGCATCCGCTCTGCCGGGTCTGCTGTTTCTGCTGAAGGGGATGCCGCTGCTTCACCCGCCGCCGGTGCCCGTCCGGCAAACCAGATCGGTACCGCAAACGCGTAGCGCAGCACCGGCAGGTCGCGCACCAGTCGCCAGAGCAACAGCGACGCGGCGACCGCGAGGCCAGCGACCAGCGGGGGGAGTGCCGGGCCGAGGCGATCGAGCCAGGCCTGGACGCGGTAGAGCAGCAGCAGGCTCGTGATCAGCGACACCAGGAGTACATGCACGACGTAGATCGGCAGAGTATTGCGGCCGACATAGGCGAGCCAGGCCATGGCGCGAAAGCCGACCAGGAATCGGGCGACGAGCAGGCCAGCGCCGAGGGCGAACAGGCTCACCACGACGAGCGTTCCGGTGATGAACGGCAGGCGTGAATCCACGGTGAGAATGAGCCCGGCCAACACCAGAAAGGCAGCGGCGAAGCCGAGGCCGAGACTGAGCGCGCCGAGGCGGCTGGGGCGGTTGACGAAGGCGAGGATCCACTCGCGCAGGTGACAGCCGAGCAGAAAGAACACGAAGTAGCGGCCGATGCCGTTCCAGGCGATGTTGCCGGTGTCCGCGCGGGCGAAGAACAGCACCGACAGCACGACGGCGCCGCCGAGCTGCACCCGCCAGTCGATGCGGTTGCGCATGAGTTTGGCGGCCATGAAAAACAGGGCGAGGGCGTAGAGAAACCACAGGCCGTTGCTCGGGCGCACCGGCGCGAGCAGCAGATCGAACGGGTTGGTCTCGTCGAAGCCGGCCGGGTTGGTCAGGAGCGAGAAATAGCCGAAACGAATGAGGGTCCACAGGAGAAGGGCCCAGACCAGCAGGCTCAGCCGGGTTCGCCACAGCGTTGGCCAGCTGCGTTTGATGATCGAGGCGGCAAACAGGCCGGAGGCGAGAAAAAACAACGGCATGCGAAACACGATGAAGACCAGGTTGATCTTGTTCCAAAACTCCGGCGCGAGGCCGGAGAGTACCGTCCACTGCACCGCGTGCGCGAGGGCCACAAGCAGAATCGCGATGCCCTTGGCCCCGTCAACCCAGTCGACCCGCGTGCGTTCCGCCACGAACTACCTCCCTGCTAGATCGACCACTGCGCGAATGTTTTGATCATGTCGGTGTGGGCGAACCCGGGGGTGTCGTGCGCGAGCGTGTGGTACATCACCTCGGCGGCAGTGGCGACGGGCGCGATTTTATTGATTAGGGCGAGGCCGTTCCTGCTCGGAATGACGACATTGTCGGGGTGAGCGTCGTCGGAGACCAGCACCTTGACCCGGCTGTTTGTCCACGGGGTGGCGCTGATCCGGGCCGGGTTGGTGCCCTTGATCAGGGTGAGGTCGTTGTTGTACGCATCGCCGACGTGGGCCTGGTTCTTGGTGTCGTAGGCGTACAGCCATTCGTTGTCGTAGAGTCCGTTGACCATGTACAGGCCGCGAATGTACGGAATGAGCTTCTTGCCGTAGGTGTAGCAGGCCAGGGATCCGCCAAACGAGGTCGCGCGTAAGAAGTTGCGGCGCACGGTGTACAGCGCGTTCAGGTAGGTCCACGCATTCTTCTGCGCGTTGGTGGCGACGGAGTTGGTGTACTGGGTACCGCCGGCATTGATGCAGATGGCGATGGCGTTCTGGTCGACCACGAGTTCGCCGGGGTACTTGAAGCCGCCGTTCAGCGCGTTGTGCGAACTCGAGGCTGCGTGGTAGAACCAGACGGCTCCGATCGAGGCCGTCGAATTGCGCGACACGGTCTGGGGAATGAACAGGCGGGCGCGGTCGCCGCCGATGTCCACTTCAATATTGTCGTAGAGCTTTTTTCCCTTTTGGGTGAGCACATTGGAGAGGCGGGATACCTCCCCTGGCAGTATCGGGGCGGTCGCGGCTAAGGCTCCGGGTGCGCCCAGCGCACTGAAACCCAGCGTTGCAGCGCCAGCGGACGATAATGTGAGAAACTCTCGACGATCCATTCTGCCGAAGCTAGCAGAGAGACTCTCTGAGGTCCACCTCAAATTTCGGGATCAAGTTGTTTGTGCCACCGCGGCCGGCGGATGGGCCGGGCCGAGAGCCACCCGCAGCACGACGGCAGCGATCAGGGTTCCAAGCAGGGCGCCGAGACTGTTGGCGATCAGGTCGTTGACGGTGGCAAATCGTTCCGGCAGAAAGACGAGCTGGCCGAGCTCGATAGTGCAGCTGATCAGCGTGCCGATCAGCGTGCCGATAAGTGTTCCGATCCAGTAGCGCCTGGTACCGGCGAGCAGCACGACGAGCAGGCCGACCGGAACGAACAAAGCGATATTGGCGCTGAATTCAATGCTCTGGTAGTTGAGCCAGGCCGGTACCCCGTGCGCGCGAAGCCACAGCACGACCGATGAAATCGACCCGTGCAAGCCGCGGTCCACCGGGGTCGGCCAGAACGCGATCAAGGCCAGTGCAGCGAGGTAGGCGAGTGCCAGCCATCCCGCGGCGCGGCGCAACATGGTGTGCCGACGTCGTCGGTTTGCGGTCATGACACCTCCAAGTTGCCGGCCCGTTTGAGCCGGCACGCCGACTAGTCACTATGCCCTACATTTCAGGCCGTGAACGCCCGGTCTAGTCCGGCTGGGGCCTGTGGAAGTCGGCGAAGTGGATGTTGAATGGCACCCCACCGCGCACCTCCCGTTGCGCTGCTGCCCCGTTCCGCAAGCCGACCCTCCCGAAGAGGACTGTTGTGGTTAAAGCCAGGCGTGTTCCGCTGCACCGACTGGTGCTCATCACGCTCGCCGTGAGCCTCACCGGGTGCGCGACAATACCCGACCTTCTCGCCGGCGGCTCGCCGCGAGCCCTGGCAGTGTCGTCGCCAACCGCACGGATGCCGACGCCGGCTGGCAGAACGAGATCGACGCCTGCCAGGGTGCCGTCGACATCAGCGCGCACTACGGCGTGCCGGTGATTGCCGAGCACTGGTCGTGTGGAGGGTCACAGTTTCCGAGGGAGGGCAGCACGATCACCCTGACCGGGGCGGCCAGCGGCGCCTTTCGCGTCGGGCCGGTCACCGCCGTGCTGAATGTCGCTACCGACACCGCCGACAACGTGCCGCGCGGGTTCGACCTGCTTTATCAGACCTGTCGGAACGGTTCGAGTGCCACCATGACGTTCACCGCACTCACCCGCATCGGCTAGCTGGCCGGAGCACCAGCGGCCAGGCGTTTCGGCAGCGCGAAGACGAGCACGAGCGCGAGAATGGCGAACCCGGCACTGACCGCCATCGCCATGGTGGCGCTGTGCGTGAAGGCGCTGGCCACGGCATCCGCTCCCGGGCCGGTCACGGTGAGGGTGCCGAAGAACACGCTGCCGATGACGGCGATACCGACCGCGCTTCCGACGCGCTGCATGACGCCGACCACACCGCTCGCGCCGCCGGCTTCGGAACGGTCGACGGTTGCGACGATGAAGGACACATTCGGGGCGATGAAGAATCCGCTGCCGAGGCCCGCGATGAACAGGGGCGGCAGCAGGTGCCAGTTGGTCAGCTCGCCCGGTGTCACCACGAGCATGACCAGCCAGATCCAGATCAGGCCGATCGTGACGAAGGCGACGCCCACCACGAGCACGGTACGCCCGAGACGCTTGGCCAGGCGGTCACTCTGCGACGCCCCCAGAATGGTTCCGATCGCGAACGGAATGGAGACGAGCCCTGACTCGAGCGCGCTGTGCCCGAGGCCGGCCTGCCACAGAATCGAGATGGTGAAGAAGATGCTCGTGAAAGCTGCGAAATAAACGAGCGCGAGAATGACACCGCCGGTGAATGCCGGGTGGGAGAACAGGTGCGGCGGCACGAGCGGGCTGCCGTTTCGCTTGGCGACGACGACTTCCCAGACGCCGAACGCGACGACGAGCAGCACCCCGACCGCGAGGGTGCCAAAGGTCCAGAGCGGCCAACCCTGATCTTCGCCCTCGATCAACGGCACCAGCAGGGCAACGAGGCCCGCCGAGACGAGCACAAGGCCGAGCCAATCGATACCGGCCCGCAACGTCGGCGCGGCCTTGGGCAGCGCTGCACCGCCGGGCAGCAAAAACACGGTGGCTCCGAGCGCGAGAATACCGATCGGCAGATTCACCCAGAAGACCAGGCGCCAACCGTTCTCTACGCCGAAGGCCTCGATGATGATACCGCCGACGATCGGGCCGAGCGCGGTGGAGACGCCAATGACCGATCCCATGATGGCGTAGGCCTTGCCGCGCGCGCTGGCCGGGAACATCAGCTGGATGACGGCGGTCACGGCCGGCACGAACATACCGCCGGCCAGTCCCTGAATCACGCGGGCGATGATCAGCTGCAGGTCATTCTGGGCGAGGCCGCAGGCGAGGCTCGCGACCGTGAACAGCGCGAGTCCGCTGAAGAACACCCATTTGTGGCCGTAACGGTCGCCGACGCGACCGGCCGGGATGAGCGCGAGGCCGAAGGCGAGGGCGTAGCCGGAGATTATCCACGACAGCGTCGCTTCCGACGCATCGAGGCTCGTGCGAATGCTCGGCAGCGCCACGTTCACTATGGTCGTGTCGAGCAGCGCCATGAACATGCCCGCCAGCAGCACGATCAGGGATTGCCAGGCCCGGCGGGAAACGATCGGAGCTGTGGGGGGAGCGGGCGTAGACGTCACAGAAGACCCTACAACAGAACCCCCACTCGCCTGGAGTGGGGGTTCTGTTGCGTCGTTGTGCTTTACTACTGTCGGGGTAACAGGATTTGAACCTGCGACCTCGTCGTCCCGAACGACGCGCGCTACCAAGCTGCGCCATACCCCGATGGCCCTTGGGCCTAGATCAGTATAGGCGCTCCGAGGCCGTCCTGACGAATTGAGCGAGCAGGTGGGCGGTAGGCCTTATCCAGCGCAAAGGGTCAGCAGGGTTGCCTCGGGCGGGCAAGCGAATCGAACTGGAGCGTAGATCGAGGTGCCGAGGCCGGCCGAGACATTCAGAAAGGCGGTGCGCAGTCCGTGGTTCCAGGTGCTCAGGCCCTTCACCTGGCGGCGGGGAATGTCACAGTTGGTTACCAGCGCGCCGAAACCGGGCACGCAGACCTGCCCGCCGTGGGTGTGCCCGGCCAGAATCAGCTGGGCGCCGTGATTCACGAACGAGTTCAACACCCGCTGGTACGGCGCGTGGGCGACGCCGATGGTCAGCGTGGAGCGCGGAGCCGCGGCTTCCTCCGGATCGGGCCAGACGTCGTCACCGAGGGGATCGTTGGCCCGCAGGTCATCGATCGCACGGGTGATCAGGTCGAGCCGGTCGCGCCCGATGTGCGGGTCGTCGACGCCGAAGAACTCTACGTGCGTGCCGTTCAGGTCGAGCGATTCGGCGGCATTGTTGATGTCGGTCCAGCCGAGATCGGCAAACACTCGGCGTAGGGCATCGGTGTCGAGTTCCTCGCGCCGCACGGTGCGGCGGCTGGAGGGGCCGCCGAAATAGGTGAACGGGTTTTTCAGCTGTGGCCCGACATAGTCGTTGGAACCGTTGACGAACACGCCGGGGATGCCTCGGAACGGTGCCAGGGCATATTCGATGCCGGTGACACCGTTTTCATGCCCGAGGTTGTCGCCGGTGTCGACGACAAGATCAGGCTTTAGTGTGGCGAGGCTGCGCACCCACTCCTGCTTGTTTTTCTGCCACGGGGCCATGTGCAGGTCGGAGAGATGCAGCACCCGAATGGGCGCTGACCCCGGTGCGAGCACCGGAACGCTCACCTCACGCAGCGTGAACCGGGTGCGCTCGACCAATGCCCCCCAGGCGAAGGCGGCGAGGCCGACCGCGCCAGCAGCGACGAGGGAAGTGCCGACGAGACGGCCACCACCGCCGAGGCCACGAGCCGCGGTCATTCGTTCTTCTTGTCGGTGCTGGCGTCCGCATTAGGGGCCGTGTATTTTCCGATGACAATCGTCACGGCGTCGCCGGGGCGACTGGCCGTTCCTTCGCCGGGCTGCACGGCGACAACCTTGCCGTCCTGGGCCTTGTCCGTCGTGGCCTGTTCGAGCTTGGCCACCGTGAAACCGTAGGGAGCGGCGGTGAGCGTGCTGCGAGCATCCGCTTCACTCTTGCCGATGACGGACGGAATGGTGACGCCGGTGCCATCACTCGAGTAAGCCGTGATGCTGGAACCTCGACTCGAGGAGGACCCGCCGGCCGGGTCGGTGTTGGCCACGGTGCCGGCCGGCATCTCGGAGCTGGTCACGCCGCCGTCGACGAACAGGAAGCCGGAGGCTTCGATGGCGGATTTGGCGTCGGACATCGACTTGCCGCGCACGTCGGGTACCGGAACAGACACCGCGTTGATCACGCTGGACGAGGCCTCCGGAAAGGCATCTCCGCCGTACCTGGCGTTGGCGACACTCATGACTTCGGGCCATACGTAGTGGCGGATATATTGCGCACTGAGGCCGTTGAGCGTGGTAAAGCGCTGATTCTTGTAATCGCCGCTCACGTTGACCACCCCGACGACGGTGGCAACCTTACTGCTGGCACCGCTCATCCAGGTGTCCTTGGCGGAGTCGGTGGTTCCGGTCTTACCGATGATCGGAACCCGGGGTGACGTGCGCGATCCAGAGGCGGCCGCTGTTCCTCCGCCGATTGTCGTGGTCGCCATGGCGTATTGCATTCCAGCAGCGACCGCGGGTTCAACGGACTGCGTGCACTTCGTCTGGGGGATCGGCAGCTCGGTACCGTCGGAGCTGACCATCTTGGAGATGACGATCGGGGTGCAGGTCATGCCGTTGTTGGCAATGCCAGCGAACGCGACAGCCATCGTGAGCGGGGCGACGTAGTTCGTGCCGATCACCGAAGACGCGTTCTGACCGAGAAGGCCGCCGTCGGCTGCGTGCACGTCGAAAGCCTCAGCCGTGTTCTTGATGCCGCACAGGTCCAGCTCCTTGGCCATACCGATGAAGCCGGTGTTGATCGACCGGGTGGTCGAGTGCAGCGCCGATTCATTCGGGCCACCCTCGCCACCGTCATTGCGCGGGCTGAACTTCGTGCCGTAACTCTGCGGGCCGAGGCAGCTGTCCTGGAACGTGCCCCAGTCCGACTTGACTCGTGAGTCAACCCGTTCGGTGAGGGCGTGCCCCTCCTTCAGCCACTCGGCCAGCGTGAAGACCTTGTAGGTTGAACCGGGCTGAAAGCCTCCGGAACCGCCCGTGGCGTAGTCCGTGTTGTAGTTGATGCTGGTGAAGTTGCTGCCGGCAGGCTGCTCAGCCTGGCTGTAGTCCTTGTTTTGCGCCATGGCGAGCACCTCACCGGTACCAACCCCAACACTGGACACGACCCCACCAAGATCCCAACCGGGATATGACTTGGGGACGTACTTATTCAGGGACGTCTCAGCGGCAAACTGCAGTTCGAGGTCGAGTGTGGTGTACACGTCGAATCCGCCGCGCTTGAAGTTCTCGAGGCGCGTTTCAGCATCCGCTCCGAAGGTGGGATCGGACTTCAGAATCTTGGTGACGTAATCACAGAAGTAGGCGCTGCCTCCGGCCGTCTGGCATCCGGTGCTCGGAACGGTGATGACAGGCTCGACCGGTGCTGCCACAGCGGCGTCGTAGTCGGCCTGGGCGATCTTGTCGTATTTGAGCATCTCGTTGAGAATGTAGTCGCGACGAAACTTATTGTCGGCGTAGCCGTTTGCCGCCCCGTTGGTTTCGCTGTCGGGGCGGTCGAGCTGAAACTTGACCGGGTTGTTCACGATCGCCACCAGACTGGCCGCCTGCGGAAGGGTGAGCAGGGCCGCGGTGGTGTTGAAATAGTAGTTGGCAGCGGCTTCGATGCCGTAGACCGATCCGCCATACCCGGCAATGTTGAGATAGCCGCGAAGAATGTCTTCTTTTTCGTACTTCTTCTCGATGCCGATGGCCAAACGCATTTCGCGCAGCTTGCGGTCAGCGGTCGGCTTGGTGGCATCGGAATAGCAGGCGTCGGCCTCGTCGGCGTCGGTCATCACCTCGCACTTTTGAATGAGCACGTTCTTCACGTACTGCTGCGTGATCGAGGAACCACCGCGAGTGTCACCGCCGGCCAGGGTCTGCACGGCACCGTTGAAGCTGGACTGAATGTCGACGCCGCCGTGCTCCATGAAGCGCGGGTCTTCACCGGCGATGGCGGCATCCTTGGCGAACTGGCTGATCGCGTCGGAGGCCACATCGACTCGGTTCTGCTCGTAGAACGAGGCGAGGAGTACGCGGGTGCCCACCGGGTCCGCGGCGTCGGTCGACGCGTAGATGTTGCTCTTCTGGGAGAGCCGATCTATGGAGAGGTACTCGGGCAGGCTGTCGAACACGTTGATCGTGTTCGTGGCGGCCATGCCGGACAGGGCAACGGCTGGGGCGACGGCGGCGGTCACGAGAATGCCGGCGACGGCACTCATCCCGACGAGACCCAGGAGACCCCCCAGAGCCCCGCTCACGGTTCGATTTTTGGCAGACATAGACTTGAGCGTAAACGACAAATCTGAAAGCCCGCCTCAATAGGAGTCACATGCCCGCCTGGGAGTACCTCACAACGCCGTTGATGATCCACAACACGGCCGCCATTCTGAACAACTGGGGCTCTGACGGGTGGGAACTCGTGCAGGTCGTACCCGGTCCAGAAGGTGGCCTCGTTGCCTACCTGAAACGCCCCCTCGCCGCCAAGGAAGGGGCATAGTCGTGTCGAAGATCGAAGCACGCCTGGCCGAACTGGGCCTTGAACTGCCCAGCGTCGTGCCGCCGGTCGCCGCCTACGTACCCGCCGTGATCAGCAACGGTTTCGTCTACACCGCCGGCCAGCTGCCGATGGTTTCTGGCGCGCTGCCCGCTGCCGGCAAGGTCGGCGACGGCCACGGCCTGATCCCAGCGGCTGATGCTCAGGAGTATGCCCGCACCTGCGCACTCAACGGCCTCGCCGCCATCAAGAGCGTGATCGGTTCACTTGACCGCATCACCCAGGTGGTCAAGGTCACCGGCTTCGTCGCCTCCGATCCCGCATTCACCGGCCAACCGGCCGTGGTCAACGGTGCCTCGAACGTTCTGGTCGAGATCTTCGGCGACATCGGGCGTCACGCCCGCTCCGCCGTGGGTGTTGCGGTGCTGCCGCTCGATGCTCCGGTCGAGATCGAGTTCGTCGTCGCCTTCGCATAAGTCCGTGTCCGGCGCGCCGGGCATCCGCTTTCGAAACGGATGCCCGTCCCGCGGTGGCGAATTCAGGAAAAATGCGACGGCGGCGTCCAGCGCGGCCCGCAATCGCGGGGTACTGGCACACGGCTGACCCGGTTTTCCTGAATTAGCCACCGCAAAGAACTGAGGCCGCTCCCTGGTGGGGCGGCCTCAGTGGTTAAACGCGAGTTTGGCGCGGCTACTTCTTCATCTGCGAGGTTATGGTGTTCATCACCATCGTGTCGGCGAGGGTCGTGACATCACCGACGTCGCGCCCCTCGGCCGCGTCGCGCAGCAGACGGCGCATGATTTTGCCGGAGCGGGTTTTCGGCAACTCGTCGACGATGTAGATGTCGCGCGGGCGGGCGATCGCACCGATTTGCTGGGCGACGTGCTTGCGCAGAATGCCCACGATGTCTTCGTGCGAGGCGATTTCGGCCTGACTGAACTTGATCACCACGAACGCGACGACGGCCTGACCGGTCGTTTCGTCGGCGGCGCCGACCACGGCCGCTTCAGCGGTGAGCGAGTGCGCCACGAGCGAGGACTCGATCTCGGCGGTCGACAGGCGGTGCCCCGAGACGTTCATCACGTCGTCGACGCGCCCGAGCAGCCAGATGTCACCGTCGTGGTCGAGGCGGGCACCATCGCCGGCAAAGTACAGCGGGCCGTCCTTCGCGCCGGTGGTTCCCTCGAACTTGTCCCAGTAGGTCTCCTTGAAACGCTCCGGGTCGCCCCAGATGCCGCGGAGCATGGCGGGCCAGGGCTGGGTGACCACGAGGAGTCCGCCGTTGCCGTGGCCAACGTGCAGGCCGTCATCGTCGAGCACGTCGATGGTGATGCCCGGAACCGGAACCTGGGCCGCGCCCGGCTTCGTCTCGGTGAGACCAGCGAGGGCCGAGACCATGATCGATCCGGTCTCGGTCTGCCACCAGGTGTCAACGATGGGCGTGATGTTGCTGCCGATGACCTCGCGGTACCACATCCAGGCTTCGGGGTTGATTGGCTCACCGACCGAGCCGAGCACACGCAGGCTCGACAGGTCGAACTTCTGCGGAATCTGGCGGCCGAGCTTCATGAAGGTACGGATGGCCGTGGGCGCTGTATACAGAATCGAGACCTTGTACTTCTCGATAATTTCCCACCAGCGACCGGTGTGCGGAGAATCGGGGGTGCCTTCGTACAGCACCTGGGTGGCGCCGTTGGCGAGGGGGCCGTAGACGACGTAGCTGTGTCCGGTGATCCAGCCGACGTCGGCGGTGCACCAGTAAACATCCGTTTCGGGCTTGAGATCGAACACATTCTGGTGGGTGAACGCGTTCTGCGTGAGGTAGCCGCCGCTGGTGTGCAGGATGCCCTTGGGGGCGCCGGTCGTACCCGATGTATACAGAATGAACAGCGGGTTCTCGGCCGGGAAGGCCTCAGCCTCATGCTCGGGAGAGGCGGTCTCCATGGCATCGGACCACCAGATGTCGCGGTCGTTCCACTGCACGTCCTGGCCGGTGCGCTTGACCACGAGAACGTTCTTCACCGAGGAGTCGTTGGTCTGGAGGGCAGCGTCGACGGCCGGCTTCAGGGCGCTGATCTTGCCCTTGCGGTAGCCGCCGTCGGCCGTGATGACGAGCACGGCGTTGGCATCGTCGATGCGCGAGCGCAGGCTTTCGGCACTGAAACCACCGAAGATGACCGAGTGCACGGCGCCGATGCGGGCCACGGCAAGCATCGAAATCACCGCCTCCGGAATCATCGGGAGGTAGATGGCCACGCGTTCGCCGGCCTTGACGCCGAGGCCGAGCAGCACGTTGGCGGCTTTTTTGACCTCGATGGTGAGCTCGGCGTAGGTGTAGCTACGGGAATCGCCGGGCTCGCCCTCGAAGTAGAGGGCGACGCGGTCGCCGTTACCGGCGAGAACGTGACGGTCCAGGCAGTTGTACGCGACGTTGAGTTCACCGTCTTCAAACCACTTGGCAAACGGCGGGTTGGACCAGTCGAGGGACTTGGTGAACGGCTTGTGCCAGTGCAGCAGATTGCGTGCCTGATCGGCCCAAAATGCGGCCGGGTCCTTCTGTGCTTCGGTGTACAGTTCCGATGTAGCTGCGGTCTCCGCTGCAAATTCCGGAGTGGGTGGGAATCGGCGCGATTCGTGGAGGAGGGTATCGATGTTGACCGTCATATTTGTAATTCGCTCCTTTGCGGTACGTGCATGCAGGACATTGCCAGCTCAACTGAACCCTACCGGTTCCGGGCCGATCTCTGTATACAGAGGGACTTTTTGAGCAACAGGAACCCAGAAAATAGATTCGAAATGGCAATTCTGTACGCCCCCAAGCGAGTGTCCTCCCTTTGGAGGACATTGGACTTGCAATTTGTCTCGGGCCGCGTAAACTGAACCACGTCTGGACGAAAGTTCTGACCAGCAAGACGTATGGTTCCCCCCAATCTGCGTGTTGCTAGGCGGCACCTGTTCCCCCCAATAGGTGCCGCCCCTTCTGTTTAAATGCGCAGGTCGTCTGGCGCGGGTTGCTTGCGTGGCAGCTCATTTCAGGGCAGGTCGGGCTTGCCAGGCGCGCTGCGTGGGGCTGGTGCCGATCCTCCCCAAGCGCGACCAGCAGCCGTTTCTTACCGATCCCGGCGGCGGCCCGGCGGCGCGCCCGGACCCGCTCTACGGTCGGAGCATGGTCCAGCCCTTCGTCGCCGTTCCGTCTTACGCCGTTCCGGGTGTCGCCGGTTCGTCTTGCGCCGGCGCGGTTGCGGCGTCGCCTGCGAATCCGAGCACCGCGTCGGGCACTCGACCGCTCGCTGCGCCGCAGCGAGCGCCGACTCCCCGGCATCGCACGGTGCCCACGGATGCCGTAGGTACCGTGCCGCAGGACAGCGCCGTTCAGCCGGCGGTCGCCGCTGGCGGGATCCCCGGCAGGATCGGCGCCGAACCGGCTTACAGCCCGACTCGCCCCGAGACCAACCGTTCCGACCTTCGGGCGCTCGGCCCGCTGGCCGGCTACGCCGAAGACCCTGAGACCACCGACCTGTTCGTCAACGGGGAATCCGGGCTGTGGATTGATGCCGGCCACGGCCTCGCCTTCGCACCGGCCTGGCAGCTCGGTGAGGCGGAGGTACGTGCTCTGGCCGTGCGGCTGATCGCCCTCGGCGGGCGACACATCGACGAGGCCAGTCCCTGCGTTGACGTTCGGCTGGCCGACGGCATTCGGGTGCACGCGGTACTGCCTCCGGTATCCAGCACGGGAACGCTCCTGTCGATTCGGCTTCCGCACGCCGCGCATCGCAGCCTCGGTGCGCTCGCGGACGCCGGTTTGTTCGGCGTGGGAGAGGCATCCGCTGCCCGGCTGAACCGACTGCGTGCGGCGGTGCGCGGTCGGCAGAACCTGCTCATCACCGGCGCGGCCGGCAGCGGAAAGACCACCCTGCTGGCCGCGCTGCTCGGCGAGGCACCGGCCGACGAGCGCATCGTCGCGATCGAAGACGTGGCCGAGCTGCGCATCCTGCATCCGCACGTGGTCGCGCTCGAGGCCAGGCAAGCCAACCTGGAGGGCGCCGGACGCATCGGCCTCGAGGCCCTGCTGCGTGAAGCTCTGCGCATGCGGCCGGATCGGCTCGTTCTGGGCGAGTGCCGCGGATCCGAGATTCGCGAGCTGCTCGCGGCGCTGAACACCGGGCACGATGGGGGAGCTGGCACCCTGCACGCGAATTCCCTCGACGACGTACCGGCCCGTCTGGAAGCCCTTGGGGCGCTCGCCGGAATGAGTGCGGCGGCCGTAGCCCGCCAAACGGTGAGCGCGATCGGGCTTGTGCTGCACCTGGAACGTACCGAGGGGGTGCGGCGGCTGGAGGCGGTCGGCCGGTTCACGCTCAATGGTCGAGACCGCCTGGCGATCGAGGCCCTGTGATGCGGCCAAGGGTAGCGATCGCGTGGTGCGATGTGCCTCTGCACACGGTCGCGAGGGGAGGATCCGCTCTTGCGGCACGGTGAATCGGTACCGCCGATCGAGGAGGTCGCGGCGGTCACTCAACGGCTGGCCGTGCTGCTCTCGGCTGGCGTTTCTCCGGTCTCGGCATGGGGCTACTTGTTACCAACTTCGGATGGCCTGCCGGCGGCAACGAGTCGTACCGTGCGACGCGCCGGATCGCCCGCGGCGGGCGGCGCGGAAATCGCGACCACGGGCATTCTGCGGGCTGCCGCTCGGGCTGCGGCCCGTGGCGACAGCGTGGCCGATGCGATCGCCGGGCAGGCATGCGGCGAGACCGAATCCGCCTGGCGGGGACTCGCTGCGGCCTGGCAGGTCGCCACCCAGGCCGGGGCACCACTGGCCGGTTGCCTGCGGGAACTCGCCGCATCACTGCGTGACCTGGCGCAGGTGCAGCGCGACCTCGAGGTCGCGCTGGCCGCCCCGCGCGCGACGGCACGATTGGTCATGGTGCTGCCGGTGATCGGCATCCTCTTTGGCAGCCTGATGGGCTTCGACTCGGTGCACACGCTGTTCGCGACCGTGCCCGGGCTGCTCTGCTTGGCCGGCGGCGGTGTGCTCATGGCCGCCGCTGCGGGTTGGAGCCGCGCGCTGGTACACCGAGCGGCGCCGACCGAGCTGACTCCCGGTTTGCGACTCGAACTCATGGCCATTGCCATGTCTGGGGGCGGGTCGATCGATCGTTCCCGGGCGTTCGTGCACGCTGCGGCTGAGCGCTATGCGATCGGGTCTGGAACGGAGTCGGGGGATGATCCAATCGAGCGGGTGCTTGACCTGTCGACCCGGGCGGGGGTTCCGGCAGCGGAATTGTTGCGCAGCGAAGCCGAACAAGTGCGACGGGATGCCCGAAGTGCGGGACAGCGTCGAGCCGGGACCCTCTCGGTGACGCTCATGCTGCCGCTCGGCCTGTGCGTTCTGCCCGCCTTCATGCTCGTCGGCGTCGTGCCACTGCTGATCAGCGTGCTCTCCTCCACCCTCGCCACGTTCTGAGGCTGTGCACAGATCAGGGGATGCGTGCGGCCGCCACTTCCAGATCGGAGCAGAGTGAATGTGCTCGTGCCGCCCAACCCGCGTCGACAGACGCCAGAAGGAGACGAGCCTGTGTATACAAAGATCGGGTTAGTGGAAAAAGCGGTGCCTGTCGCGGTGGTGTCTGCCGACGTGGTGCTGGCCGAAACCGTGCCGGAGGAATCAGCGGCTAACACTGTGCTGCCTGCACGAAGTGCCCTGCGACGGCTGACCGACGAGGCCGGAGCTGCCACCGCCGAATACGTGGTCGCCACGATGGCCGCGGTTGGCTTCGCCGGATTGCTCATCGTCATTCTGCGCAGCGACGAGGTGCGTGGGATGCTCACCGACCTGGTGCGCCGTGCACTCAGCATCGGGTAGTCGAGGGCGCGCGCATCGGAGGCAGGCCTGGCCGAGCAGGCCCAGCCGGGCGAGTCGGGAAAATTGGGCCAGCCGGTCAAGGATGAGCGGTCAGGCGAATCGGGGCAGTATCACGGCCGAGTTCGCCACCGCGCTGCCGGCCGTTGTGCTCGTGCTGGCCTGCTGCCTGGGCGCAGTGCAGGTCGTCGGGGTGCAGGTGCGGCTGACGGATGCCGCCGCCACCGCGGCGCGGGTCCTGTCCCGCGGCGACAGTGTGGCCCGCGCAGCGGCGCTCGTCGCCGGTGCAGTGTCGGGAGCCGGCCTGGCGGCGGAACGACGCGGCGAATTCGTCTGCGCCCGAGTCACCGCGACCGGCTCTGGTCTGTTCGCGGAGCTCACCCTCGAAGCGCGTTCCTGCGCCCTCGCCGGTGGCCAGTGAGCGCGGGCGGGCGGCGGGACGGGGCCGAGCGGGGGGCAGGCTCGATCCTCGCGATCGCGGTGCTCGGTGCCACCGTGCTGCTGACGACCCTCGTTGTGTCCACCCTCGCGCTGCTCGCGGTCGGCCGGTCCGTCGCGAATGCCGCTGACGCGGCCGCGCTCGCTGCGGCCGACACCGCATCCGGGGCAATCGCGGGCTACCCCTGCCCAGCGGCGGATGCCGTCGCGGCACTCAACGAGGTGGCCGTAACCCGCTGCGCGGTGACCGGGCTGCTCGCATCCGTTTCGGTGAGTCGCACGGTTCTGGGCATCGAGCTCTCGGCGAGCGCACGGGCCGGGCCGCCGCCGGAGTCTGCACTGCCGGAGGCTGCACCGCCTGAAACTCAGCCCCCCGAAGGCGACACCACCTAAGAGAGCAGAACCTCGAGGTACCGGTACTCGACCGCCGTAGGACGACCGGAGTCGGAGCCCTCGAACTCCCGGCCGGCACCACGCGCATAGAGATATCGTTTGCCAGCGTCGGCCGGAATCTCAATGCGCGGTTGCGGATCGCCCGAATCGAGAAAGGTCGTCGTGATTGTCTTGCCCTGGAGGGGGCCATCCGTCAACATCGCGGTGTATGTGGCCGTCATTGTACCCATGGGTCTATTCTGCACTCTGGTTTACAAACGGCAAGGGTATCGAGCCGACACGCGGCACGCCCAGAGCGAACTGGATGGTCGCTGGGAGTGGCGTGTATGCCAGCGGGACGCGCCGACCGGCACCCGTCGATTAGGCGGGCACTCCATTCCAGTGTGTATGGTGTGCCTTGGCCCATCATTTGGCCACTACCTATAAAGAGGAGTCTGGTGCCAGGCACTAAGAAGCTGGTCATTGTTGAATCACCGACCAAGATGAAGTCGATCGCCGCGTATCTCGGCGACGGCTATGAAGTTTTGTCTTCGGTCGGTCATATTCGCGACTTGATCGAGCCGAAAAACCTGCCGCCGGAACTTAAGAAGGGTGCGCTCGGCCGATTCTCGGTCGATGTGGAAAACGGTTTCGAACCGTACTACGTGGTCTCCGACGCCAAGAAGAAGACCGTCAGCGAACTCAAGCGTGCCCTCAAGAATGCGAACGAACTCTTGCTCGCAACTGATGAGGACCGCGAAGGCGAGGCCATCGCCTGGCACCTGCTGCAGGTGCTGCAGCCCAAGGTTCCGGTCAAGCGCATGGTGTTCCACGAGATCACCAAGGACGCCATCCTCGCTGCCAAGGACAATACTCGCGACCTCGATACCGCCCTCGTCGACGCGCAGGAAACCCGGCGCATCCTCGACCGCATCTACGGCTACGAGATCTCCCCGGTGCTCTGGCGCAAGGTCGGCCCGGGCCTCTCCGCTGGCCGCGTGCAGAGCGCCGCGACCCGCCTCGTCGTCGACCGGGAGAAGGAGCGCCTCGCGTTCGTCTCCGCCGGCTACTGGGATCTGCTGGCGCGACTGGCGGCATCCGCTTCAGAAACAGACCAAGCCTTTGACGCGAAGCTCGTGCGTCTGAACGGTGAGCGCATCGCCACCGGTGGCGATTTCGACGATTCGGGTGCGCTCAAGCCGACCGTGAAGGCCATCACCCTCGACGCGTCCGCTGCTCAGGCACTGACGATCGCTCTGAAGAGCCCGGACGTCAAGCTCGAGGTCACCAAGGTCACTTCCAAGCCGTACCGTCGCAGCCCCGCCGCACCATTCACGACCTCGACCCTGCAGCAGGAAGCTGCGCGAAAGCTGCGCTTCACCGCCCGGCAGACCATGAGCGTCGCGCAGTCGCTGTACGAAAACGGGTACATCACCTATATGCGTACCGACTCGCCGTCGCTCGGGCAGCAGGCTCTCACCGCTGCCCGCACCCAGGCGGCCGCGCTCTACGGCGCTGAAACGGTTCCGGATGCCCCGCGCGCCTACAAGGGCAAGAGCAAGAATGCGCAGGAAGCGCACGAGGCAATTCGCCCCTCCGGCGACACCTTCCGCACCCCGACCTCGCTCGCGTCGAGCCTGCGTGGCAACGACTTCAAGCTCTATGACCTCATCTGGAAGCGCACCGTCGCCTCGCAGATGAAGGACGCCACCGGTTTGACCGCCTCGGTGACCATCGCCGCCGGCCCGACCGGCACGTCGGAGCACCCCGCAGCCTCGGGCGCGCTCGCCGAGTTCTCGGCCAGCGGAACCGTCATCACCTTCCGCGGCTTCATGCTCGCCTACGAAGAGTCCAAGGACGAAGAGCGCAACGCGTCGACGGATGCGACCGATTCCAAGCTGCCGCCACTCGAAGAGGGCCAGACCTTGGCGCTGCTCGACCTCGAGGCCAAGGGCCACGAGACCACCCCGGCCGCCCGCTACACCGAGGCCAGCCTGGTCAAGAAGCTCGAAGAGCTCGGCATTGGCCGCCCCTCGACTTTCGCGTCCATCATCTCGACCATTACGGAGCGTGGCTACGTCACGCCGCGCGGTCAGTCGCTAGTTCCGAACTGGATCGCCTTCTCGGTCGTGCGCCTTCTCGAAGAATTCTTCGGAGACTTGGTCGAATACGACTTCACCGCCGAGATGGAGGACGACCTCGACCGCATCGCCGGCGGCGAAGCCAACCGTCTGGACTGGCTCAACAGCTTCTACTTCGGCAGCGATAAGCATCGCGGCCTGCGCCAGGTCATCGACAACCTCGGTGAGATCGACCCGCGGGTGATCAACTCGGTCACCATCAGCGATGACATCACCCTGCGCATCGGCAAGTACGGCCCCTACCTCGAGGTCATCGACCCCGATGCTGAAGCGGATGCCCCGCCCCGCCGGGTGAACATTCCGCCGGAACTCGCTCCCGACGAGTTGACCGCGGCGAAGGCCCGCGAACTCATCGACGCCCCGGTCGTCACCGACCGTGTGATCGGACTCAACCCGGAGAACGGCAAGGAGATCGTCGCCAAGGACGGCCGCTTCGGCCCGTATGTCACCGAGCTCGCGCCAGCTCCGGACGAGCCGGTTGTTCCGGTCGTCGTGGCTGTTCCCGTGGAAACGATCGACCCCGCAACCGGCGAGGTCACGGTGACTAAGCCGAAGCGCAAGCCGGCCGTCAAGAAGGTGGCCGCTGCTGACAAGCCGCGCACAGCATCCATTTTCAAATCGATGGATCTGGCCACCGTCGACCTGGAAACCGCGCTGCGCCTGCTCGCCCTGCCGCGCATGGTGGGGCTCGACCCGGAGACCGGCACCGAGATTCTGGCCCAGAACGGCAAGTTCGGGCCGTACCTGAAGAAGGGCATCGACACCCGGTCGCTCACGAGCGAAGACCAGATCTTCGACATCGACCTGCCCGGTGCGATCGAGCTGTACGCCCAGCCGAAGTATGGCGCCCGCCGTGCCTCGAGCGCCCTGAAGGAATTCGAAGCGCCCGACCCCGAAAGTGGCAAGGCGATCAAGATCAAGGACGGGCGGTTCGGCGCGTATGTGACCGACGGGGTCACCAACGCGACGATTCCCAAGTCGGAGGACATCGAGGAGATCGACTTCGAGCGGGCCGTGCAGCTGCTCGCTGACAAGCGGGCCAAGGGGCCGGCGGCTCCTCGCAAGAAGGCGCCGGCCAAGAAGGCCGCCGTCAAGAAGCCGGCCGTGAAGAAGGCGCCGACGGCAGCAGCGAAGGCTGCCACCGCCAAGAAGGCTGCTGCGACCCGTGCCGCGAACGCGGCGGCCAAAGCAGCGTTGGCCGGCACACCAGTGGCTCCGGTCAAGAAGGCCGCGGTCAAAAAGCCCGCCGCCAGGAAAGCGCCAGTGAAGAAGTCGGCCAGCTCTGCCGCTGACGCGGTCTCGACCACCACGATTGCGCCGTGACCGGCCTCTTCATCACCCTGGAAGGCGGCGATGGATCAGGCAAGACCACGCAGGCGCTCCTGCTCACCAACTGGCTTGAGGAGCGGGGGCGCACCGTCGTGCGCACCCGCGAGCCCGGCGGAACGGATGTCGGGGTCGCGATTCGCGAGATCGTACTGCACCACCGCGGCGAGGTGGATCCGCGCGCCGAAGCCCTGCTCTACGCCGCAGACCGGGCCCAGCACGTCGGTACGAAGCTGCGGCCGGCGCTCGCCCGCGGCGATGTCATCGTGCAGGACCGCTACCTCGACTCCTCGGTCGCCTACCAGGGAGCGGGCCGGGTGCTCGGCGCCACCGAGGTGCGGGACCTGTCGCTTTGGGCCGCCGAGGGGCTTCTGCCCGATCTGACCGTGCTGCTCGACCTCGACTCGCGCGCCGCCCGGGCCCGCCTCGAAGCCGACGACAAGGTCTTCGACCGGCTCGAGGCCGAGAAGAACGACTTTCACGCCCGCGTGCGCGCCGCTTTTCTCGAGCTGGCCGCTGCCGAGCCCGCCCGGTTTCTGGTAGTGGATGCTGCGGCCCCCGCCGCCGAGGTCGCCGCCATCATCCGAGCTCGAGTTTCCACCCTCCTCTAGCGTTCCGGGCCCGGAACCCGGGCCCGGTTTATAACTGGGCCCACGGTCGGCGCCCGGGCCCCAAACGTGGGCGGGGTGGCAACTCTCTAAGGGATACTGAAGCTATGACCTCGACTGCCTCGTCCGCTGTGCGATCCGGCTGGTCGGTGCGGGTGCGCATCCTCGCCGCCATTCTCGTCGTAGCCGGCCTCGGCCTGGCCGTCGCGGGCGGCACGGCCTATCTCGTGCAACGCGACCGCGCCCTGCGCGACATCGACGCTCGCCTCGCGACGAGCGTCGAGAGCGTGCGCTTCATCGTCACCGGCGTGCCGACTACCAACCTCAACGAGGTCGAGGCATTGCCGGAGGCGTCCGGCGCGAGCTACCCGTCTACCCGGGAGGCATTGCAAGCGGTCATGGCCCGACTCGTTCCGAGCCCCAACGAGAGCACCCTCGGAATCATCGATGGCGTCCCGGCACTGATCCCCGGCACCGAGTTGTCCTTCCACCTGGAGGATGATGCCGGGTTCATCCTGCGCATTCTCGATGAAGTGGCCGGTGTCAATGTCGTGCGCGGCACTGCCGTCTCCGAACTCGGCAACCTGCGGTATATCGCCGCGCCGGTGACGGTGGAGGCTAGCGGGGAAGCGGGAATTTTCGTCACCGCTTTTGATTTGGACGCCGAGCTCGGAGAGTTGACGAGCGCTTTTCGCATCTATGCGGCCGTCGCGGCTGCGGCGCTCGTGGCGGTCGGGCTGGTCGGATGGTTCGTCGCCGGCCGCCTGCTGCGACCGGTGCGCCAGCTGCAGGCCGCCGCGTCGCGGATCACCGCAACCGACCTGCACGAGCGCATCCCGGTGATCGGCCATGACGACATCTCTGAGCTCACCGGAACGGTCAATGACATGCTCGAGCGTCTTGACGAGTCGCTGACCGCGCAGCGACAGCTGCTCGAGGATGTGCGCCACGAGCTCAAGACTCCGATCACCATCGTGCGCGGCCATCTTGAGCTGCTGGATCCGCGCAATCCCGACGATGTCGCATCCGCTCGGGAAATTGCCCTTGACGAACTCGACCGGATGACCGGACTCATCGACGACATCGAGTCGCTCGCCAACGCCCAGCGCGGCAATCTGCAGCGGGTGCCAACGGATGCCGGCGACCTCACCGAGCAGTTCTTCCTCAAGGTTAGTGCGCTGCCCGACCACGTCTGGATTCTGGCCGAGCGCGCGCACGTTGTCGTGCCGGTCGATCCGGCCCGGCTCACTCAGGCGTTCCTGCAGCTGGCGAACAATGCCGCCAAACACTCAGCTTCCGGCACGACCATCGAGATAGGCAGCACCGAACACGCGGAAGCGGTGGAATTCTGGATCCGCGACAGCGGCCCCGGCATTCCGACGGAGGCCAAGGCCCGCATTTTTGAACGGTTCGGCCGTGTCGATTCCGGGCGTGGTGTCGAAGGTTCCGGCCTCGGGCTGCCGATCGTCGACGCTATCGCGCGGGCGCACGGCGGCTATGTCGACCTGGTGACGTCGCCCGACGGATCCCGGTTCGGCATCCTGGTGCCGCGCCGCGCCGTTGATGTGGTGGCCGCGACATGACCAGCATCCTCATCGCGGAGGACGAGGCTCGAATCGCTCTGTTCGTGAGCAAGGGCCTGAGGGCCGCCGGCTATTCCTCGACCGTGGTCGATGACGGGCTCGACGCCGTGAGCTATGCCCAGTCCGGCACCTTCGACCTGCTACTGCTTGACGTTGGACTGCCGAGCATAGATGGCTTCGAGGTGATGAAACGGATCAGGGCCGAACGGCTGCCGCTGCCGATCATCATGTTGACCGCTCGGTCGACGACCAGCGACATGGTCGCCGGCCTCGATGGTGGTGCCGATGACTATCTCGCGAAACCGTTCAAATTTGATGAGCTGCTGGCGCGCATCCGCTTAAGACTGCGAGATGCCGAACAGAGCTCGCCGACGAGGCTGGCCTATGGGGAGCTCGCCCTCGACCTGCGCACCCGCCGTGCAACGGTGGGGGAGCGCACCGTGGAACTGTCGGCCCGGGAGTTTGCCCTCGCTGAAGACTTTCTGCGGCACCCCGACCAGGTACTCAGCCGTGAGCAGCTGTTGAGCCGGGTATGGGGTTACGACTTCGATCCAGGTTCCAACGTCGTTGACGTGTACGTGCGATATCTTCGGGCGAAGTTCGGGCCGGAACGCATTGAGACGGTGCGCGGCATGGGATATCGGCTCAAGTAATCCCGCTCGGGGAAGCAGAAAGCCCGGGCGCGGGCCCGGGCTTTCTGCTGCTCGTTGTTCGATCTGAGCCGCGACGCTCTGCTTAGTCGACGGACGCGGGGCTCTGCACCGATGCCGGGCTGGCCGGCGAGGCAACCGAGGCGGCAGACACCGGGCTCGCGACGGACGGTGCGGACACCGGGGTCACGACCGAGACGACTGAAACCACCGAAACGGCTGAGACCGCCGACACGACACTCACGGTGCTCGAGCCGCTCGACGAGTCGTTGCTTGTGTCGTTGCTTGAGTTGTCGGATGAGTTGGACGAGGTGTTGGAGGAGTCATCGCTCGAGAGGGACACCGAGTCGTCGAATGTCGAGACACTCGCCGTGCTGAATGGAATCGCCGTGCTCGTCGAGATGGAGCTCACCGGCTGCACACCGATCGAGCTTCCCGAACTGTCCTCAATCTCGAAGGCGTTCGCTGCGGTCACGGCACCGCCGGCGAGCAGTCCGATACCGAGTGCGGATCCGGCGCCCATAGCAATCCAACGCTTCTTGGCTGTCATCTTGGGGTTCATGGTGTCTCCTTGTCGTTGGCGGGTCGAGCCTGTGCTCGTCTGCTGTTACTTCAAGATTCCTGCCCCAGTATGAGAAGCCTCGGAGTCCGGCGTGAGAGGACTCTCATCTTGGTCGAAGGCATCCGCTGGTCTCAGGCTGAGGCGGGGTCGACGACGAGTTCGGTGGCCGCGCCGAGCAATGTCGCGCTGTGTGCACCCGGGGTCAACACGTGCCCAAGCAGGTGGGTTGCCGCGATGTACCGCGCCCGGTTGAGAAACTGCTCGCCGCGGCGAGGCCACCGGCTGCGGGCGCGGGCAGCCAGGACGCGGCAGCCTTCGGCGGATTCGGGATTGGAGTGGTCGTCGTGGTGCAGGGCGCTCACGACCAGGTGCGCGTAGAGCGCAGCGGCATCGTCGGCCGGGTCGCCGAGCCCGGCCGTGTCGATGTCGAGCACGCCGGAGATGCGTGGGGAGTCGAGAGTGTCGGGGTCCAGAAAGATCTGCCCCAGGTGCAGGTCGCCGTGCACGGTGACGGGGGCGGCGGGAATCGCGGCCGCGCGCATCCGTTCTATGGCAGCGCCGAGGGCGGTGATCCTGGGCGATTCGGCCGGCAGCAGAGAACCGGTCCGCTGCACGTACCAGGGCAGGCGTGCTGACAGCGACACTCGTGCTGGGCCGGAACTCTCGATCAGGCCGATTTCTGTTGTGATCCGATCGAGCTCGTCGAGGAAAGGTTCGGGCGAGAATTGCGCGACCACCTGGCTCGCTTCGACACCGTGAACGGACTCCAGGGCGATGAATCCGTCGGCGCTCCAGCCGCGGCTGCGCGGTACCGGAACGCCGGCGGCTCCCCAGAACACGTGGCGAGCATGAAGCGGCCCTGCGGCGGCCGGGCGAACGACTTTGAAATACACCGTGAACTCGGGAGCGACCATACGCACAACGGCGCGTTTTCCTGGCCGATAGGCCGCGATGGTGACGACGAGGCTGCTCGCGTGCAGGCCGAGCCGGGCGAGCAGAACCTGTGCGGCGTCCGGGTAGACCGCCGCGGCCAGGGCCGGCAGCTCGGGATCGTTCGGGTACAGCCAAGCGGCCACGGTTTCGCCGGTTTGCTCGTCACGGAAGGCGAGCACGCCGGGCCGGTCACGTTTGGTCGGATTCGATTCGAGGTAGACGGTGTGGGACTCGGTCGTCTGGGTGCCGGGATCCAGCTCGATCGTGTACCCGGCAGTGAAGCCGCGAGCGGTCGTTTCGATGCTGAACCGGTGCAGCCGTACCAGGGTCATTCCGAGCGACTCTGCGACGGCCTCGAGAATCTCCGGCGCCTGTTCCAGCGGACGCGACCCGCCGGGTTCAGTCGTCGTCAACGTCAACGTCAACGTCGTCGTCGTCGTCGTCAACGTCGTCGTCAACGTTGTCAACGTTGTCTGCGTTGTCTACGTCGTCCACGTTGTCTACGACGTCTACGACGTCAATTTCGTCAACGTCGTCGTCGATGGTCTGTGATCCGGCCGGGGGAACAGCGACGGGCGGGGCGACCGGAACATCAGCGGTGGCGGTCGAAGTGGGCGTGGGCGTCGATGCGATTTTGGGCGTGGTATCCGCATCGGTCGTGCTCGAGTCAGAGTCGGTTCCCACGGGATCGATTCGCTGAACCAGCCCGGGCTGGTCGGTGATAGTGAGAGCGGACGTCATCGCGACGGCACCCGCCGATCCGGCGCCGAGGGCGGCCACAATCGCGGCACCGAGCGCCACCTTCCAGAAAGTCTGCATTGTTCTAGTCTGGGGCCTCGACGAAGGTTCTCACGCAGAGCAGCATGAGAGGGTTCTCATCTTGAGTCGGTCGTGACCTCGTGGCTTCCGCAACCGGGCCCAGGATCTACCAGTCGCCCACCTTCCGGGCCCGGGCCCGGGCCCGAGCGCGCGCACGCGGGCGCGGGCGGTGTCGGTGGGGCGGGTTACCCTTGACTCATGGCAGTGTGGGACAACCTAACGGGACAGGCCGACGCAATCGCCATCTTCAGGGCGGCGGCGCAGCGGGTGCCCTCCGCCAGTGACAGCAGCAGCTCCGCCGAGTCCAACTCGATGACGCACGCCTGGCTCATCACCGGGCCACCCGGGTCCGGCCGCTCGAACCTCGCATTCGCCTTCGCCGCAGCCCTGCTCAGCCCGGGCACCCCCGCCGAAGACCTCGCCGCGGCCCGCCAGGTCGAGGCCCGCACCCATCCAGACCTCAGCGTGCTCGCCACCGAGGGCGTCATCATCAAAATGGAATCCGTCAAGGAAGCCGTCGCCCGCTCGCAGTACTCGCCCTCGGTCGGCCGCTACCGCGTCGTCGTGGTCGAAGACGCCGACCGCATGGTCGAGCGCACCTCCAACGTGCTGCTGAAAGCCCTCGAAGAGCCGCCCGAACGCACCGTGTGGATTCTGTGCGCGCCCAGCGAGGCCGACCTGCTCCCCACCATCCGCTCACGCGTACGCACCGTGCGCCTGCGCATGCCAAGCGTCGCCGACGTGGCCGACCTGCTGGTGCGCCGCAACGGTGTCGACCCGGTCATCGCCGAACTCAGCGCCCGCCTCGCCCAGAGCCACATCGGCATGGCCAAGCGGCTCGCCACCAATGCCGACGCCCGGGCCAGACGCGAGGAAACCCTGCGCACGGCCCTCGGCATCCGTTCGGTGTCATCGGCCGTCAACGCTGCCGCGCGGCTGCTTGCCATCGCCGGCGACGACGCCAAGGCCATCACCCTCGAGCTGGATGCCGCCGAGCGCGACGGCATGCTGCGCTCTCTCGGGGTCGAGGCTGGCCAGTCGGTACCGCCGGGGCTGCGCAGCCAGATCAAGGCCCTCGAAGACGACCAGAAGCGTCGGGCCGTGCGCAGCCTGCGCGACGGCATCGACCGCATCCTGGTCGACCTCGCCTCGCTCTACCGTGACGTGATGATGGTGCAGCTGGGCCGGGACCAAGCGGTGATCAATCTCGAGCTGCTCGCCGAACTGCGCACCGCGAGTGCGGCCAGCGCTCCGGCGGCCACCGTCGCCACCATGGACGCGATCGCCGTGGCCCGCCAGCGTATCCAGGGCAACGTCGCGCCCGCGCTCGCGCTCGAGGCGATGCTGGTGTCGGCGATCCGCCGCCCCCAGTGACGTCGAAACCAATGACGTCGAAACCAACGACGTCGAAACCAGTGACGTCGAAACCAATGACACAGCGACGTCCCCCACAGGGACTCCCAGCCGCTTTCGGTAGCGTGAGCCGCAGCATCCGCTTCAGGAAAGAGGAAATCCGTTGAACCGCAGTATCCTCGCACTGAGCGCCACGGCCGCCGCACTGGCGCTCACGCTTATTTTGAGCGGATGCTCCGCCTGGTTTGCGACGGATGCTGGCCCGGCCGAGTCCACGCCTACCGGCGAACAGGTTGACAGCGACCTCGCCCCGTTCTACAGCCAGGTGCTGCAGTGGGACGGCTGCGGCGACGGCCTGCAGTGTGCGGAGGCGTCCGCCCCGCTCTCCTATGGCGATCCGGCCGCCGGGGAGATCTCGCTCGCCCTCGTGCGCCACGTGGCCACCGGGAACGATCGCATTGGTTCCCTGCTGGTGAACCCCGGCGGACCCGGCGGTTCCGGCTACGATTTTGTCGCGGATTCCCTCGACTACGCCACCGACAAAAAACTGCAGGCGAGCTTCGATATCGTCGGATTCGACCCGCGCGGGGTGGGCCGTTCTTCGGCGGTGTCCTGCTACGACTCCGCCGAGATGGACGAGTACCTGTATGGGCTGACCGAGGCGAAACGCGGCACGGATGCCTGGATCGCGCAGCTTGCAGCTTCGTCCGACGCCTTCGCAGCGGCCTGCGCCGACGAGACCGGTCCGCTCCTCGGCACCGTCGACACGCAGAGCGCCGCCCGTGACCTCGATCTGCTGCGCGCCGCCCTCGGCGATACTGAGCTTAATTTTCTCGGCTACTCCTACGGCACCTTTCTCGGCGCCACCTATGCCGAGCTCTTTCCCGAGAAGGTCGGGCGCTTCGTGCTCGACGGGGCCGTCGACCCGTCGACGAGCAACTTCGAGGTCACCAAGAGCCAGGCGGTGGGCTTTGAAAATGCGCTGCGCGCCTACCTCGCCGACTGTGTGACGGGGGAGGACTGCCCGTTCCGGGGCAGTGTTGACAACGCTCTGACGACAATCGGGGCGCTCATGGCGTCGGTTGACGCGAGCCCGATCACGGCAACGGATGGCCGTCAGCTCGGCGCGAGCGCGCTGCTCACGGCGATCATCTATCCGCTTTATCAGGCCACGGCGTGGCCGCAGCTCAGCGTCATGTTCGACACCGTCATGCACGGCAGCGCCGACGGCGCCTTTCAGTTCGCCGACGCCTACAACGGCCGGGATGCCGACGGTAACTATTCCGACAACTCGACCGAGTCATTCATGGCCATCAACTGCATCGACTACGCCTACAACGCCGACCCGGCGTCGATGCGCGCCCAGGCCGCCGAACTCGCCGAAGCTGCCCCGGTGATCGGCCCGTACATGAGCTTCGGCGACATCGGGTGCGCCAACTGGCCATACACGTTCACCGGCGAACGCGACGAGATCCACGCGGCGGGCGCGGCGCCGATTCTGGTCGTCGGCACCACCAATGACCCGGCGACCCCTTACGTTTGGGCGCAGCAGCTGGCCGAGCAGCTCGACAGCGGCACCCTGGTGACCTACACCGGTGAAGGTCACACCGCCTACAACAAGTCGAATTCCTGCGTGAATGATGCGGTCGACTCCTATCTCGTCGACGGAATCGTGCCGGCCGCCGACCCGCAGTGCTAACCACTCAAGGGCGTTCGAGCGCTGTGGAACAATTGGGGCATGTCGATCGAAACGGAACAGCCGGGCCTGCGTGAGCGCAAGCGCCTCACCACTCGGCGAGCCATCCAACACGCCGTGCTGACCCTGTCCCGCGAGCGCGGCATTGAGCACGTCACGGTCGAGGACATCAGCCGCCTCGCCAATATCTCGCCGCGCACCTTTTTCAACTATTTCCCTTCGAAAGACGCCGCCCTAATTGGGGACGCGCCTGGAATGGCATCCGCTGAAGATATAGAAATCTTTGTCGCGGCTGGCCCGAGCAGCGACGTGCTCGCCGATTTGGCCCTGCTGCTCGCCAAGAGTCTGCAGCGCACCGAGGCCGATCGGGAGATTCACCAGCTGCGCCGCACGGTTATGAAGGAGAACGCCTACCTGTTCGGTATGCGCATGGCGACCCTGCGCGACTTCGAGGACCAGCTGCAGCAGATTATCGAGCGCCGTTTCAGAGCGGATGCCCCGGAGCGAGCCGAGGACCCGGCCGAGCGGAATCAGCGGGCCCTGTTGTTCACGCTCGTAGCCGTCGCGGCGATCCGTCATGCCTGGCGGGTCTGGGCGGAGGGCGACGATGTGGCCCCGCTTTCGGAGTGCGTGAACGCCTCATTCGCCGAGGTGTACAGAATCACTCGTAGAAACGACTAAGCTTGGCTGCTGTGTCACCGACTGGTTTTCGAGGTGATCTGGTAACGCCGCCTTAGCTCAGTTGGTAGAGCATCTCACTCGTAATGAGAAGGTCGTCAGTTCGATTCTGACAGGCGGCTCCACTAAAACTCCCGGTCAGACGGGGCTTCTAAAACTGTCTCAACGGTATGTTTCGCCGAATTTGCCCCAATTTGCCCACATTTGTTTTAAGTGCACGGTTATTGAGGGCGTCTGCAACTGAACCGTGCCGGTTTTCATGCCGCCGTTTTGTTGGCGGCTTCGATATTTATCGGGCCGTTCGTTTCAGCGTAGTAGTTGCTTTCATATTCCTCGGGCGGCATGTTCCCGAGGGAGCTGTGGAGGCGCCGATTGTTGTACCAATCGATCCAGTCGATGGTGAGTTCTTCGACGTCGGCGAGGGTCTTCAGCGGGCCCGTGTGGAAGGGGGAGTTCTTCGCGAGGGCCTCGTTCTTGTAGAGCCCCGTGACGGTCTCTGCGGCCGCGTTATCGTACGCGTCACCGACCGTCCCGATCGAGGCCACGAGTCCCTCAAGAACGACGGTTTCTGTGAATTTGATGGACGTATGCTGTGATCTTGCATCGGAGATAAGCCGAATTCGGCTTAACTCCGACCGTGGCACGCAATATACGTCGAGCCTGTTCCAAAAGTGGTGCGCCGCGAACCAGGTCACGCAGTCGATGGGAGCCGTCGGTCTGTGTTGGGACTGTGAGACGATCAACCCATCAGGCCGGGTCGCGGCTTGACCCGTGTTGGGATTGACAGTCGGCCTCATCGCCGGCGTGTCCTTGCGTTGATCTGTCGGCCGCGACCGGGTCTGGTGCCTGAATTTCACCTGGCCCAGCCATGTCCCAATAGGGGCCTTTCCGTGGGCGTTCGCTGCCTGCGTGGATCGTCACAGTCCTGACTGACTTTCTCTCGTGGAATTGCTCGTCAACCCCCACGAAAGGCAGCCATGAGGTCATCTGTTCTGAATCACCCCCGAAAGTCGCGACCAGCGCTCCACGGTGAAGGGGTGATCCTTGGCGTAGACACACACAAGGATGTCCACGTCGCGGCGATCCTGACGATCACGGGAGTTCTTCTAGCGACCCACAGCTTCCCGACGACACGCGATGGCTATGCAGCGACTTTGGAGTGGGCCCACCGGTTCGGGGACGTGAACGCGGCCGGTATCGAATGCACCGGCTCGTACGGTTTTCGCGCTGATGAAGTACCTCCAAACCCAGAACGTGACAGTGTTCGAGGTGAATCAACCAGACCGAGCGCTGCGGCGCAAAGCCGGTAAAAAAGATGCCGTTGACGCTGAAGCTGCGGCCCGGGCAGTTCTCGCCGGCCGGTCCTTGGCCACGCCGAAAACCGGTATCGGTGCCGCCGAAGACCTACGCCAAATGCGGTTGGTGAAATCGTCAGCAGTGAAGGCACGAACGACCGCAATCAACCAGCTCAAAGGCCTCGTTGTCGGAGCGGAGCCAGCACTGCGCGATCAGCTCCGTGGACTCAGCACCAAAGCCCTCAGCCGGGCCTGCGCCCTGCTGCTGCCCAGCACCGTCGAACGAATGCTCATGAGTGAACTTGCCACCCGCATCCACCACCTCACTCAGCAGCTCAGCCGCCTGGAAACGGCCATGACACGAACGGTGACAGCCTGCGCGCCCGAGCTCCTAGACCGCCCCGGTGTCGGCTACGACAGCGCCGCTGCGCTACTCATCGCCGTCGGCGACAATCCCGAAAGAATGAAGAACGAAGCCGCCTTCGCAGCGCTCTGCGGCGTCAGCCCGGTCGAGTTCTCGTCAGGGAAAACGACGAAGCGGCGCCTCAATCGCGGTGGGAACCGCCAAGCCAACGCAGCCCTGTATCGAATCGTGCTGACGAGACTTCGGTGGGATGAAACCACCCAGAAGTACCTACAGCACCGCACCGAACAAGGGAAAAGCAAGCGAGACGTCATCCGCTGCCACAAACGATACCTCGCACGCGAAATCTTCACCATCCTGAAAACCCTTCCCGACCAGCCCAAAACCTCGCGCAGCATGAATTGACAACATAGGGGCATCAACGCGGTGGCGGAAAGTTTCTTCTCGCATTTGAAGACCGAAATGTATTACCAGCACGAGTTCGAGAACCACCTCGCCGCGAGGACCGCCGTGATGGAATATATCGAATCTTGGTACAACCGGCGGCGCCCTCATTCACGCAACGGAGGGCTCCAACCTGCGGTCGCGTTGGCCGCTCACCGCGACGCCCGCCAAACGGCTGCAGCGTAGAAGAAAAATCAATCAGATTGTCTCAATAACTTGACGGGCGCATCCCCTTACGGACGTCACGTGCTCGGTGAATCCCGTGGTCGGAGACTTGGGCGGCGGAGTCGGCTCTGGAACGTCCAGTGACTCCAGTGATTGCCTGACGAGTCCGCCACTCTTCCTAACGAGACGCGTCGGGCTGCGGCCCAGCGCCGACACGGGCGGTAAATTCGGACACTGGCTGATGTCAGCATGCCGTCGTACACTGGCCAGATGACACCGAAGCTCTCGGCTTACATCGCGGCGGGTAAGGCCCTCGATGCTGACGAGCGCGAGATTGCCGCGCTCGCTCTTCAGCAGGTCGATGAGGCAGACCAGGCTGCGATTGACGACGCTTGGGGCGAGGTGATCGACCGCCGACTTGACGAACTCATCAGCGGCAAGGTCGAGTCGGTCAGCGGCCGGGAGACCATCGCCATCGCGCGGGCACGATCGGCCTCACGGCGCCGGTGACTCTCGATTGGCGCGAGCATCCGGACGCTCGTGACGAGTTTCTGGATGCTCACGAACGCTACTCGGCCATCGATCACGGCAAACTCGGCGACGAGTTCGCAGATGCAGCAGAGGCCGCTGCTGAATTGATCCTTCAATGGCCGGATGCGGCGTCGCCATTCCGGGGTCGGCAGCGCGAGCCCATTGTGCGCTCATGGCATCTCGGCAAGTTTCCGTACAACCTGGTCTACGTCGTCGGAGGGGATGGGATATTCGTGCTTGCCTATGCTCACGAGTCTCGTCGCCCCGGTTACTGGACGCAGCGACTCGCCGAATGACCGGGCGAGGGTCGGTCGAAGAACCCAAGGCAGTCTCCAGTCGTGTCGAGGCGGGTGCCCACAATGGCAATCGCCATCCAGGCCCTGAGGTCATGGAGCTACGACCGGTGGTTCTCAGTCCTCTGACCCCAACGGGTTAGGCACCATCCAACTTGAGAAATGCACTACGGCCTGTCATCGACGCGCCGTAGTGCATGTTCCATGCCTCTCTAGTAGCTGATAGGCGTCGTTTAGAACGGCTACGGCGTGGAATCGACGACGGTGGTCGTGACCGAGGTCCAGCCGATGACGGTGTTCGCCGGCACGTTGGCGTCGGCTGTGACCTGCACTTGGCGTTCGCCAATCAATAGTCCGGTGGCGGGGTTGATGATGAGGTCCTGTCTGAAGTCACGCGTCGGGTCCTGCCGCCCGATGGCTACGCCAACCTGTCCGTTGAGCGTGGCGGAGCGTTCGACGATTGTGACGTCGGGAATCATTGCGATGGCCCGGTAGAGCGCTGCGCGCAATTCGGCCGGTGCCAGCCCGGATCGAAGGACATCGGAGATTCGGGACAGCGCGTCTTCCTCGGGTGAGTTCGACCCGCCTACGGAGGTCATATAAAAGTAGGACAGCAAAGCGGCGGGGTCGCTGGGCATAGCTGCAAGGTCCTCAGCGGTCCAGGGTGATCCATCGAAATTGCCGCCCGCGGCTCGGGCGATCTCTGTGCGCTCGGCGGGGCTGAGCTGCGCCCAGCTGTTAAGGGCGTACTCCCTGGCCTTCTCGCTGAAGAAGGTGTCGGGCTTGAGGGCGGTGCGCTCCCAGACCCACTGGCCGGATCTATCCGCCGGTATGTACAGAGTGCTCGCGGAGGGGGTCAAGAAGACCGATCGGCTGGCCAGATTCTTGGGATCATCGTTGGGCCCGACAGCGTAGGTAACGAAGACCGCCTGAGTGCTGATCTGGAGGAACTGCCCGGGCGCGACCACCGGGTCCGACGTCTGAATCGTTGCGACGGCCGTTTGCTCAAGCAAGTTGGAGGCTTCGGCGGATGCACCCCCGTTTGGTCCCCATCCGAAGGCATTTCCCAGAATGGCTATGGCGACCAGGGCTGCCGCGGCGAGCGATAGTGCGGAGACGCGACGCGTTCGGGCGGATCGTTTAGGCAGCTGCCGCACGTTGTGTGGAAATTCTCGAGGTGCACGCACGAGTTGCTCAGGTGCTGGTGCCCCGATGAACTGGCGCGGGGCTGTTGCGTGTTCGAGAGTCGGCACCGATTCACTCATTCTGCTGACGATGTCGTCCCGCATCCGCTTGATTTGAGTTTCCGATGGACCAATTGTCGTGATCATGAGAGCGCTTCTTTCTGTGCGGAGAGTTTGCCTCGGAGAGTGATGCGGACCCGAGCGAGCCTGTTTCGAACGGCGCCATGGGACGTCCCCAGCGCGCGTGCCGCCTGCTCATAGCTCAGGCCTTCGTCAATGCAGAGGTAGTAGAGGGTTTGGTCCGTCTCGGAGAGTTGGCCGACGGCGTGGTCGATCGCGTCCAACAACATCCGGCTCTGCACTTCGTCGTGGACCGAACGGTGCTGGGGGTCGGGAAAATTCGAGAGATCACTGTCAGTGCGGTGATGGTCGTCGCGAGCGCGGCTGCGGATGCGATTGTTTCCGAGGTAGCGGGCGGTCACGAGAAGCCACGGCAAAACGGACTGGTCCACGGGCCTGATCGCATGCCGTTTGCTCCAGGCGATGACAAACGTGTCCTGGGTGATGTCTTCCGCGTCCGCGATAGACCGAACCATTTTGAGCGCGAACCAATACACCGCCCGGACGTGGCAGTTGTACAGCACGACAAACGCCTTGCGATCACCGCCCTGAACCTGGGTGAGATGCGCCAGATCAGAAACGGCGCAGCTACTGACATCGGCTGGGGACGGCATCGAAATGAGCAGGTCCGCTGGTTCAGATTTCGAGGTCATATTGAGGAGTGTCCTGAGCGGTGAAATCGTCTCGCCCTCGCTCTGGGTGGCGAGCTGCCGACACCTGCGGCAGAGGGATCGTTGTCGACAACGACAACGCCCCCATTGTCGCGGATTCTGCCAGCGTATGGTCGCAAGGAGATCTGTCAGGACATCACTGACCCGTATGACTCAACAGCTCTCTGACCCTTATGTGGTGTTGGGTCCCGATAAGTGAACTGTCAGAGGCGTCCTGATACGTCACAATTTTTCGAGTGAATGGATCATTTTCTTGCCCACAATTTGCCCACATTTGAACTGAAATGATGCTGTTTTCGGTGATCACGTGAAGCCCAAAAAGCCCGTAAAATCAACGATTTTGACACCGTGAGGCGTGTTTCCGGGCACCCATCGGTCACTCGTAATGAGAAGGTCGTCAGTTCGATTCTGACAGGCGGCTCCATTAAAAATGCTTGTCCCTGTCGATTCTTCGACCGATCTCGGCGAAACGTCTCACCGAACTTGACGATTTTGCCCACACTTTGCCCACATTCCTGTTTTTCTGGATTCGGCGTGGCGTCGAACTGGTGGGGCGCGACGGCCGGCCGATTCATTGACTGAAATATCCGCCTGGTTGGTGGGTGGACATGACATCAACCAGAACTCTCGCGGCGCTATCCAGATTCCTCGAAAGCGATCTCACTGAACTGGGCGGTATCCGGGGCATTGCCGTTGTCTACGTCACCAGTCGGCGGCTTGGCGCACGTGCGACGCAGTGCAACCGTAGCCAAGAACCGCCGTCACTTGGAGCGAGGTGCGTCCTTCCCCGACACGATGCTGCGAATGACGGCGATCGGCAGTTTGGGCTTCCTGTTCGCGTCGGTCAACCCGTTAGTTTCCTGCATTGTGTCCGTCAGCTGGGTGTAGCAGAAGCCGGACAGTAGTGGGTTGTCCCGAAGGCTGCCCACGAGACCTGACACTCGACTTTCGAAGTCCTCATGGCTCGTTGCTGTCGTGTAGCCCCAGGAGTCATCGGCCGCGTCGGGCGCGAAGCTGACCCCGCCGAATTCGGTGACCATAATCGACTGACCCTCGACTTCGCGGGGAATGAGCTGCAGGCGACGACCTGCTGGACCCATGCCCGCAACGAGGGCGCGGATGGCGTCGATGTTTTTGTAGTTGGCGTCGAGTTGTTCGGCCGTGCCGGCATAATCGTGGATCGTGAGAATGTCAGAAATGGCGTGTTCCCAGCCGTCATTGGAGATGACGGGGCGGCTCGGATCGAGCGCGCGAGTCAGAAAGTAAAGCGACTGGGCGAAGCTCAACTGGGCCTCGTCGTGGGAAATCTGTTGAACACCCCAGCTTTCGTTGAGGGGCACCCAGGTGACGATTGACGGATGCGATCGGTCGCGGCGCACCACATCCGTCCATTCGCGGGTAACTCGCGACACTGCCGCCGATGAGAACTCATAGGTGCTCCCCATTTCGCCCCAAATGAGAAGTCCGAGCCGATCCGCCCAATAAAGAAAGCGGGGGTCCTCGACCTTTTCGTGAATTCTTGCTGCGTTGAATCCGAGGGCCTTGATGAGCTCCACCTCGTCACGCAGCGCCTCGGCGGACGGGGCAGCGAGGTGCGACTGTGGCCAGTAACCCTGTTCGAGCACCGATCGCACGAAATAGGGTCGGTCGTTGAGCAGGAACCTGCCGCCGTCAATGCTGACGCTGCGTAGCCCAAAATACGAGTATGAATCGTCGAGGATGCTCCCGTCGTCAGCAATGATTGACACATGCGCGTCAATCAGCCGCGGGTTTTCCGGCGACCACAACAGAGTTTCGAAGGCCTGACCGTTGGCCTGTCGCGCAATCTGAATGGTTGCTAGAGATCGCGGCTCCAGGGTCAGGAAAGACTGCCTGGCGAGGATTTCGCCCGCGATGGAAAGTTCCACCTGCACGGTTACGCCGGTCGCCGGTCGCCGGGCCAAGCCCACGTCGATCTCAACGTTCCCAGCCTGCGCATTCGGGGTCCAATCCAGTGACTCGATGCGCTGGTCCGGTACGGACTCAAGCCAGACCGGTTGCCAAATGCCCGTCGTACGGTGGTACCAAATCACGTGCGGCTCTTCGAGCCAATCCTGTTTGCCGCGCGGCTGGGCGACGTCGTGAGGGTCATCCTCGGCCCGCACCACTAGCACGCAGTCCTTTTGGAGCGTCAGCGCTTCGGTGACGTCAAAGGAGAAGGGCGTCTGGCCGCCCTCGTGTGACCCGATGAACTGACCATCGATCCATACCGATGCGCGGTAGTCGACCGCTCCAAAGTGCAATACCACCCGGTCGCGTTCTGGCGACAGACCACTAGCGGCCACGTCTTCCGGGCTAATGACGCGTGAATACCAGACGACAGGGTGGAAGCCAGGATCGCTGATGCCGGACATCTCCGACTCCGGTGGGAACGGAACTTTGATGACCCGGCCAAGGTGCGAAGCATTGGCGAACCAACGCTCTTTCCCGCCAATGTCTTGGTCGTCGTGTTCGAATGCCCACTCGCCGGCGAGGTCGTGCCAGTTAGGGCGGACAAGTTGGGGGCGGGGGTACACGCCACCCTGGGCACTGGCAGAAATCGGGAGAGAACGCGACATACCGCAATCATGCCGATAAATTACAGCGCTGTAAAGTTTTGCGAGATTGGAAACGCTAAAAAGCGTGCGGAGCACTCTCGCGCACCTCGAGCGAATGCCCCACGATTACGTGTCGGCCGACGCCCCGGTATCCACCAATGCGTTCCTCGAGAAGATCGAAGGCAGCCGCGACCAGTGCGGTCTTTTTCGGCGCCACCGAGGTGAGTGTCGGGGACGTGTAGGCAGCCAGGAAGGTGTTGTCCCAGCCGACCACGGCCACATCTTCAGGTACCGATCGCCCAGAATCGTGGAGGGCCTTCAGCGCGCCGATCGCGAATCGGTCGTCGCGGCAGACCACGCCGTCGAAACGCACCCCGCGCTCGATGGCATCAGTGACTGAGCGAAGGCCGGCTTCCGCAGTGAATTCCAGCGCGGTGAAGACCAGCTCAGGATCCAATCGAATCCGTGCCTCAAGCAGACCCTGCTGGTAGCCAAGAAGACGCTGACTTGTCGAACCAGTGATGTCCGCCGCGATGACGCCGAGAAAAGCGATGCGTCGGCATCCGCTTGCCAGGAGATGCCGCGTAGCATCGAGAGCAGCCGAGACGTTGTCGATCATCACGTGGTCGGTCATAACTGGCATAGCGGCCTCGCCGAGCAAAACTAGTGGAGTGCCGGCATCGAGCTTGGCAATGTCAATCGTCCCCATGCGGACAGGGTGAAAGATCACGCCGTCGACCAGCCCGGCTTCGCGATCGCTGAGTACCGCGCGCTCCAAATCAGGATCGCTCAAAGTCTGCTCGATGATGACGCGGTATCCCCGCCGAGTGGCTTCTTCGGCCATTTGACGTGAAAGCTCTGAAAAGTACGGGTGGTCGATTTCCGGGATGGCCAGGGCGATCATTCCGGTTTTCCCGGTAGCCAGACGCCGTGCCGTCAGGTTAGGGCGATACCCGAGCTGGTCGATTGCTGCTTGCACCTTCTCGCGAAGGGCAGGGGCCACGTGGGGATAGCTGTGGACGACGTTCGAGACGGTCTTCATGGACACGCCCGCAAGTTCTGCAACGTCAATTAGTCGAACCCTTGCCATGTTTGTTCCGTCCAGTCCGGTCCGGTCCATCCTAGGGGGGACTGCCGTTGGCGCTGGAAACGCCCTAGGAGTTGAATTCTTCTGGTGTAGACAAATATCTTTCTAGCGCTGTACATTATCGGGAGGCACTCGTTTGCTGCACCGTTGCGTGCGGGGAGTGTGTGACCGGCTTTGCGCATGGGTCGCGGAGCGATGTTTTCGATGAGGAGGACGAACGATCATGAAGCAGAAAGACTTCTTGGGGTGGCGAGCTATTGCAGTCACCGCTCTCGGCGCCGCACTCACGCTGGTACTTGCCGGGTGTTCTGCGGGTGAAAGCGGACAGCCGGCGAGTGAGCCCTTCACCGGTGAATACACCGGACCTGAAGTCGAGCTGTCCTATTGGAACGGATTCACCGGTGGTGATGGCCCGTTTATGGAAACGATGGTCTCCGAGTTCAACGCGGAGCACGACAACATCAAGGTTGTCTCAAACACGATGCAATGGGCTGACTTCTACCAGCGCCTTCCCGCAGCGGTTACCGCTGGCGAGGGCCCGGACGTCGGCGTGATGCACCTGGACCAGCTCGCGTCGAATGCCGCGCGAAACGTCATAGTGCCGATCGACGATCTCGCCGAGGAGTTGGGTCTGACGTCGGCTGACTTCACCGAGGAAGTCTGGGATGCCGGCGTCTATAAGGACGCCCGTTACGGCATTCCCCTCGACGTGCACTCCCTGGGCATGTACTACAACACCGAACATTTCGCCGCGGCGGGGATCACGGAAGCCCCGACCGACGCTGCTTCTTTCCAAGATGCGCTCGACAAGCTTCAGGCAGCTGGCTATGAAACTCCCTTCTGGATGCCGACGCGGTGGCCAAGCCACCTCATGAATCTCTCCGTGCTCTGGCAGAACGGCGGTGAACCGTATGGCGACGACGGAGCAACGTTCGATTCAGCGGCCGGGATAGATGCACTTGAGTGGCAGCGCTCCATCGTGGACGACGGATATAGCCCGAGTGACGTTGCCATCGACTCCCAGTACGTCGCTTTCAAGAACGGTGAGACCTCCATCACCTGGGACGGCATCTGGCAGATCAACGATCTCGCCGAGTCAGGACTTCCGTACGCGGTTGCCCCGATTCCCACAATCGGCGAAACAGACGCCGTTTGGGCCAACTCCCATAACTTCTTCCTCCCACGCCAGAGCAGCGCTGACCAGAACAAGGTCAACGCGTCGAAGGTGTTTATCGCCTGGATAAGCGAGCAATCGGCCGAGTGGGCAGGCTCGGGCATGATCCCCGCTCGTCAGTCAGTACGCGATGCGGGCGCCCTTGAGGGACTCCCGCAGGAATCAATCGCCGAGACGATCGATTCGATGCGTTTCCTGCCGCCCATTCCCGGGATCGGCCAGGTGCAGACTGAGACACTCGAAATCGCCGTCGCCGACGGGGTTCAGGGAACAACAACGCCGAGTGAGTCGCTCAAAAAAGCCGCCGCCACGGCGACGCAACTCATGGACGACAACAAAGCCTCGTTCGGGGGCTGACCAATGTCGACGAAGGTTGGTGAGCGCGCTCTTCCTAAGGGTAGGGCGCGCCGCCCCTCGACTTCCGAACCGGAGTCGCAGAAGAAACGTGGAGTACGAGCGGGCACTCGGCAACAGGGGATAGCAACGCCCTGGCTTTTTCTCGCCCCCTACCTGCTGCTGTTTGGCAGCTTCGTCATCCTCCCGGCAGTTCTCGGGGTGTGGATCAGTCTTCATTCCTGGGACTACACGCTGCCAAACAAACCCTTCGTCGGCCTCGGCAACTACGTCGCCTTGTTCTCCCCTGGAACGACGATTTCTGGCCCGTTCTGGGGATCCATGCGGGCCACCGGAATCTTCACCGTACTCAGCGTGCCGCTGCTCCTGGTTGTCCCGCTCGCTGTCGCCCTACTCATGAGCAAGAAGTTTCCCGGACGGGACTTTCTCCGAGCCATCTACTTCGCCCCCTACGTGCTCGGCGTCGCTGTCATTTCGGTACTTTGGCGGTACCTGCTCGACAACAACATTGGCCTCGTGAACCACTATCTGGGACTCCTCGGACTCCCGGACGACACCGCGTGGACGACAACGACGCCCGCGGCCTGGGTCGCACTCGTGGGAGTGACTGTCTGGTGGACGCTTGGATTCAATGCCATTATCTATCTCGCTGGCCTTCAGGACATCCCTATTGAGCTCTACGAAGCCGCCCGTGTTGATGGTGCCGGGCCGTGGATGCAGTTTCTGCACGTGACGATTCCGGGGCTCAAGCCCATCCTGTCGTTCATCACGATCATCACCCTCCTTGCCTCCGCCAACATGTTTGGCCAGTCCTATCTCATGACCCAGGGCGGCCCCGGACGCGAGACGCGCACAGCCATTTATCAGATCGCTGACACGGGATTGCGAAACTTTCAGATGGGCAGCGCCGCAGCGATGAGCTACGTACTGACCATCTTCCTCATGGCGATCAGCGCCTTTGTCTTCTATATCTTTCGCGAGAAAAAGCCCAAGAAGCAAGAGAAAGAGGTTCTCTCGTGAGCAATGTCACGAGCACGATCAGTGCGGGATCCCGCGCACGCCGTGCACGCCGGCGGAGCGGCGGTATTGCTCGCGTCGCCGTTCTCGGCGCGATCGCAATCGCGTTCATTAGCCCGATTATCTTCATGATCGTGACCAGCCTCAAAACCCGGGCCGACGCGACTGCTATTCCACCGTCGTGGATTCCGAATCCGATTTCTCTGCAGGCTTTCGCGTCTATCCTCGCTCCCGGGACCGCGACGCCGGTGCTGCAATGGTTCGCAAACAGCATGGTTGCAGCAGCGCTCAATGCCGCGCTGGTCGTCATCACGGCGTCCCTCGCGGCGTATCCGCTCGCACGGATGCAGTTTCGCGGCAAGAATTTCGTCTTCGTCATCATCGTCGCGACCCTGCTGGTGCCGCCGGTTATTCTGGTGATTCCCAATTACCTCATCGTGAGTGAACTGGGGTGGCTCAACTCGCTCGTCGCGATCATCATTCCAACGGCGGCATCCGCTTTTGGAGTGTTTTTCATGCGACAGTTCTTCGTGGGGCTGCCCGTGGAGTTGGAGGAGGCCGCCCGGCTCGATGGGGCTAACCGATTCGTGATCTTTACGCAGGTCGTTCTGCCGCTCGCCAAACCCGCTCTTGCGACACTTGCACTGCTCGCCTTCCTCGCCAACTGGAATGACTTCCTCTGGCCCGTCTACGTCTTGTTCAGCCCAGAGGTGCAAACTCTGCCCGCAGGCCTGTCCACGCTTCAATCCGCAAATGCGGTCCGCTATGACCTGCTGATGGCCGGCGCGGTCGTCGCGAGCGTGCCAGTGCTGGCGCTGTTCATCTTTCTCCAGCGCTTCATCATCGAGGGCGTTTCGCGCTCTGGCGTGAAGGGATAGCACCTGATGAACTCGGCTCGCCGTGCATTTTTGGCGTGCGTGTCCGCCGCCATCATGACGGCCCTCGCGGTGAGTGGCTGCACGGCGGCGGTGGAGCATTCGGGATCCCCAGCGGACGCCATACCAGGAGCCCCGGTACTCAACGTGAATTTCGCTGATCCCGACGTGGTACAGGTCGACGGCACGTACTTCGCGTATGCCACCAACGACAACAACCGCAACGTGCAGGTCGCCTCCTCCGCCAATCTTCTCGATTGGGAGGTGCTGCCCGACGCGTTGCCGAAGCTTCCGAGCTGGATCATTCCGGGAAAGACCTGGGCACCTGAGGTAACGAGACTCTCCGATGATTCCTTCGTCATGTACTTCACGGCGACGAATTTTGCGCCAACGCTGCAGTGCATCGGTGTTGCCACCGCCAGCGACCCAGCCGGACCGTTCACCGTTCAGGGCGACGCCATGATCATCTGTCCAGAAGACGAAGGCGGCGCGATCGATGCGAGCACCGTGGTCATCGACGACGTCTTGTATCTCGTCTGGAAAAATGACGGGAACTGTTGTGAACTCGATACCTGGATTCAGGCTGCCACGCTCTCTCCCGATGGGCTCAGCGTCACGGGCGATCCCATCATGCTCCTAATGCAAACCGAAGATTGGGAGGGTAGCCTTATCGAGGCGCCGACCGTTATAACTCGCGGTTCAGGACTTGTGATGCTCTACTCCGCGAACTCCTACGGAGACGCCCGATACGCGGTCGGTGCTGCATCGGCTGCCTCAATCGACGGCCCATGGACGAAGGAAATTGGTCCGATCCTATCGACGGACAGCTCCGGGGGTCTATATCGTGGCCCCGGTGGCCAAGACCTGGTCATGGATGTGGATGGTCAGGACTACCTCGTTTTCCACGCGTGGGACAAGGATTACACGTACCGCGCCCTGCACGTTGCCGAGGTCGATTGGGGCGCCGACATTCCTCGAATCGTGATTCCCAACGAAGCAATCCAACGTTAACTGAATGGGGCCCCATGGGAAACTCCATATCGCTCAGGCCGCTGTCGGGAACACAATTCGTTCTTGAGGCTCACGGCTACACCGCCTCGATCGCCAGCATCGGCGCGAGCCTTCGATCGCTCCGATACCACGGGCGCAACCTCATCGTGCCTTTCGACGCCAATCAAGTGCGGCCCTTCTTTCGCGGCGCCATCCTGGCACCGTGGCCGAACCGAGTCGTGGATGGAAGGTACACATTCGATGGCATCGAGCAACAGCTCAGCATCACCGAGCCGTCGAGGGGACACGCGCTCCATGGACTCGCGTCCTGGCTGGACTTTGCTGCGGTGAGGCAGACGTCCAATCGGCTCGTTCTAGAGGCAACCGTCGAGGCGCAACCTGGGTATCCTCACCGGGTGACGCTAGAGGTAGATTTTGCGCTTGACGGCGAGGGCCTTCGAACGAAAGTGACGGCAGTGAATTCCGGTCCAAAAGCTGCCCCTTTTGGGGTCGCTCCGCACCCCTACCTTGTTGCCGGGGCTGGCCGCATCAACGACTGGACGCTCGAACTCCCCGCCAGGAAAATACTGACTGTGACTCCTGACCGTCTCATTCCCCTTCGCCTTCGTGACGTCGATGATAGTGATCTTGCCGCCTTTGATTTTCGTACGCCACGGACTATCGATAACACTTTCATCGATCACGCCTTCACCGGCCTCGACCGGGATTATGAAGGCAACGCGACAGTTCGCGTGACGACGAACGGCGGCAGTGGAGTGGCCCTGAGCTGGGATAGCGAATGCCCGTGGGTTCAGGTGCATACTGCTGATCAAACCGCACCCTTGACTGACAGGATTGGACTAGCCGTCGAACCAATGACCTGTCCTCCGGATGCTTTCAACTCTGGAATATACCTGAACGTCCTTCAGCCAGCAGATCCCGCACGCGCCTCCTGGACGATTCGAGCAATCGACTAGCCAAGCGACGCCGCTCCGGAATAAAGCGACAGGCGTCGTTCACGGCTACCGGAAGCGCACCGGAGACCTTACGGGGTGGGAAATTGTAGCGGCCGTCAGAGTGGAGGGGCGGACGGTGGAAGGTGGATTCGTACCACCGCCGGCCCCCATTATCGGGACTTTTTCAATCGATGCTCTTGCCAATGAGCGCTACAAGAGTCAGGTCCGGTTTTTCCGGCTTCGGCCCGATGAAGGCCGAGAGCCCCTTTGTTAGTGGCCGCCGCCGAGGTTCCCGGCCAAGCGGCTGTGCAGCTCATGGCTGGCCTCGTTGAGCCCCTCAATCACGACGTACTTATCCTGCCGCTCATACTTGTAGGAGATGGCGTCGAGGGTCGCGACGGTGGAGGCGTCCCAGATGTGTGAGGCCGACAGGTCGATGACGATGCGGTCGGGGTCGTCGGCGTACTCGAACTGGGTCATCAGGTCGTTGCTCGAGGCAAAGAACAGCGCCCCGGTCACCGTGTAGTAGGCGGTCGGCACGGGCTGGTCGAGCTCGACGGTGCGCTCCACCGTGGCGAGGTGGGCGACGCGACGCGCGAACGCGACCATTGCGACGATGACACCGACGACGACGCCGATCGCGAGGTTGTGGGTGAGAACGATGACGACGACCGTGGCGACCATGACGGTGGTCTCGCTCTTCGGCATCCGCTTAAGAGTAGACAAGCGGATGCTGTGCCAGTCGAATGTGAGATAGGACACGATGATCATCACCGCGACCAGGGCAGCCATGGGCACAACGGCGAGCACGTCGCCGAGGCCGAGCACGAGAACGAGCAGGAAGACGCCGGCGAGGAAGGTGGAGATGCGGGTGCGAGCGCCGGAGGCCTTCACGTTGATCATGGTTTGGCCAATCATGGCGCAGCCGCCCATGCCGCCGAACAGGCCGCTCATGACGTTGGCGACGCCCTGGCCCCAGGTCTCGCGGGTTTTGTTGGAGTGGGTGTCGGTGATCTCGTCGACGAACTTCGCGGTCATGAGCGACTCGAGAATTCCGACCAGGGCCATGCCGAGGGCATAGGGGGCGATGATCGTGAACGTGTCCCAGTTGAGCGGGATGTTGGGAATGAACAGCTCGGGCAGGCTCTCGGGCAGTTCGCCCTGATCGCCGATGGTAGGGACCGCGATGGCGGTCACCACGGTCACGACGGTGAGCACGACGATGGCCACGAGCGGTGCCGGGATCACCTTGGTGATGCGCGGCATGACGATCATGATGATCAATCCGGCGGCGACGAGCGGGTAGACCATGAAAGGCACGCCGAGCAGCTGGGGGAGTTGGGCACCGAAAATGAGGATGGCGAGGGCGTTGACGAAGCCGACCATGACGCTTCGCGGAATGAAGCGCATGAGTTTGGCGACGCCGACCAGACTCAGCACGATTTGGAAGATCCCGGCGAGGATGACGGTGGCGATGAAATACTCCATGCCATAGTCGCGGGCGACCGGGGCGATGACGAGGGCGACGGCGCCGGTCGCTGCGGTGATCATGGCCGGGCGCCCACCGACGAAGGAGATGGTCACAGCCATGACGAAGGAGGAGAACAAGCCGACGCGCGGGTCGACGCCGGCGATGATCGAGAAGGCGATCGCCTCAGGGATGAGGGCCATGGCCACGACCAGGCCGGCGAGTACCTCGCGGGTGAGCAGGCGGGGCGTGCGGAGCGCGGTGAGTACCGAGGGCTCAGCTTGGTATCGATTGGCTGAAGCGGATTTTTGAACAATGGCCATGAGGCCTCCAGAAGCTGGGCCGGGGTGCGGCCGAAGTGGATGCAGAAGAGTTGGGTGGGCGCCGCGGTGCGCACCTCCACCGGTCGTTGAGGACAAGGCCATCGAGGACAATGGTGGGAGAGTGGGCTCACAGATGAATGTCAGCCGACTTCTGCAACACTACCCTAACGTAAGGGTTGATCGTAAATTTCAGGGAAAGAAGGCATCCGGTGACGTCAGGCGCGATTGGATCCGCGGTCACGATGCACATCGGCGAACTCGCCGAGAAGACTGGGCTGTCGCTGCGCACGATCCGCCACTACGACGAGGTCGGCCTGCTGAAGGCATCCGCTCGCACCGATGGTGGTTTTCGGCTCTACTCGCCCGATGACTTCACCCGGCTGATGCTCATTCGCCGCATGAAACCGCTCGGCTTCACGCTCGACGAGATGATGGCCCTGCTGAAGGTCATCGACACGCTGCAGGGTGGGCTGACCGGATCTGACGTTCCGGAGGTACGCGCCGAGCTCGAGACCTTCATCGCCCAGGCGGTCGAGCGTCGGCAAAAACTGCAGGATCAGCTGGGAATGGCCGACGAGTTTCTGGAGCTGCTGCGGGTCCAGTAGAGGCTACCGGGCGGGTTTGATCGCCTTCACGATGGCCCCGTGCATTTCGGGGGCGACCTCGTGGGTGTAGAGAACGCTCGGGTCGGCGAAACCGGCCTGGTGCAGGGCATCGAGGTAGTCCTGGTGCGACAGGGCTCCGGCGATGCAGCCGGTGTAGCTGCCTCGGCGGATGCGGTCCTCTGCGCTCAGCTGGTTTTCGGCGACGACGTCGGAGATTCCGAGGCGCCCGCCGGGCTTGAGCACTCGGAACATCTCGGCGATGACCGCGTTCTTGTCGGCCGAGAGATTGATGACGCAGTTGGAGATGATGACGTCGATGGTGTCATCGGCCAGGGGGATGGCCTCGATCTGGCCCTTGATGAACTCCACATTGGTGGCCTCGGCTTTGGCGGCGTTGGCGCGGGCGAGTGCGAGCATTTCATCGGTCATGTCGAGTCCGTAGGCGAACCCGGTCGGCCCGACGCGGCGCGCGGAGAGCAGCACGTCGATGCCGCCACCGGAGCCGAGGTCGAGCACGATTTCTCCCGGGCGGAGGTCGGCGACCGCGGTTGGATTGCCGCAGCCGAGACTGGCCAGAAAGGCTTCCTCGGGAATCTCCGAACCTTCTTCGGCGGTATACAGGGTGGATCCGAACACGTCGCCGTTAGTCAGATCGGTGGGGGCACAGCACGACGTGCTCGAGACGTCGGTCAGTTGGAGGGCGGCGGCGGCGTAGCGCTCTCGCACGCGCTCCGTGATCTCAGATGTCTTGTCCATAAGTTGATCCTTTCCTGTAGGTCGCGGCACCAGCCTACTGCTACATTGATACTTATCGATATAGCTGCAGACGTTACTAGGGAGATCGACATGACTGCCATCCGAATCTACGAACCGGCCTTGTGCTGCGACACCGGAGTCTGCGGTGTCGACGTCGATCAGTCCCTGGTCGAGGTGACCGCCACCGTGCGCAGCCTGCAGGAACTTGGCGCCGACATTCAGCGCCATAACCTGGCCACCGATCCCCTCGCCTTCACCACGGATGAGACCGTGCGCGCCTTCATGCACGTCGTCGGCTCTACCGGCCTGCCGCTCACCGTCGTCGACGGCGTCACCGTGGCGACCGGCGCCTACCCATCGAAATCCCAGCTACTCGCCTTCGCCGGCCTCGCTGCCGTAGCGCCGACCGACCGGCCCCAGCTCGGCCTGACCGAGAAATCGGCAAGCGGATGCTGCGGCGGCGCCACCGGCTGCTGCTAACACATGAAGTTCCTGGCAGACCCGCCTCGGTTTCTCTTTTTCACCGGTAAGGGCGGCGTGGGGAAGACATCCGTTGCCTGCGCTTCGGCCATCGAACTGGCCGAACGGGGTCGCCGGGTGCTGCTGGTGAGCACCGATCCGGCCTCCAATATCGGGCAGGTGTTCGGGCTCACGATCGGCAATACGGTCACTCCGATTGGCGCCATTGCCGGCCTGAGCGCACTCGAAATCGACCCGGAGCAGGCAGCGGATGCCTATCGCGAACGCATTATCGCCCCGGTTCGGGGGCTCCTGCCGGAGCGCGAGCTCGCGAGTATCGCCGAGGGCCTGTCCGGATCGTGCACGACCGAGGTCGCCTCGTTCGACGAGTTCACGAACCTGCTCACCGATGACGGTCTGCTCACGACGTACGACCACATCGTGTTCGACACCGCGCCGACCGGGCACACCATTAGGCTTCTGCAGCTTCCCGGTTCCTGGACCGAGTTTCTCGACGCCGGCAAGGGCGATCCGTCCTGCCTCGGACCGCTGTCCGGGCTCGACAAGCACAAAGCGGTGTACGCAGCGGCCGTCGCCGCGCTGGCCGACCCCGAGCGAACGCGGCTGGTGCTCGTGGCGCGAGCGCAGGCATCCGCTTTGACGGAGATCGAGCGCACGCACGCTGAGTTGGCGCAGATCGGAATTCGCGGCAGCTACGTTGTCATTAATGGAGTGCTGCCAGCCAGCGCGGGAACCGAGCCGATCGCCGTAGCGGTGCGCAATCGCGAATCGGCGGCGCTGACGGGTATTCCGGCGGCCATCGCTGCACTGCCGAGGGACATTCTGGAGCTCAAGGCCGGCAACATGATGGGCATCGACGCGCTGCGCACCCTGTTTCGCACCGACCGCGACGGCCCCGGGCAATTGCACGCTGTGGTCGACGTTCCGGACGCCCCACTCGGCCAATTCGTCGACGAGCTGGAGCAGACCGGGCACGGTCTGATCCTCTGCATGGGCAAGGGCGGCGTGGGCAAGACCACAATCGCTGTGGCTCTGGCCGTGGCTCTGGCCGAGCGCGGTCACGCCGTTCACCTGACCACGACCGACCCGGCAGCTCATCTGGTCGAGACCCTGCACGGGAGCCTGCCAGGGCTGCGCGTCTCCCGCATCGACCCCGACGAGGCGATTCGCGATTATCGCGAGCACGTGATGGCGACCAAGGGCAAGAATCTCGACGCCGATGGCCGGGCAGCCCTGGCCGAAGACCTGCTCTCCCCGTGCACTGACGAGGTCGCGGTGTTTCGGCAGTTCTCCCAGGCCGTGCACGAATCACGGCACGAATTCGTCGTCGTCGACACCGCGCCGACCGGCCACACCCTGTTGCTGCTGGATGCCACCGGGTCGTACCATCGCGAAATCGCGCGCCAGATGGGGGACGGAATGGCGTTCGTGACGCCATTGATGCGGCTGCAGGATCCGGCCCTGACCAAGGTTTTGCTGGTGACGCTCGCCGAGACCACGCCGGTGCTCGAAGCGGAGGGCCTGCAGCAGGATCTGCAGCGCGCCGGAATTCAGCCCTGGGGCTGGGTGGTCAACAATTCCATCGCGGCAGCGCACCCCGAGACGCCCTTTTTGCAGGCGCGCGCCGCCAGCGAGGCCACTCAGATCGATATCGTGGTCGCCCGCGCCGACCGGGTCGCGATCGTGCCGCTGCTGGCCGACGAACCGATCGGGGTCGATCGGCTTGCGGCGCTCACCGCGTTGGCGACCGTCTCTTAGCTGGCCATTCCGGGGTGCACCTTCACGAAGGTGATGTTCTTGGTCGGATGCACGGTTTTCGCGGGCGCGCGCGAGAAGCCCTTCGCCCCCTCGAGACGGTTCTGCCCGCGAAACTCGGCCAGGGCATCGTCGAAGATGACGTTGAGCTGTGCGCCGGTGAATTCCTCCGCAGCCCCCTCGGTAAAGCTGATGCTGATGAGCGAGTTGTCGGGAAAGTGCCGGTTCATGCGGATGAAACCATCGGCATCCTGCTGCAGGGTGATCATTGATCTAGTTTGACCTATATGTTGCCGTGTCGGCGCGTGTCGGCGCGTGTCGGCGCGTGTCGGCGCGTGTCGGTGGCCCTGGATAAACTGCAAGCATGACGGAATCGATTCGCTGGGGAATCTTGGCCACCGGTGGCATCGCCCACGCGTTCACGAGCGATCTGGTGCAGAACGGCCACAAGGTGCAGGCCGTCGGGTCGCGCAGTCAGGCCTCGGCAGATGCGTTTGCTGCCGAATTCGGCATCCCCACCGCGCATGCCAGCTATGCCGAACTCGTCGATGACCCCGAAGTCGACGTCATCTACGTGTCGACGCCGCATCCGTTTCACGCCGAGCACGCAGCCCTCGCGTTGAACGCTGGCAAGCACGTGTTGATCGAGAAGCCGATCGCGATCAACGCCGGCGAGGCCCGGCAGATCGTCAACCTCGCCGCGAGCAAGAATCTGCTCGTGATGGAGGCCCTGTGGACCCGATTCCTGCCGCACCTGGTGCGCATCCGCGAGATCCTCGCCGCCGGCACGCTCGGCGAGGTGCGCAGCCTGATCGCCGACCATACCCAGGACCTGCCCGACGACCCGGCGCACCGCCTGAACTCGCTCGAGCTCGGCGGTGGCGCGCTGCTCGACCTCGGGGTGTATCCGGTGAACTTCGCGCACGCCGTATTCGGGTCGCCCGACACGATTTTGGCGAGCGCCTCATTTAAGGCGACGGGAGCGGATGCCCAGGTCGCGACGATTTTTCGCTACCCCGGTGGCCAGATTGCCACGACATTTTCGTCCAGCGACACCCTCGGCCCGACCACGGCGTCGATCATCGGCACGCACGGGCGCATCGACATCGATGGCGTTTGGTACGCGCCGACCAGTTTTCGAGTGCTCGACAACGGCGGCACCGTGCTGGAGGCCTTCGCCCGGGCCGAGTTCACCGGCCGCGGTATGCAGTTCGAAGCGGTCGAGGTTGAGGAGCTGATTCGGGCCGGCAAAATCTCGAGCGACATCATGCCGGCCGAAGAATCGGTCGCCGTGATGACGACCCTTGACGCGGTTCGGGCCCAGATCGGGCTGCGCTACCCGGGCGAATAGCTGGCCTGGAGGCGGGTCGGTTACCATACGGAGGTGGAAGAACCAGTGCAGACACCCGCGTCCCCCGCGGTTGACGCCCCGCGTGGCGGGATCGCTGCTGTCAGCGCTGATCGCCGCCGCGCCTGGCTGATCGCCGCCGGCACCCTCGTCTTCGTGCTGCTCGGCAGTGGCGCCGTGTTCGCGGGAACGCAGACCGGCGCGAATGAGCCGGTGGTGGCATCCGTTGTAGGAACACCCACGGCGACGCCGAGTCCCACGCCGACCGTCGACCCGGCGCGGCCGGTGCCCGCCGAGGCGACTGCAGCCAGCCGACTGCGCACCTGCTCGGTTGCCGGGCTCGCCGCCGACACGAGACTCGCCGATTTTCAGGCGCAGGTGGTCAACGCCAACACCGGCGAGGTGCTGTTCGATCGGGGCGGCACGACCTCCTCGCGCACGGCCAGCGTCATGAAGGTGCTCACCTCGGCCGCGGCGCTCAACGTTCTCGGCAGCGACTACCGCGCCACGACCCGCGTCGTCCGGGGCTCCGAACCCGGCCAGGTCGTGCTCGTTGGCGGGGGAGACCTCACCCTGTCGCGGCTGCCGACCGGCCAGGAACCGTTCTACACCGGCGCCGCGCACCTCGATGACCTTGCCACCCAGACCATGGTTTCCTGGGCCGCCGACCCGGCCAACCCGCCGATCACTTCACTCGTGCTCGATTCCTCCTATTTCTCCGGCCCGGACTGGGACGAAGGCTGGGCCCGAACCGAACTCGGCCTCGGCTACATGCCCGAAATTACGGCGCTGATGGTCGACGGCGACCGGAACGACCCCACCCGCAGCACGTCCGCCCGCAGCGAAGACCCGATCGCTCGCGCCGGCCAGGCCTTCGCTGACGCTCTCGGCGGTGGCCTCGAAATCAGCCAGGCCACCGCCCCGGCCGGTGCAGCCCAACTGGGCGCCGTGCAGTCCGCGCCGGTGTCGACCCTGATTCAGCAGTCCCTGATCGTGAGCGACAACACCCTGGCCGAGATGCTCGCCCGCCTCGTGGCGATCGAAAACGGTGCCGGCAACTCCTTTTCAGCCCTGCAGCAGGGCATCGTCGGCGGACTCGCCGCCTACGGCATCGACACCACTGGCATGATCATCAAGGACGGATCGGGCCTCAGCCCACACAACGCCGTGTCGCCGGCCTACCTGACCGCCCTGTTCGTCAAGGTCAACGCCCGCGAGGGCAACCTCGGCATGCTGTTCGATGGCCTGCCGATCGCCGGTGGGCCGCGAGGATCGCTCTCCTACGCTGACCGTTTCGCCGGTGCGAATTCCGCCGCCGACGGCGCCATCTTTGCCAAAACCGGCTGGATCGATACCGGCTACACGCTCTCCGGCATCATCCACGCCGCCGACGGTACCCCGCTCACCTTCGCCATCTACGCGATCGGCAACGTCAGCTCGAACGCGAAAATCGCCATCGACACACTGACCACCGGTTTCTTCCACTGTGGCGATAATCTGTCGAACAACTGACCATGTAACAACTGACTGTCCAAAAGGAGCCACAGTGACCCGCGCCCTGTTCATCATCGACGTTCAGAATGATTTCACCGAGGGCGGTGCCCTGGGCGTTGACGGCGGGGCGACCGTCGCAGCGGGCGTGAGCGCGCTGCTCGCGCAGCATCCGCTTGCCTATAAATACGTCTTCGCGTCGCGCGACTGGCACGATATCGGCAATGACAACGGTGGCCATTTTGCCCGCGACACGGCACCCGACTACGTCACGACCTGGCCGGTGCACTGCGTGGCCGGCACCGCGGGCGCCGAATATCACCAGGCTCTCACAACGGATGCCGTGACCTTTCACATTCGTAAGGGCCAGGGCAAGCCCGCGTACTCCATCTTCGAGGGCACCACCGAGGCCGGACAGACCGTGGGGTCGCTGCTGACCGAGCACGGGGTGACCGAGATCGACGTGGTCGGTCTCGCCACCGATTACTGCGTGCGCGCTTCCACCCTCGACGCGCTCGAGCACGGCCAGCATGTGCGGGTACTGACCGATCTGGTCGCCGGAGTCGCCGCGCAATCGACCGAGACCGCCCTCGCCGAGATGGCGCACGCCGGCGCGGTGTTCGCCGCGAGCGACGCCGTCGAATGACCCGGTTCGCTCGGCGTCTCGACGGGATACGCATCGCCTTCGAGGCCACGCCGGGGGAGCGACCGGTGCTGTTCGTGCATGGTTTTGCGTCGACCGCCGCGGTGACCTGGGGCGGATCCGGCTGGGTGCGGGCATTCGCCGAGGTTGGGCGCGGCGCGATCACGCCCGACCTGCGTGGCCACGGCCAGAGTGACAAGCCGCATCGGGCGGCCGACTACGCCCCGCGCCAGCTGGCCGCCGACCTCGTGGCCGTGCTGGACACCCTCGAACTGGAACGGGTCGACGTGATCGGCTACTCCATGGGGTCGCGGGTCGTGGCAGCCCTGGTTCGGCTGGCGCCCGAACGGGTACGGCGGCTCGTGCTCGGCGGGGCCGGTCCGGTCGAGCTGTTCGAGACCTGGGACCTTGACGAGGTCAACCGGTTCGTCGTTTCGGGCGCGCTTCCCGCGGATCCGACTATTGCCGGGGTGCTCGGCCCCTCCATCGCCGCCGGTGCCGACCGCCAGGCGCTGTTGGCGTGCGTGCAGGGGGTCGTGGGCTGCACGCTCGACGTGCCCGCGGGCATCCCGCAGCTGTTTGTAGCCGGTGGTGCCGACTCGATTCCGGCCGGGGTGGCGGCTCTCGCTGCCGAACGCGGCGCGCAGTACCTCGAGCTGCCCGGTCGCACCCACCTGAACGCGCTGAGTGCGCGTGCGTTCAAGCAGGCCGCGCTGGAGTTTCTGGTCTGAGCCGCGACCTGCGTAGACCGTTGCCGACGAGGCCAATGCCCCGTTCGGCGGTGTGGGGTCTTCGGGCACGGGTTCTCGCTTCGGCGGGGCCCATTCCGGTGTCGGTTTCCTCACCGGTCGGTGGCGAATTCAGGTAACGAGAACGGATGCGTGCGCCCACCCCGCGAAAACACGCGGCGGTATCGTCCCGGCCACGACCTCCATCCTGAATCCGCCACCGTGCGGACCTCGGGCCATCTGGGCGGAGCGGGCCCACCTTAAGGAAGCGGGCCCATGATCAATCATGGGCCCGCTTTCCGGGCCCGGGCCCGGTCGGAATCAGAGGGTCGTGCCGAGCTTGAAGCCAGCCAGGGCGTCGTCCTTGCGGGTGTAGGAGAAGCCGTCGGCGCCGACGGTCACGGCCATTTCGCGAGGCTCGGTGCGCTCGATCACCGGCTGCGGGTTGCCGTCGAGGTCGAGCACGAGTGAGGCGTCGGTGTACCAGCTGGGTACGACGGGGTTGCCCCACCAGTCGCGGCGCTGGTTGTCATGCACGTCCCAGGTGACGACGGGGTTGTCGGGGTCGCCGGTGTAATAGTCCTGTGTGTAGATCTCGATGCGGTGCCCGTCGGGGTCGCGCAGGTAGAGGTAGAACGCGTTCGAGACGCCGTGGCGGCCAGGTCCCCGCTCGATCAGATCGCTCTTGCGTAGGGCGCCGAGCTTGTCGCAGATGTAGATGATGTTGTGCTTCTCGTGGGTCGAGAACGCGATGTGGTGCATGCGCGGGCCATTGCCGCCGGTGAGGGCGGTGTCGTGCACGGTGTCTTTGCGCCGCATCCAGGCCGCGTAGGTGACGCCGTCGGAGTCCTGAATGTCTTCGGTAACGCGAAAGCCCAGGTCCTCGAGGTATTTGCGACCACGGCCGACATCGGGGGTGACCTGGTTGAAGTGGTCGAGCCGCACGAGCGCGCCCGGGCCCTGCAGGTCGTAGCGCCAGGCGAGGCGTTCAACGTGGGTGGTGGCGTAGAAGAACTCGTACGGAAAACCCAGCGGATCTTCGACGCGCACGCTGTCGCCGATGCCCTTCACGAAGCCCTCGGTGCGACGTTCGGTGCGGCAGCCGAGCTCCTTATAGTAGGCCTCGGCGAGGTCGACGTCTTCGGGGCTGCGCACCCGAAAAGCCATCGCGGCGACGGCAGCAATCGGCCCCTGACGCAGCACGAGGTTGTGGTGAATGAATTCTTCGAAGCTGCGCAGGTAGATCTCGGTGTCGCTCTCTTCGGTGACGACGAGGCCGAGAATGTCGACGTAGAACTCGCGCGACTTCGCCAGGTCGGTCACGACGATGTCCATGTAGGCGCAGCGCAGGATGTCGGGCGGGGTGGCGGTGGGGATTGTCATGGGGTTCTCCTCATTGAGTCAAGCGGATGCGTACGGCTGGTTCTCGAGGCCGCAAGAGTCGGTGGGCGGTGCGGCTGGGCCCACCTTATGAACCTGGGTTCAGTTTCTAAACGGGGCCCGGGGACGGGGCCCAGGCCCCGTCCCCAAAGGGGCGAGCTAGTGGGCTCCGAAGCGGGGGGTGTGCACGGGGGCGAGGGTGATGTGCACGGCCTGGGAGTCGGTGTAGAAGTCGATCGACCGGTAGCCGCCCTCGTGGCCGAGGCCGGACGCCTTGACGCCACCGAACGGGGTGCGCAGGTCTCGCACGTTGTGCGAGTTCAGCCAGACCATGCCGGCATCGACGGACTGGGCGAAGTTGTGGGCGCGGGTCAGGTCGGTGGTCCAGATGTAGGCGGCCAGCCCGTACTTGACCCCGTTGGCCAACGCGAGCGCGTCGGCATCCGTTTCGAAGGGGGTGATGGCCACGACCGGGCCGAAGATCTCCTCCTGAAAGATGCGGGCGGTCGGGGCGACGTCGGCGAAGACGGTGGGAGAGACGTAGTTACCCTCCGGCAGGCCGGATGGGCGGCCGCCGCCGGCAAGCAGACGCCCCTCGGACTTGCCGATTTCGACGTAGCTCATGACCTTCGCGTAGTGCTCGGGGTGCACGAGGGCGCCGACCTCGGTCGCCGGGTCGTGCGGATCGCCGACCACGATGCTCGCGGCGCGGGCGGCGTAACGGGCGCAGAAGTCGTCGTAGATCGAGCGTTCGACCAGGATGCGGCTCGATGCCGTGCAGCGCTCGCCGTTGAGCGAGAACACACCGAACAGGGTCGAATCGATCGCGGCGTCGAGGTCGGCGTCGGCGAAGACCACGGCGGGTGACTTGCCGCCGAGCTCCATCGACATGCCCTTGAGGTTCGCGGCACAGTTGCGGTAGATCGTCTGGCCGGTCGTGGTCTCGCCGGTGAACGAGATGAGCGGCACATCCGGATGCTTGACCAGCGCATCGCCGGCCTCCTCACCGATACCGTTGACCAGGTTGAACACGCCGTCGGGCACCCCCGCGGCGGCGAAGATCTCCGCCCACAGGCTCGCCGACAACGGCGTGAATTCGGCCGGCTTCAACACGACGGTGCAGCCCGAGGCCAGCGCGGGAGCGAGCTTCCAGCTCTCGAGCATGAACGGGGTGTTCCATGGGGTGATCAGCCCGGCCACCCCGACCGGCTTGCGATTGACGTAGTTGATTTGCTTGCCGGGCACCTTGTAGGTGTCGTCCGCCTGCGCCACGATCAGGTCGGCGAAGAAGCGAAAATTCTCGGCCGCGCGCTGCGCCTGGCCGAGCGCCTGCGTGATCGGCAGTCCGGTGTCGAAGGTTTCGAGCTCGGCGAGCCGGGCGTCCTGGGCCTCGACGGCATCGGCGATGCGGTGCAGCACCCGGGCCCGGGCGCGGGGCAGCAGGCGCGGCCAGGGTCCGTGATCGAATGCTTCTTTCGCGGCGGCGACGGCCAGGTCGATGTCGGCCTGCTGGCCGGCGGCTGCGGTGGCGTAGGTCTGGTTCGACACCGGATCGAGCACATCGAAGGTCTCCCCACCGACACTGTCGACAAATTCTCCACCGATGAAATGACGGATGCTGGTGGGCAGGTCCGCGGGCACGTAATGAGTCATTATTTGGAGGCCCCGGTCAGGGTGAAGCCGGCGGTCGATGTCAGGTACTCGGAGCCGGCATCCATCAAAATGCGCATCTTGGTGAGGCCTCCGGGGGTCGGTTCGATCAGCGGCGGACGCACAAAGCCGCTCTCGATCAGGCCGCGCTGGGCCATGACCCACTTGCCCGGCGCCGGGTTGGTCTCCACGAATAGCAGGTCGACGAGCGGGTGCAGGCCATAGTGAATCTTGCGGGCGGTGGCGAAATCGCCTTGTTCCCAGGCCTCAAACATCTGCGCGACGGCGGCAGGCGCGATATTGCTCGTGGCGCTGACGAAGCCGGCGCCGCCGAGGGCCATGAGCGGCAGGCAGAGCAGTTCGAGGCCGCTCCAGACCAGCAGGTCCGGGCCGCAGAGGTGCAGCACGCGGGAGAAATGCTCGAAGTCCTTCGTGGTTTCCTTCACGCCGACGAAGTTATCGAAATCACGGTAGAGGCGGTACACGGTGTCGGGCGCGATGTCGACGGCGGTCCGGCTCGGCACGTTGTAGGCCACGATCGGCAGATCCGGGAACTCTTCACAGACGGTTTTGTACCAGACGTAGAGCGCCTCCTGGGTGGGGCGGGCGTAGTACGGCGTGATGATGAGCGCGGCGTCGATGCCGGCGTCGCGGCCGGCCGCGGTTAGCTCGAGGGTCTCGTCGAGCTTGGTGGAACCGGTTCCGGCCATGAAATGCACGCGCTCGTTGATGGCGGTCGCAACGGTGCGAATGGCGGCGGCGCGTTCGGCGATGGTCTGCGAGCTGGGCTCGCCGGTCGAGCCGCCGATCGAGATGCCGTGCGAGCCGGAGGCGATCTGCCAGTTGACCAGGTTGGTCAGGCCCGCATGGTCGACGGCGCCGCCTTCGGTAAACGGGGTCATCAGTGCGGCGATGGATCCGCGAATCTGGCTCGGGTTGCTGCGGAACTTCATGAAATGCCTTCCTTATTGCGAGATGAAAGAAACGCGTTCAGGGTGGCCAGCCGGTGGTCGCGGGCCGCGTGTTCGATTTCTGCAGCCGAGGCGTGCTGCTCAATCAGGTCGAGAATATGGTCGTGCTCCGCGACCGATTCGGCCGCGCGCCCCGGCACGAAGCCGAAGGTGGATTCGCGCAGCACCGACAACCGGTTCCAGCCGCGGTGAACGAGGTCGAGAATGTGCGGGTTGGGGCAGGTGCTGTACAGCTCGGAGTGAAAGTCACGGTTGAGCGACGTGAATCTGGTCGGGTCGAAGTGGCGCAGCGTGTCGCGCATCTGCGCGTTGATCTGCCGGGCGCGCGCTATCGCTGCCGGGCTCAGCGTCGGCGCCGAAAGCGCGGTGGCCGCGCCCTCGACCAGGCCGAGGGTCTGCATGGTGTGCTGGTACTCGGTGGGGTCGAGCATCGCCACCTGCGCCCCGACGTTGCGGGCGAAGGTCACCAGACCCTCGGCTTCGAGGCGGCGGATGGCTTCCCGCACGGGAACGGGACTCATCGACGTATCCCGGGCGATCTGGTCGAGGACCAGTCGAAAACCGGGGCCGAAGGTGCCATCGTTGATGCGGGTTTTCAGCCAGTCGTAGGCGAACTGGGCCTTGCCGATGGTCGGCGGGGCGGCATCCACTATCGACTGGCGAGCCATGCGCGGTACCTCTCCTTCCAGGCGGGGTTCATCGGGTAGAGGCCGTCGACGCTGAAGCCTTCGCCGACCATCTCGGCGATGAAGGTTTCTTCGCGTTCCTGCTCGATGCTGTCGGTGACGAGCTGATCGATGAGGTGCGGCGGAATGACGAGCAGCCCGTCGGCGTCGCCGACGATCACGTCGCCGGGCTGGACGGATGCCCCGCCACAGGCGATCGTGAGGCCTAAGTCCCACGGAACGTGGCGCCGGCCGAGCACCGCCGGGTGGCCGCCGTGGTGATAGGTGGGCATATCGAGGGCGCTGACCGCGGCGAGGTCGCGCACTCCGCCGTCGGTGACGATGCCGGCGGCGCCGCGCACCTGGGCGCGCAGTGCGAGGATATCGCCGACGGTGCCGGTGCCGGTTTCTCCGCGGGCTTCGATCACGAGCACGTCGTCGACGCCGAGGCTGTCGAAGGCGCGCTTCTGGGCGTTGTGGCCGCCGCCGGCAGCATCGAACAGGTCTTCGCGATTGGGAATGAAGCGCAGGGTGCGAGCCCGGCCAACCAGCCGGGCGTTCGGGCGGGTCGAGTGCAGGCCATCGATCGACACGTTGTTCAGGCCGCGTTTGCGCAGCTGGGCGCTCAGGGTGGCGGTGCCGACGCTGTTGATGCGGGCCTTCAGTTCATCGGTGAGCACGAACGCCGGTTCGAGGCCGGCCTCTTCGGCCGAGCCCCAGGCTTCGGCCCGTTGCAAGTCGTCCACCTTCGGGCCGGAGCCGAACGTGCCGAACTTCTGGGTGCCCTCGGCGACCCGGGTGATCAGGCGGCCTGTGCTCGGCGCGCCGGGCATGGTCGGGGCGTCAACCTCGACCTCGACAGTGTCGCCCGGCCCGACGACGGAGGCGCCGGCCGGTGTTCCGGTGAGAATGACATCGCCGCGCTCGAGCGTCATCAGCTGGGAGAGGTCGGCGACGAGGCGACCGAAGTTAAAGAGCAGGTCAGCGGTGGTATCGCTCTGCACGAGCTCGGAGTTGACCCAGGTGCGGATGCGCAGGTTGGCCGGGTCGACGGTCTCGGCGGCAAGGACTCGCGGGCCGAGCGGGGTGAAGCCGTCTCCGCCCTTGGACTTGAGGTTGGAGCCCTTGTCGGCGTAACGGAGGTCGTAGACGCCGAAGTCGTTCGCGGCAGTGACCCCGGCGACGCCGGCCCAACCCTCCTCGACACTGACGCCGCGCAGCCGGCGACCGATGACCAGCGCGATTTCGCCTTCGAAGGCGAGCAGTTCGCATCCGCTTGGACGAACGATGGTGTCGCCGCTGGCCGCGACGCTGGTCGAGGGCTTGAGAAAGTAGGACGGCTGCTCGGGGGTGCGCCCGCGCTGGGCGGCCCGGGACGGGTAATTGATGTGCACGGCGATCACTTTGCCGGGCCGGCCCAGTTCGGGCAGGGATTCGGGAGTCATAAGCGTCCAATCGCGTCGTTGCAGGTGGTTATATATGAAACCATATACGATTCGAGAGCGGATGTCGAGGGTTCGTTTTGCCTGAGATGGGCAGAGAAAAACCGTGCCGCCCGGGTCGAAACCCGGGCGGCACGGTCTGAAACTGAACTGTCTACTCGTGGGTGCTGATGCCCAGCGGAATTCCGCGGGTCTCCTTCACGAGGGTGACCGCGACGAAGGAAATCGCGGCGAGGCCCATGAGGTAGATGCCGATTGAGGTGGTGGATCCGGTCTCATCGAGCAGCAGCTGGGCGATGAGCGGGGCGAAGGCGCCACCGAGAATAGCGCCGAGGGCGTAGCCGATGGACACGCCCGAGTAGCGCACCTGGGCCGGGAACATCTCGGCGTAGAGCGCGGCCTGCGGGCCGTAGGAGAAGCCGAGCCCGGCCGCCAGCACGGTGAGGGCCGTCGAGAACCAGACGATGTCGCCGGTGTCGATCAGCAGGAACATCGGAATGGCCCAGAGGAACAGGAAGGCGTAGCCGAGCTGGAATGTGCGCACGCGACCGATTTTGTCGGAGAGGATGCCCCCCATCATCGTCGATGCCAGCCAGAAGAACGCGGCGACGGTGCTCGCGATGAGCACCGGGGTGCGCTCCATGCCGAGTCCGCCAGCTTCAGCGGGCTTGGTGGCGTAGGAGTTGAAGAACGCGATAAGCATGTAGCCGGCCGCGTTGTTGGCGATGAAGATGAGTGCGGTGAGGATGACCTGGCGCGAGTGGTTCTTGAACAGTTGCTTGAGCGGAGCCGCAGATTCCTTCTTGCGCGTCTGCATCTCCTTGAAGACGGGGCTCTCGGCGACCGCGCGGCGGATGACCCAGCCGACGACGATGAGCAGCACGGAGACGAGGAACGGGATTCGCCAGCCCCAGGCGAGGAAGTCCTCCGGGCTCATTGAGGTGGTCACGGCGATCATGACTCCGGTGGCGAGAATGAGGCCGACCGGAACGCCGATCTGCGGGTAGGCACCGAAGAAGCCACGCTTTTTGATCGGTGCGTGCTCGACGCTCATCAGTGCCGCACCGCCCCATTCGCCGCCGGCCGAGAAGCCCTGAAGGATGCGCAGCACGATCAACAGGATCGGTGCCCAGACGCCGATCTGGTCAAAGGTGGGCAGCAGACCTATGAGCGCTGTGGCGGCGCCCATCATGACGAGCGTGAAGACCAGCATCGCCTTGCGGCCCAGGCGGTCCCCGAGGTGTCCGGCGACGATAGCGCCGAGCGGGCGAAACAGAAAGCTGATGCCGAGCGAGGCCCAGGCGATCAGCTGGGCCAGCGGAGCGTTCTCGCCGGCGAGCGGGGCGAAGAACAGGCCGGCAAGCACGAGTCCGGCGGCCTGGGCGTAGATGAAGAAGTCGTACCACTCGATGGTGGTACCCACCATGGTGCCGGCGAGAACCCGCCGTTCCTCACTGCGTTTGGCGCTGGCCGTTGGCGTGCGCTCGGTCGTAATAGCCATGGAATACTCCCTCGTATCTCACTGCGGTGCTGGGCGGGTGGTGCTGCAAAGTCTGTGGATCGTGCGGAGAAAACCGGCACTGCGGCAGTATGGCAGGATTTTTTACGATTACCTACCTTTTGGTCAGTATTGTTGTTTTTCCGGTCGCGGGGTGACTAGCTGAGCTCTGCGACGATCGTGCGGGCGGCCGCGGTGAGCACAGCACCGATGTCGGTGGGGGAGTGCAGGCTCGAGATGTACACGACGGCGAGGGAGGCGGGTGATTCCCCGGGCACGAGCAACGGAACGGCAATCGACGACAGGCCCGGAATGACCTCGTTGTGGCTCGAGGCGTAGCCGAGAGCAACGACCTCCCCGGCCTCGCTGCGGCGGGTTTCCGGGTGGCCAAGCGCGGCCCATTGCGCCGCGCTCAGGCCTGACTGGATCGCGATTCCCGGTGCACCCATGTGCAGCGGATGCCGCGTGCCAGGCTGCTGTGCGACCGTCGCGTGGGCCTGCCGCGGCTCGATACTCACGAGCGTGAAGATCTCGCCCTGGTCGAGTACCGCGACGAAGGCGGTCATGCCGAGCTCGTTGGCGATGCGGGTGAGCACAGGCCGGGCAGTGGCCTGCAGATCGCGGGACACCCCGCGCGCCAGGGCAGCCAGTCGCGCGCCGAGCCGTACCAGTCCCGCCGGGTCGCGAACAACGAGACCGTGATCTTCCAGGGTGCGCAGAATGCGATAGGCGATCGAGCGGTGCACGTCGAGGGCGGCGGCGAGTTCGACGATCGTCATGGGTTTGTCGGTGTCGGCGAGAATCTCCAGCATGCGGATGCCGCGCGACAGGGTTTGCGAGTGGGCGGGTGCAGCCTTGGGGTCCGCGAATTCTGGAATCGACACGCTGGTATTCTCGCACTCGGCCAGGTCCTCTCGGTTAGCCAGCCGCCCTGTCGGCGGGCGCAGCTAGGCTAATACCGTCAGATCGACGGGCAGGCAAAGTAGGGGAGAACCAATGACGGTTGTTACAGACACGAACACGAACGAAGCCGAGCTGCTCGCTCGCGTGCCGAACCAGCTCTACATCAACGGCAAGTGGGTTGCCGCCACCGGCGGCCGCACCCTCGATGTCACAGACCCGGCCACCGGCCGCGTCATCAAGACCATCGCCGATGCGAGCGTGGCCGACGGTACCGCTGCCCTCGATGCGGCCGACGCTGCCCAGGCCGACTGGGCGGCGACCCCGGCTCGCGTGCGGGGCGAAATTCTGCGCCGCGCATTCGATCTGCTGCAGGAACGCAAGCAGGAGTTTGCCCTGTTGATGACCATCGAAATGGGCAAGCCGCTGCCCGAGGCGCTCGGCGAAGTCGCCTACGGCGGCGAATTCCTGCGTTGGTTCAGCGAAGAAGCCGTGCGCATCAGCGGCCGCTACGGTGCCAACCCCGAGGGCACCGGTCGCATGATCGTCACCCAGCAGCCGGTCGGACCCTGCTTTCTGATCACCCCGTGGAATTTTCCGCTCGCCATGGCGACCCGCAAGATCGCCCCGGCGCTCGCCGCGGGCTGCACCGTCGTCGTCAAGCCGGCCGCGCTCACCCCGCTGACCACCCTGCACTTCGTGGCCCTGCTCGAAGAGGCCGGCCTGCCCGCCGGCGTCGTCAACGTCATCACGACGTCGCAGTCCGGCGCGGTCTCCGAGCCGATCATCGCCGACCGACGCCTCCGCAAACTCAGCTTCACCGGGTCGACCGCGGTCGGCAAGTCGCTCATCAAGCTCTCCGCCGAGAACGTGCTGCGCACCTCGATGGAACTCGGTGGTAACGCCCCGTTCGTCGTGTTCGCCGACGCCGACCTCGACAAGGCTGTCGACGGCGCGCTCATCGCCAAGTTCCGCAACATCGGGCAGGCCTGCACCGCCGCCAACCGCTTCATTGTGCACGAGTCCATCGCCGCAGAATTCGCCCGCCGGGTCACCGAGCGGGTCGAAGCGTTCCAGATCGGCCGCGGCACAGAGGCCGGCATCACCATCGGCCCGCTGATCGACGGCAAAGCCGTCGCCAAGGCTGACTCGCTCGTACAAGATGCGCTCACCCGCGGCGCGACCCTGCTCACCGGCGGCGCCGCAATCGAGCGCGAGGGCACCTTCTACGCACCCACCGTGCTCACCGACGTCAAGGCCGGCAGCGACATTCTGCGCGACGAAATCTTCGGCCCGGTGCTCGCGATCAGCACCTTCACCGACGAAGCGGATGCCGTGCGCCTCGCCAACGACACCGAGTTCGGCCTGATCAGCTACGTGTTCACGACCGATCTGGCCCGTGGCCAGCGCATGATCGACAAGCTGCAGACCGGCATGATGGGCCTGAATACCGGCGTTGTCTCCAACGCGGCCGCACCGTTCGGCGGCGTCAAGCAGTCCGGCCTCGGTCGCGAGGGCGGGCTCGAGGGCATTCACGAGTATCTGTCGACGAAGTACACACTCACGCCGACGCCCTAAAGCGGCAAATTGCCGCAGGGCACATCCGTTTCGCCCTCGAGGAGAGAAATAGATAAGTAAGTGGTTTCCCGCCAGGGGAGGGCCACAGCACGCGACGTCGGGTTTGCTGCTGTGGCCCCTTCTGCTGGCAGGGAGAACTGCAACCGAGTCGAAGGAAACTCACTATGCTGGTGCGCGCGGAGGTTGTCACTTACACAGTGCGATCACCGTGCCCCTGCCCGGTACGTGTTTCGGCCCGAAGGACCCACCCTCACGTGAGCGCACCTACCGACGATGACGCGTCCCTCGACCGCGCCTTTCAGGACGGTGATGAGCGCGCCCTGGCCGCGGCGTATGACCGCTGGTCACCGTTGGTATTTACGATCGCCGTGCGCTCCCTCGCCAATGCGTCCGACGCCGAAGACGTCACCCAGAAGGTTTTCATTGCCGCCTGGCGGGGGCGCGGTGGGTTCGACCCGGCCCGTTCCCGGCTGCTGGCGTGGCTGATCGGCATTACGAGGCACGTGATTGCCGACACCCACGAGGCACGCAGTCGCCAGCGGCGGCTCGAAGACTCACTCGCCGCGACCATCCCGGCACACCGCATCGATGACAGTTTGAGTGTCGTCAACCGGGTGCTGGTCGGCGACGAAATCGACCGACTCGAACCCGTGCCCCGGCAGGTGATGCGCCTCGCCTTCTTCGACGATCTCACCCAGGTGCAGATCGCCGATAGCCTGGGGCTGCCGCTCGGCACGGTCAAGAGCCACATGCGGCGCAGCCTGACCCGCCTCCGCACCCGGTTGGAGGTGTCCGATGACTCCTCTTGATGGCACCCACATCGCCGCGGACGACCTGCACCTGCTCGCGCTGGCCGAGGTCGACGCGAGCGCGGCGGAACGGGCCCACCTCGCCGCCTGCGCCGAGTGCCCTGGGGAATACCTCGCCCTGTGGCAGGTCGTGCAACTCGGTCGTTCCGTCGGGTTCGATTCGCGGCTCACCCCGCCTGCGGGCGTCTGGGCAGGCATCCAGGCCGAACTCGGGCTGAGCAACGCGGTGCACACACCACCCCCCTTCACGAAAACCGCTGACGCGACGGATGCTGCGGCTCCGCCCCAGGCACCTGCTTCGCCGGTCGCCGACCCGGCGGCGGCCGAACCGACGGCCGAGTCGTCGGTCGAACCAGCACCCGTGCGTCTGCTGTCCCTCCGCCGCTGGGTCCCGTTCGCGGCAGCCGCCGGCATGATCGGCTTGATCGGCGGCATCGCCATCGGCGTGGCGAGCACCGCCGGCCCGCCACCCGAGCAAGTCGTGGCCGAAGGCGCCCTCGACGCCCTGCCGGGATGGGCCGCGAGCGGGTCGGTCCGGGTCGAGCAAACCGCCGACGGCCGCCGCTCGGTCGTCGTCGACCTCGACGCGCCGAATCCGCCGGGCACCGGCCTGCGCGAGGTCTGGCTGCTCAAAGCGGATGCGTCCGGCCTGGTCAGCATCGGATTCCTCGACGGTTCCTTCGGTCGTTTCACTATCCCCGCGAGCGTCGACCTCGCCCAATACCCACTGGTGGACGTGTCCGCCGAACCCGCCGACGGCGACCCGGCACACTCCGGCGACTCAATCGTGCGCGGCGAATTACACCCGCTCTGAGTCGTTTCTCTAAATAAGTCGCCGTGGTGCATCCGAAACGCGCCCGACCGGAGAAGTTGTTACCAGGGAGGCACAGCCGCCTTCCGTAACGACCAACCTGGAGGTAGCAATGCGCAAGTCCATCGCCGTCGGAATTTCCGCCGGCCTTCTCGTCGCACTCGCCGGGCTCGCGCCGGCGCAGGCGGCCGTTCCCGCGGCATCCGCTTCACCGGGTATGGCATCCGTGTCGGTGCTGCACGCCATTCCCGGACTGACCCTCGACATCTCGGTCGACGGTCGCGTCGTCGTCGCCGATTTCATGCCTGGAACCCTGCTCGGCCCGCTGAAGCTCACGGCCGGCACCCACACCGTCGGAATCTCCGCGGCAGATTCCCTCGAAGTCGGCGGCAGCGCCAACGGCTCGCCACTTCCGTCGATCGCCGTGAGCGGCTCGACGACAATCACGGTCACGGCCAATCGCAGTTTCACGGCGGTTGCCCACCTCACGGATGCCGGCCTTCCCACCGCCACCCTGTACAACGATGACACCAAGCCGCTGGCCGCCGGACAGGGCCGCCTCACCGTGCGCCACGTTGCGGCCGCTCCGGCCGTTGACGTTCTCGCCAACGGCGCCGTTGCCGTCGCCGGCCTGACCAATCCGTCGCAGGCCGTGCTCGATCTGCCGGTCGGCACGATCAGCGCCGTCGTGGCCGCCGCCGGAACGACCGCGCCGCTGCTCGGCCCGGCGGAAGTCACGATCGCCCCGCGCACCAACACCATCGTCTACGCCTGGGGCAGCCTCGCTGACGGCACGCTCGCCCTGGCTGTGCAGACGGTGTCCACGAAGTAGCTTCGTCCGGCATAACTCCTGCAATCTGAGCGTCGACCCGGCGCGGGCCCCGGATTTCCGGGGCCCGCGCGGCCGGGTCCGTGAAATTGCAGGAGTTATGCCGCTCGAGCCGGGTGCACCGCGCCGCTGGCTAGACTTTGCGGATGCCCCTGATCGCGATCAACGACCTGAGCGACCCGCGACTGGTCGACTATGCCCACCTCACCGACGTGGCCCTCAAGAAGGTCCGCGGCACCGAACACGGGTTGTACATCGCCGAATCAGCCCTGGTTTTGGAGCGGGCTCTGCGCGCCGGGCACATTCCACGATCCGTGCTCGCGCTCGGCAACACAGCCGATGAGGCGCTCGCGGTGCTCGGCGATTACGCGGCCGAGGTGCCCGTCTTTGTCGGCCCCGGCGAAATGCTCGCCGACCTCACCGGCTACATTCTGCACCGCGGCTTGATCGCCTCGATGCACCGACCCGAACTGCCGAGCGCCGACAGCCTGCTGGCCGATGCGCGTCGCATCGTCATCCTCGAAAACGTGGCCGACCCGACCAACGTCGGCGCCATCTTTCGCTCGGCCGGCGCCATCGGAGCGGATGCCATTCTGGTTACGCCGCGCTGTTCCGACCCGTTCTACCGTCGCGCCATCCGGGTCTCGATGGGCACGGTGCTGCAGGTGCCGTGGACCCGGGCCGGCGACTGGACCGAGACCCGCGCCCTACTCACCCGGCACGGCTTTCATGTGGCGGCCCTCGCGCTGACGCCGGATGCAGTCAGCCTGCGCGATTTTGACGGTACCGCACACGAACGTCTGGCCCTGTTGCTCGGCGCCGAGGGCGAGGGACTCACCCCCAAGGCGCTCGCCGCATCGGACACCGTCGTGCAGATTCCGATGAAGCACGGCATCGACTCCCTCAACGTCGCCGCCGCGAGTGCCGTCGCGATGTGGGCGCTGTCCGGGTAACCCCTTCTGCCACCCGAGCCCGTCGGGCCTAGGCTGGGGGCATGAGCAATGAAGCTGTCATCATCGACGTTCTGCGCACCCCGTCGGGCCGGGGCAAACCCGGTGGAGCCCTGGACGGCATCCATCCGGCCGACCTCCTGGCCACGGTGCTGCGTGAGTTGGTCAGCCGCAACAACCTCGACCCGGCACTGATCGATGACGTGATCGGCGGCTGTGTCAGCCAGGCCGGCGAGCAAGGCAATAACGTGACCCGCACCGCCCTGTTGAGTGCCGGCTTTCCGCACACCGTGCCCGGTACGACGATCGATCGGCAGTGCGGCTCGAGCCAGCAGGCCGCCACTTTCGCCGCCCAGGCCGTGATGAGCGGCAACGCCGACGTGGTCATCGCCTGCGGCGTCGAGTCGATGAGTCGGGTACCCCTCGGGTCTACGGCCGGCGGGCAGGACCCGTTCGGCACGCTCATGCACGAGCGTTACCCCGACGGCCTGGTCAACCAGGGGGTGTCGGCCGAGCTCATCAATCAGAAGTGGAACCTGGGCCGCGACGCCCTCGACAACTACGCGGCCCGCTCGCACCGGCTCGCCGCAGCGGCGGCTGACCGGGGTGATTTCGGCGGCGAAATCGTGGCCGTCACCCGGCCGGACGGCAGCGTGATCAGCGAGGACGAGACCATCCGCCCGGGCACCTCGCATGCTTCACTCGCCGGACTGCGCCCCGCCTTTCGTACCGACACGCTCGCGGAACGCTTTCCGAAGCTCGGCTGGCACGTCACGGCCGGTAACTCCTCACCGCTCACCGATGGCGCCTCGGCGACCCTGATCATGAGCGCCAAGAGGGCCGCGCAGCTCGGTCTGAACCCCCGCGCCCGGTTTCACAGCTTCACCGTGATGGGAAGCGACCCTATGCTCATGCTGACCGGCGTGATTCCGGCGACCCAGCGCATCCTCTCGCGGGCCGGCCTCGGCATCGACGATATCGACGCCTACGAGATCAACGAGGCCTTTGCGAGCGTGCCGCTGGCCTGGCTGCGCGAACTTCACGCCGACCCCGATTGCCTCAACCCGCGCGGCGGCGCCATCGCCCTCGGCCACGCGCTCGGTTCCTCGGGCACGCGCCTGCTCGGCACGCTGCTCAATCACCTCGAAATGACCGGCGGTCGCTGGGGCCTGCAGGCCATGTGCGAGGGCGGCGGCATGGCCAACGCCACCTTGATTGAGAGGCTCTGATGCAGATTGACGGATGCTCCGCCCTCATTACCGGAGGCGCCTCCGGCCTCGGCCTGGCCTGCGTTCGCACCCTGCACGAAGCCGGCGCATCCGTCGTATTGCTGGATCTCCCCGGCGCTCCCGGCGACGCAATTGCCGCCGAGCTCGGCGACCGGGCCCGCTTCGTGGCGGGCGACGTGACGAGCGCCGGCGACGTGCAGGCCGCCGTCGACGCGGCGGTGGCCCAAGCGCCGCTTCGCATCGTGATCAATTGCGCCGGCATCGCGCCCGGCGCCCGCACGGTCGGCCGCGACGGCCCGCTGCCGCTTGAAGATTTTGAGCGGGCGATTCGCATCAACCTGATCGGAACCTTCAACGTCGTGCGGCTGGCTGCCGCCGCGATGCAGCTCACCGAACCCGTCGGAGACCCGGGCCGCCAGGGCGGCGCCGAACGCGGCGTCATCGTCAACACCGCCTCGGTCGCTGCCTTCGACGGGCAAATCGGGCAGGCCGCCTATGCCGCGTCCAAGGGCGGCGTCGCCGCGATGACGCTTCCGCTCGCCCGCGAATTCGCGCAGAGCCTGATTCGAGTGATGTCGATCGCGCCCGGCATCTTCGACACGCCCATGCTGCAGGGGCTGCCGCAGCCGGTGCGGGATTCTCTCGGAGCCCAGGTGCCGCATCCGTCCCGGCTCGGTGACCCTCAGGAGTTCGCATTCCTGGTTCGGCATATCATCGAAAATCCCATGCTCAACGGAGAAACTATCCGACTTGACGGGGCGATTCGGATGCAGCCGAAGTAGAGCTGTAGGTTCGAAGGAACGACTCTTTAGGGGAACCCTCGTATGGCAGTGATATTCGGCACGATCCTCGTTCTGGCCGGGTTCGCCTGTGCCGTCTACGGAGTACTGCTCGTGGCCTGGGCGAACCCAACGACGCCGCTGCCCATGTTCACCAGCGCACCGAGCCGGCCACGGGCATCCGTTTTGTTGAATGTCGGAGCCGTCGCGCTGGTGATCTGGGGCGCGAACCTCATGACGCCGGAGATCGGTGCCTGGGCTTTCGTGCTGCTCACCATTGCCGTGCTGGGACCGTTCATCGTGATTCGCGCCTGGCACAATGGGCGGGTCGCCCGAGGGTCACAGCGCTGATGGAGCTTCTGCTGGGCACCGTTCTCGTCGCCATCTCGACCGCCCTCGGTCTGGCAGGAGCTGCGAGAATATCGGGGCAGAATCGAGGCTCGGGAAACTATGTGAATCCCACGGTTCGCCAGAAGCTGCCCATGCTGGGCTGGAGAATTCTCCACGTCGGCCTACTGGTTTTCGGCGTCCAGCTACTGCACAACGAGCTGGGCACTGTGGCCTATCTCATGTTCGGAATCGTCGTCGTTCTGCCGTTGATCTTCGCCCTGTGGCGCAACAGGCGCCGACCGGTCGAAGCCTGATCAGGCTGGCAGCGGCGTAGACGGCTGCTGCTGCGTAATGCAGTGGATGCCGCCGCCCCGCGCAAACAGCGGCCGCGCGTCGACCGACATCAAGCGGCGCCCGGGATAGGCGGCCGCGAGCACGTCGCGGGCCAGGGAATCGGACCGCTCCTCGCCGAAGCTGCAGGCGATGACGCCGCCGTTGACGACGAGATGATTGACGTAGTTGTAGTCCACGAACCCCTCGTCGTCGCGCAGCACAGCGGGCGCCGGCAGGTCGATGATTGTGAACGATCGCCCGGCCGCGTCGTGCGCGCCGGCCAGCAGACCGCGAAATTCGCGGGTGAGCGGGTAGTCGGGGTGACCCGGATCGTTCTGGGCGTGCAGCAAAATCGTGCCCGGCGATGGCAGCGCGGCGACCATATCGATGTGCCCACGGGTGCCGAATCGCTCGTGGTCGCGGGTGAGGCCGCGTGGCAGCCAGACGACGTGCTCCGCGCCGATCGTGCGGCGAAGCTCCTCCTCGACCGAGGCGCGCGTGGCGCCGGGGTTGCGACCCGAACCGAGTTGCACGCTCTCCGTCGCCAGCACGGTTCCTGCGCCGTCGACGTGGATTCCGCCGCCCTCGTTCACGAGCGCGGACGACACGACTGCCGCACCGGCGGCATTTGCTACGAATCGGCTGATCTTCGAATCGTGGTCCCAGGTGGCCCAGTCCTGGCCGCCCCAGCCGTTGAAGGTCCAGTCGACGGCGCCGAGCCGGCCGGTGTCGTCGTGCACGAAACTCGGGCCGATGTCGCGCATCCAGCTGTCGTTCAGCGGAGCCTCGAGCACCTCGATCTCGGCCGACAGATAGCGCCGGGCTACGGCGCGCTCGGCGGGGTCGACGACCATGCGCACGGGTTCGAATTCGGCCACGGCGTGGGCGACGGCGGCCCAGGTGCGGCGGGCTTCGTGGGCTTCAGTCGCAGTGTAGCCGAGGGTGTAGCCGCCCACCGGAAACGCCATCCACACACGGTCCTGCGGCGCGGTTTCGGCTGGCATGCGCCAGGTCATGCGATCGCCGATCCAAACGGATGCGCCGGGTCGACCGGCGCGACCAGCCCGGCATAACTGTCCGGGCGTCGAGTCATCAGGAAGGGAAACAGGGCGAGCCACTCCTCGCGCTGGGTCAGGTCCAGGTCGGCCACGAGCGCCACCGACTCGCCGCGAGGCGCCTGCACGAGCACCCGTCCGAACGGGTCGGAGATGAACGACGAGCCGTAAAAGGTGAGGTCGCCCTCGTCGCCGTGCCGGTTCGGCACGACCACGAACAGTCCGCTCGTGATGCCGTTGGCCACGATGACCTGCTGCCAGATCGGCTGGGTGTCGAAGTTCGGAAACAGCGGTTCAGATCCGATCGCGGTCGGGTAGGCGAGAATTTCGGCGCCGCCGAGCCCATACAGCCGGGAGACCTCGGGAAACCACTCGTCCCAGCAGGTGGGTAGCCCCAGGCGTGCACCGGCCACGTCGTAGACCGGGTACGCGTCCTCGGCCGGCCCCGGCCGAAAGTAGGTGTCTTCGTAATACCCGGCCGTGACCGGGATGTGCATTTTGCGCGTGCGACCGAGGAGCTCGCCGGCCGGCGACACCAGAATGGCCGTGTTGTAACCGCGTGGGTCGTTCGGTTCGTCGGCTTCAGCCGGCTGCTCGAACAGCGAGGCGTGCAGGATGACGCTGTGCAGCCGTGCCTGTTCGGCCGCGAAAGCGAAGGTGGGGCCGCCCAGGAGCTGCTCGGCATCCGCTTTGGGAATGCCGGTGGCTCGTACATTGCCGGAGTATTTGCTAAGGGTCAGTTCCGGCAGAAACACGATGCGGGCGCCAGCCTCAGCCGCCAAACGGATGCCCTCGGCCAGCTCCGCCTCGAGCGTCGCGTCGTCCGCGTGCCAGCGATGCTGCACGAGACCGACGCGCAGGGGAGTCCGGTCGGGCTCGCGCACCCGGGTGGGCGAGGCGGGGCTAATCGGGGCCTCGATCAGTCTCATGCGGTCTCCTGGGTATTATTGGCGATCAAACCTGATCCCAATCTACATAATCCGGCTACTTTGCCGCGTGCGCCTCCAAAAACGCATAGACCTCGGAGTCGTCGACCCCGGGAAACGTGCCGGACGGCAGCGGCGACAGCACGTGTGCGTGCAGCCGGGCGCTCGGCCAGGCCCGGCCGGCCCAACGTGCGGCCGCATCCGAGTTCGGCCGACGACAGCACGACTCATCGGGACAGCGCGACACCGTGCGCTGCGTGGTCTCCCGCCCGCGAAACCACTTCGCCTGCGCAAACGGCACGCCGACGCTGATCGAAAACTCACCGGCATCCGTTGACCCGGTCTGCGTCGCCGACCAAAACGTACCGGCCGGGGTGTCGGTGTACTGGTAGTACTCGGTGGTGCGGTTGGTGTGGGTGAAGGCGCTGCGGGCGCTCCACTGCTTGCAGACGTACTGGCCCTCGATCGACCCGGTCACGTCCACCGGAAACGGCAGATCGTCGTTCTCGTACCCCTTTTGCAGAGCGCCGTCGCCGTTGACGCGCAGAAAGTGCAGGGTCATATCGAGGTGCGAGGTGGCGAGGTTGGTCAGTCGCAACGCTGCAGCCTCATGGGTCACGCCGAAGGTGTCGCGAAAGTCCTCCACCGACAGCTCGCGCTCCTGCTTGGCATTCGACAGAAAGGCGACGGATGCCTCGCGCGGCATCAAACAGGCCGCCGCGAAGTAGTTGATCTCGAGCCGCTGCCAGAGGAACTCCGCGTAGCTGCCCGGCCGTTCGTGCCCGAGCAGCCGGTGCCCCATCGCCTGCAGGGCCATCGACCGCAGGCCGTGCCCGCCGGGAATCGACGCGGGCGGCAGGTAGATGCGCCCATTGGCCAGGTCGGTCACCGAGCGGGTGGAGTTGGGCAGATCGTTCACGTAGATCAGGCTGAATCCGAGCTGATCGGCCATGACGCTGACCTCGCGGTGGGTGAGTGCGCCCGAGACGTGGCCGCTCGCGCGCACCCGTTCCTCGACCAGTTCCTCGATGGCCGGCAGATAGTTGCCCTGTTCCCGCATCCGCTCGCGCAGTTCGGTGTTGGCTCGCCGCGCCTCTTCCGGCGTCGCGATGGCTTCGCTGGCCCGGCGGGACAGCTCCCGGTGCAGGCCGAGCAGCGATTCGATGGCGGGCAGCGGCATCCCCTTAGTGACTTTTACGACGGGCAGGCCGAGCGCCCCGTAGAGCGGATTTTTCTGGGCACGGTCCAGTTCGATCTCGAGCGCCGCCCGATTGTTTGGAGCTTCGCGGCGCAGCAGCTCGGCCAGGTCTACAACGAGGGCCGTCGCGAGATCCTGCAGGGTCGACAGCTTCGGCTCGCGACGGCCGTTCTCGATCAGCGACAGCTGACTGCCGGCGAGGTGAACGAGCGCACCCAGTTGGTCGAGGGTGAGACCGCGCTCCCCCCGAAAGTGACGGATGCGATGGCCGAGCAGGATCAGATCGGAGGCTTGAGGCGACATTCCTTAACGATATCTAAAGAACTGCATTTCTTAAGTAGCAATATTGCAGGTTTGGGGCTCAAAGCAGGGCCATTGTTGGTGTGTAAGACGAAATTATGGTTTTGCAGAGCGTCTGACAGCAACGGGGCCCGACGTTTTTGACCACTTCGCAACTTTTTCTCGATACCCGGCGACCGGAAAGGCCAGCATATGACTCTCACCAAATCTTCCCTCCAGACCAACGGGGATTCGTACCCGACGCGCACGGGCAGCACCGACCCCAACCTGCAGGCCTGGGTTGATGAGATTGCCCGCCTGACCGAGCCCGACGCGATCGTCTGGTGCGACGGCTCCAAGCGCGAGGCCAACGAGCTCTCCAAACTGCTCGTCGCCTCCGGCCAGCTCATCCGCCTAAACCCGGAATGGCGCCCCAACAGCTTTCTCGCCCGCACCAACCCGAAAGACGTTGCCCGCGTCGAAAACCGCACCTTCATCTGCTCCAACGATGAAGCGGATGCCGGCCCCACCAATAACTGGGCCGCACCGGTCAAGATGCGCGCCGAACTGCGTGGTGTCTTCGCCGGCAGCATGCGCGGTCGGACAATGTACATCGTGCCGTTCTCGATGGGCCCGCTCGGCGGACCCATCTCGCAGCTGGGCGTTGAGATCACCGATTCCCCCTATGTCGTGCTCAACATGGGCATTATGACGCGGATGGGCGAGACCGTGCTGACTATGATCGAAGCCGGCGACCCGTGGGTGCACACCGTGCACAGCGTCGGGTACCCGCTCGTCGACGCATCGGGAATCACCCGTCCCGATGTGGAATGGCCCTGCAACGATGACAAGTACATCGTGCAGTTCCCCGATACCCGCGAGGTCTGGTCCTACGGCTCCGGCTACGGCGGAAACGCCCTGCTCTCCAAGAAGTCCTTTGCGCTGCGCATCGCGTCGGTGATGGGCCGCGATCAGGGCTGGCTGGCCGAGCACATGCTGATCATCAAGCTGATCTCACCCGCGGGTGGCGTGTTCCACGTGGCCGCTGCCTTCCCCTCCGCCTGTGGCAAGACGAACCTGTCGATGCTGCGCCCGACCATTCCCGGATGGAAGGTCGAGACCATCGGCGACGACATCGCGTGGCTGCGCCAGGGCGAAGACGGACGCCTCTGGGCGATCAACCCGGAAGCCGGCTTCTTCGGAGTCGCCCCCGGAACCGGTGAAACCACCAACCCGACCGCCGTCTCCACCATGTGGGGCAACACGATCTTCACCAACGTCGCCCTGCGTGACGACGGAGATGTCTGGTGGGAAGGGCTCACCGACAAGGCTCCCGATCACCTGATCGACTGGCAGGGTAAGGACTGGACGCCCGACTCCGGTCGAACCGCCGCCCACCCGAACTCGCGCTTCACCGTTGCGGCCGCCCAGTGCCCGTCGATCGCCGACGACTGGGAAGCGGCCGGCGGCGTGCCGATCGACGCCATCGTCTTCGGCGGCCGTCGCGCGACCAACGTTCCGCTGGTCGCCCAGGCCCGCAGTTGGAAGCACGGCGTCTTCATGGGAGCGACGATCTCCTCCGAGAAGACCGCGGCCGCTGACGGCATCGTCGGCGAGCTGCGTCGGGACCCGTTCGCGATGCTGCCGTTCTGCGGCTACAACATGGCCGACTACTGGGGCCACTGGCTCAAGGTCGGCAAGGAACTCGGCACCAACGCCCCGGCGATCTTCCAGGTGAACTGGTTCCGCAAGGGCCCGGACGGCGACTTCATCTGGCCCGGATTCGGCGAGAACTCGCGGGTTCTCGAATGGATGATTCGTCGCATCGAGGGCAGCGCCGACGCCGTCGACACCCCGATCGGACTGCTGCCGGCCGAAGGTGCGCTGAACCTGGACGGTCTCGACCTGTCCAAGGAATCCGTTGACCAGCTGTTTGCGATCGACCAGACCAGCTGGCTCGCCGAGTGCGACCTGACCGAGGAATACTTCGACAAGTTCGGCGACAAGGTTCCGCCGGCACTGCGCGCCGAACTCGCAAGCGTGCGCTACCACCTCAAGGACTAGTTCCTGCAGTGCGAACGACCCCGTCACGCAGGTGGCGGGGCCGTTCGTGTTCCTCCCGTGCGTGCATTACTTTCCGGGCCCGGAAAGCGGGCCCATGATCTATCGTGGGCCGGGTGTCACAAGGTGGGCCCAGGGCCTCATAGACCGGCATCGCGCAGGAACCCGCCGGGAACCGGCCGAACGGCCCGCGCGCGACGGTCGTAGGATGCCAGCATGCATGACGACAGCGCACTGGTCGAGGCCCGGCTGAACCGTTTTGTTCGCGAACGGTTGCAGCCAGCGATCTACCGGGCCACCGCGCCGCTCACGGTCACCGCCTGGGTCGCGCCGGGGGAGCCGGTCTCGTTTGCCGAGGCGGTCTCGCATCCGTTTGAACCATTCGTCGTCGGCGAGTCGTGGGGAAGGCCGTGGGGCACTGTCTGGTTTCATCTCACCGGAGTGGTACCGTCCAAATGGGCCGGCCTGGCCGATACCCGCATCGAGGTCGTCGTCGACCTCGGGTTCACCGTCGCTGTGCCGGGCTTCCAGGCCGAGGGCACCGCCTATAGCTCGAATGGCCGGGTCCTCAAGGGCGTGGAATCGTTAAATCGCACCGTGACGGTGGTCGGCGACACCATTGACCTCTATATCGAGGCCGCCGCCAACCCTAATATCGCCGCCGACTTCAGCTTCACTCCCACCCTGCTCGGCGATCTTGGCACCGCCGGCAGCACACCGCTCTACCTGCTTCGCCAAGCGGATGTCGCCCAGCGCGACACGCAGGTCTGGCAGCTCGCCCAGGACGTGTTCACACTCGACGGACTGCGCCGCGAGCTTTCGGCCGCATCGCCGCGGCGGGCGAACATTCTGCGCGCCCTGGAACGCTGCCTCGATCTGCTCGACCCCAACGATGTGGGCGGCACCGCGGAAGCCGGACGCGCCGCCCTGGCTCCGGTGCTCGCCAGCCCAGCCAACGCCAGCGCGCACCGGGTGCACGCGGTTGGCCACGCGCACATCGACAGCGCGTGGCTCTGGCCGGTGCGTGAGACCGTGCGCAAGGTCGCACGCACCTGGTCCAACGTGCTCGACCTGATCGACCGGCACCCCGACTTTGTGTTCGCGGCCTCGTCGGCGCAGCAGTATGCCTGGCTCCAGCAGTTCTACCCGGAGCTGTTCGAGCGCGTGCGTAAAGCCGTCGCGGCCGGCAACTTCGTTCCGGTCGGAGGGATGTGGGTTGAATTCGACACGAATATGCCCGGCGGCGAGGCCCTGGCCCGGCAATTCGTGGCCGGCAAGGGGTTCTTTCTGCGCGAGTTCGGGGTGGAACCGCTCGAAGTCTGGCTGCCCGACTCGTTCGGCTACTCCGCGGCACTTCCTCAAATCGCGTGTGCCGCCGGCAGTCGCTGGTTTCTCACCCAGAAGCTGTCCTGGAACGACACGAATCTGTTTCCGCACCACAGCTTTCTCTGGGAGGGGCTCGACGGCAGCCGCGTCTTCACGCACTTTCCACCGGTTGCCGACTACAACGCGCAGCTCTCCGGTCTGGAACTGGCCAGGGCCGAGCGGTTGTTCGCGGAGAAGGGCGTGGCCAATACCTCGCTCGTGCCGTTCGGTTGGGGCGACGGTGGCGGCGGTCCGACCGAGGAGATGATCGCCGCTGCCCACCGTACCGCGTCGCTTGAGGGATCGCCGACGGTCGAACTGTCCAGCCCGCGGCGGTTCTTTGAAGCGGCGGAGGCCGAGTATGCGGCGCCGCCGGTGTGGTCGGGCGAGTTGTATCTGGAGTTTCACCGCGGCACGCTCACCTCCCAGGCTCGCACCAAGCAGGGGAATCGGCGCTGCGAGCACCTGCTGCGGGAGGCGGAACTGTGGGCGACGACGGCCGCCGTGCGCGTGGGGGCGCAGTATCCGCGGGCGGCACTCGAGAACGCGTGGCAGACGGTGTTGCTGCAACAATTTCACGACATCCTTCCGGGGTCATCGATCGCTTGGGTGCACGCGCAGGCCGAGCGCGAGTATGTGCGGGTCGCTGGCGTGCTCGATGGGGTGATTGTGGCATCCATTCGTGCGCTCGTCGGGCCGGGCGATGGCGCGGTCGTGCTCAATGCGGGGCCCTATGCGCGGGCGGGCGTGCCGGCGCTCGGCGGCAGCGCGAGCGCCGATACTCAGGGTGCCGATGCTCTCGGCGCCGGTGCTGCGGGTGACGAGGCGACGAGCGCGGAGGGTTCGGGCCGGGATGCTGGGGAGACTGCTCCCGTGCGCGCTTCCGCGACTGCGGTGGGGGACTCTGCCGCCGCGCACGCCGGGGCCATAATCTCACGCACTCCGGCCGGCTGGGTCCTGACGAACGAGCACGTCTCCGTCACGATCGACGACGACGGACTGTTCACCTCGGTTTACGATCGGCACGTTGACCGCCAGGTCGTGCCGGCCGGAGCGCGAGCCAACCTGCTCACCCTGCACCGGGACACCCCCACTCAGTGGGATGCCTGGGACATCGACACCCCGCACGCGCGCCTGTTCGAGGCACTCACCGATGCCGACTCGGTTGAGCAGCTCGACCAGCGTCCGGTCGGCCAGGTCGGCGTGCGCGTCACACGACGATTTGGCGAGTCTTCGGTCGTCGAAGATGTGACTCTCGCGTCGGATTCAAGCGCGATCGACCTGCACGTCAAAATCGACTGGCATGAGCGGCAGAAGCTGCTGCGACTGAACTTTCCGCTCGACGTCAAGGCCGACCGGGCCTCCTCCGAGATCCAGTTCGGGCACATATTCCGCCCGACGCATGCGAACACCTCCTGGGATGCTGCCCGTTTCGAAACCGTCGCCCACCGCTGGGTCCACGTCGGCGAACCGGGTTTCGGCGTCGCGGTTGCCAACGACTCCACCTATGGCCACGCGATCATCCGCACCGCGTTTGCTCCAGGCGAAACGGATGCTCCACGGCGTGACCCCGGCACCGGGCAGGACGCGAACGCAGCTGGGTATTCCAGCCCCGGCGAGGATGCCAGCGTCAGCCAGGGTTCCAGCCGTGACGGAGAAGTCCGCGTCGGCAGCACCGCCAGCCCCGACCGGGTGACGGATACGGCCCCGCCCGCAGCGGCGGCCCGCATCGGCACTACCGTTGCACTGACTCTGCTACGGGCCGCCGTCTATCCCGACCCGACCGCCGATCAGGGCGAGCACGAATTCCGCGTCGCCCTCCGCGTCGGCGCGAGTATTCCCGACGCGGTATATGAGGGCTACCGGCTGAACCTACCGCTGCGCACCGTCGCGGGCATCGGCTCTACGCCGATCGAGCCGCTCTTCACGGTCGACAACCCTGCCGTGGTCATCGAGGCGGTCAAGCTCGCCGAAGACGGCAGTGGCGACGTGATCGTGCGGATCTACGAGGCGCACGGGACCCGGTCCCGGGCCCGGGTCATCCGCTCATTCGCCGCAGCCGAAGCACACGAGACGGACCTGCTCGAGCGCCCAGTCGCACCGGCCGCCATCATTGCGACGGATGACGCCGTCCTGACCCTGGAATTGCGCCCCTTCCAGCTCGTGACGCTGCGCTACCCTTCCATCCATTGAACGCGAGAGCGCAAAAAGTGCCCGATTGAGAGTTCCAATCGGGCACTTTTTGCGCTCTCGCGGGGTGTTAGACCAGCAGCTGGTGCTTGGCCAGGTCGCGGTACAGCGGGGTGGAGACGACGAGTTCGGAGTGGGTGCCGACGCCGACGACCTCGCCGTGGTCGAGCACCACGATTTGGTCGCTGTCGACCACGGTGGACAGGCGGTGCGCGATCACGATGAGCGTGCGGTCCACCGCGACGGCGTCGATGGCTTCGCGCATCATCTGCTCGTTCTTGCCGTCGAGGCTGGAAGTAGATTCATCGAGCAGAAGAATCGGCGGGGCCGCGAGCAGCGCCCGGGCGATTGCGAGCCGCTGGCGTTCTCCGCCGGAGAGTTTCACACCCGATTCGCCGACCGCCGCGCCGAGCCCGGCTGGGTCGCGGTCGAGCACTTCACCCAGATTGACCGCCTGCAGCACCTTGATGCAGTCCTCATCGGTGGCATCGGGGGTGGCGAGCGTGAGATTGTCGCGCAGCGAACCGGCCAGGACCGGGGCGTCCTGCTCGACGTAGCCGATCTGCGCGCGCAGCGCGGTGCGATCCAGCGAACGAATATCCAGCCCACCGAGCCGCACGGTGCCGTCCGAGACATCGTAGAACCGCTCGATCAGGGCGAGGATGGTGCTCTTGCCAGCGCCGCTGGGCCCGACGAGCGCGGTGCGCAGCCCGCGCGGAGCGCTGAACGAGACTCCCTTGAGCACCGGGCGCGGGCCCAGGGAAGACTCCCCGATGGAATCGGCGTCGAGATCAGCGTCCGTTTCGGCCGAGCCGGCAGTATCCGTTGTCGGCGCAGCGTCTGAACCAGCGGCGACCTCAGCCGGAGCCACCGCGTAGCCGAAGTGCACGTTCTCGAAGCTGATCGCGGCGGCTTCCGGGTTGACTTTGTCGTTGGCGGCGCCGACGGTCATGGCGAGCGGCGCGATGTCGCGGTCGAATTGATCCTCGGTGGGCAGGTCGATGATCTCCTGGATGCGGCCGAGCGCTCCGAGAGCCGAGTTGACCGAGGTGATCGCGCCGAAGAACTGGCCGAGCGGCATGATCATCATGAACAAGAACAGAATGAACGCGACCAGGTTGGCCACGGTGATGGCGTCGCTCGCAACGCGAAAACCGCCGACGCCCAGCACGACCAGGAAAGACACCTGCATGGCGATGCCGGCGATCGGCACGACGAGGGCACTGATCTTGGCGACCTTGATACCCATGCGCCAGGCGCCGCGGGCATCTTCTTCGATCACGGACGTCTCACGCTCGGTCGCGTTCGCGGCGCGCACGGTGCGAATGGCACTGATGGCACGCTCGACGCTCGCGGCGAGGTCACCGACCTTCGCCTGCGCGGCCTGGCTCGCGGTGCGGATGCGCCGGGACAACAGGGTGACGGTGACCACCGACACCGCGATCACGAGCACGGTCAGCCCGAGCAGAACCGGGTCGATAATGAGCATGGCCACGAGCGCGCCGATGAAGGTGAGCGAGCCGCCGATCGCTTCGACCAACCCCTGCGTGAGCACCGCGCGCAGCAGGGTGGTATCGCTGCCGACGCGGGAGACGAGGTCGCCGGTGCGGCGCGCATCGAATTCGCTGATCGGCAGGCGCAGCAGGCGTCCGACCAGCTTGCGGCGGCTGGAGAGCACGACTCCCTCACCGGTGCGCTGAAGTAGGTAGTGCTGGTACCCGCTGATCAGGCCCGAAATTACCACGAGCGCAATGAGTACTCCAACCAGCGAACCGAGCGGGTCACCGGCCTGCACGATCGTGATGACCTGACTCACCAGCAGCGGCTGGGCCAGGCTCGCGGCCGCACCGAGCACGCTCAGGACGATGACGACGCCGAGCACCTTTTTGTGCTCGAAGAGGTAGGGCAGCAGCTGGCTGAACTTCGCGCGCGGACCGGTCGGGGCTGGCCGGCCGCGTCGGCCGCGCGGCGGCTTGACGGCCTTCTGGGCAGCGGATGAATCGGGCGTGCGGGTTGCGGTGGTCACTGATTCATCTTAACCGTTCGGCGTCCGAGCCTCCCCGCAATCCCGCCATCGGTCTACAGTGGGGCACTGTGCCGGAACCTGTCATTGTCACCCGAAATCTCGTCAAGAGCTATTCCGTCAACGGCTCGAAAAACTTCGTCGCCGTCGACGGGATCAGTTTCGAAGTGGCCCCGGGGGAGTCCTTCGGGTTGCTCGGCCCCAACGGCGCCGGAAAATCCACGACGATGCGCTTGATCGGCGCGGTGTCCACCCGCACGAGTGGCGACCTCACGGTGCTCGGCCTCGACGCGAACCGGTACGGTCCCGAGATTCGTTCCCAACTCGGCGTGGTGCCGCAGGAGAATAACCTCGACCTCGAGCTGAAGGTGCGGGAAAATCTGCTGGTCTACGGCCGCTACTTCGGGCTGCCGCGCGCCCGAGTCGCCCGCCGGGCCGACGAACTGCTCGAGTTCGCCCAGCTCCAGGACAAGGCCACAGCCAAGGTCGACGACCTCTCCGGTGGCATGAAACGGCGCCTCACCATCGCCCGGGCGCTTATTAACGACCCGCGCATCCTGCTGCTCGACGAGCCGACCACCGGACTCGACCCGCAGGCACGCCACATTCTCTGGGACCGCCTGTTTCGACTCAAGGAACAGGGCACGACGCTGCTCGTCACCACCCACTACATGGACGAAGCCGAGCAGCTCTGCGACCGCCTCATCGTCGTCGACAAGGGCCGCATCATGGCCGAGGGTTCTCCGGCCGACCTGATCCGCCGGTATTCCTCCCGCGAGGTCCTCGAGGTGCGCTTCGGCTCAGCCCAGAATGCCGAGGTCGCCGACCGCCTTCAAAGCTTCGGCGGGAGCGGTTTCGGCGAACGGGTCGACGTGCTGCCCGACCGCATTCTGGTCTACAGCGATAGCGGCGAGCGAGAATTAGAGCGGATGACCGCGGCCGGCCTGCACCCGATCACGAGCCTGGTACGCCGTTCCAGCCTCGAGGACGTGTTCCTCCGTCTCACCGGCCGAAACCTGATCGAATGAGCGCGGGCGATTTCGACAACGCTCGGGATGCTGGCGGGGCGACCGACAGCATCCGTTCGCAGGCAGTCGCGGCGGCTGTCGTCTCGGCCGCCCGCACCCGCCGCTACGGCTCCTGGTATGTGGCCGAGCACCGGTTTCGGGTCATGCGGTCGTACGCGCAGACGGTGCTGTTCACCGCGATCGGCAGCCCGCTCGTCTACCTCTACGCGATGGGCGTTGGCCTGGCCAGCCTGGTCGACGGCAATCTCGGCGACAACGCCGTCAACGGGGTCAGCTACCTTGAATTTCTCGCACCGGCGCTGCTCGCGAGCAGCGCGATTGCAGTCGCCTCCGAGGAGTTCAGCTACCCGATCATGCTCGGCTTCAAATGGAACCCGACCTTCTTCGGTATGAACGCGAGTTCGATTCAACCCGGTCAGATCATCAACGGCATCGTCATCTCGGTAGCGGCACGCATGCTGCTCACCTGCGCCATCTTCTCTGTCTTCATGCTCATTTTTGGTGCGGTTCCTGGCCCGCTCGGTGCCGTGGCGGTGCTCGTGGCGCTACTCACCGGCCTCTCGTTCGGCGCGCTCCTAATGGCGTACACGGCCACCCTCAAGGACGACACCGGCCAGCTCGCCATGGTGCAGCGCTTCGTGATTCTGCCGATGACGCTGTTCTCCGGCACGTTCTTTCCGCTCGACGTGCTGCCGACCTACCTGCATTGGCTCGGCTGGATCTCACCGCTCTGGCACGGCACCGAACTGTCCCGCGTCTTCGCCTATGGCCGACCGGAACCGATCTGGCTGAGCGTCCTGCACGCGCTCTATCTGGCCGCCCTGCTCGCTGTCGGCTGGATCTGGGCGCGTCGCCTCACGGCCGCGAGGTTGAACAAATGAGGTTTTCGTCGACGCTCGTCACTGCTGCTCGCCCGCCACGGCTGTTCGGAAGCCGTGGTGTCGGTAAGTATTACGCCGGTAATGCGCGCAGCGTGATGGCGCGCGGCTGGCGTGCGACGCGCAGCACCAACTCGCTCGTTGTGCTCAGCGGAATGGTCGAGCCGATCTTCTACCTGCTGTCGATGGGCCTCGGCCTGGAGGCGCTGATCGGCCAGGTACAGACCGACGACGGCCAGAGCGTGCCGTACGCCGCTTTCATCGCCCCGGCGCTGCTCGCCGTCGCCGCGATGAACGGTGCCATCTACGATTCGACCTGGAACGTCTTCTTCAAGATGCAATTCGCCAAACTCTACGAGGGGATGCTGGCCACCTCGCTTGGCCCGCTCGACGTGGCCCTCGGCGAGATCTCGCTCGCCCTGGCGCGGGGGCTGCTCTACGCGACCGGATTCCTGCTCGTGATGCAGGCGCTCGGCCTGAACCTGTCCTGGTGGGCGCTGCTCGCGCTGCCGGCGGTGCTGCTGATCGCGTTTGGATTCGCATCCGTCGGCATGGCGGTGACCAGTTATATGAACACGTTCCAGCAGATGGACTGGATCACCTTCGTGCTGCTACCGATGTTTTTGTTCTCGGCCACGTTCTACCCGCTGAGCGTGTATCCGCCGGGCGTTCAGTATGTGATTCAGGCGCTGCCGCTCTGGCATGGTGTCGAGCTCGTGCGCGGCCTGACCACCGGCCAGGTGGATGCTGGCCTGCTCTGGCACGTGCTCTACTACGCCGTCATGATCGTGATCGGCGTGGTCATGACCACCCGTCGCCTGAAGGCCCTGTTCCTGACATAGACAACGCTCCCCCTCGCCAGCGGCAAGGGGGAGCGGATGCTGGTGCGGCTGGACCTACCGGTGCAGGTCGAGGTCCTTCGTTTCGCGGCTCAGGATCAGCGCGATCAGGGTGATGGTGCCCATGATCGAGAGGTAGATGCCGACCCAGAACGGGCTGCCCTCGCCGATTGTCCACAGCCAGACGGCGATGAACGGGGCGACGGCCGCGCCGAGAATGGAGCTCATGTTGTAGGCGAACGCGGAGCCGGTGTAGCGCACGCTGGTCGGGAACAGCTCGGGCAGCAGCGCGCCCATCGGCCCGAAGGTCATGCCCATGAGTGAGAATCCGACGATGAGGAACAGCATGACGCTGAGGTCGCCGGCACCGAGCAGGGGCACGAAGAGAAACCCGAACACGATGATGAACATGGTCACGATGATGAGCGTCTTGCGGCGCCCGTGCTTGTCGGCCCACGGGCCGGAGGCGAGGGTGAAAATTCCGAAGAACACCACGCCGAGAATCATCATGAGGATGAAGGTGTTGTAGCTGAATCCGAGCCCCGGCAGCGCGGCATCCGTTGCGGCACGGCCGTAACTGAGAGTGAACGTGGTCATCAGATAGAACAGCACGTAGGTGGCGAGCATGATGAACGTGCCGAGGATGAGTTCGCGCCAGTTCGACTTGAATACCGCAGCGAGCGGCAGCTTCTCGACACGCTTGGCCTGGACGACCTTCGTGAAGACCTCGCTTTCGACCAGGCGCAGACGCACCCAGAGTCCGACGATGACCATGACGGCCGAGAACAGGAAGGGGATGCGCCAGGCCCATTCGAGGAATGCCTCGGACGGGCGGGTCGGGTCGGTCGACGGCAGTGCGAGCGCGAGGCCGAGAAATAGGCTGTTGGCGATGATGAAGCCGAGCGGGGCGCCGACCTGGGGGAAGGTGCCGTACCAGGCACGCTTGCCGACCGGGGCGTTTTCGGTTGCCACGAGTGCAGCGCCGCTCCATTCCCCGCCGAGGGCGAAGCCCTGGGCCAGGCGCAGAATGACGAGCATGAACGGTGCCCACCAGCCGATCATGTCGTAGGTCGGCAGTAGGCCGATCAAAAACGTCGCGATGCCCATGGTGAGCAGTGCACCGACCAGGGTGGCCTTGCGTCCCTTGCGGTCACCGAAGTGGCCGAAGAACAGGGCGCCGATCGGGCGGGCGACCATGGCGGCGCCGAACACGGCGAAGGAGGCGAGCAACGCGGTGGTCTCGTTGCCGGTGGGAAAGAACAGGTGCGGAAACACGAGGACGGCGGCGGTGGCGTAAACGTAGAAGTCGTAGAACTCAATGGTCGTGCCGATGAGGCTCGCCATGATGACGCGGCTCTTCGGATTGAGCGGTCTGGTCGGCGTCGGAATTGACGCTGTGGTTGTTGACATGGGGGTGGAACGCTCCGGTGTGATGGCTGAGCGCCAACGAAACCCGCAAGTCGATCGGACTTCCCGCGGTAGCGTTTACGCACGAATGATGGTGTGGCCGCGTGTAGAGGTCACCAATTACCCTACCCCCGGGGGGTCTGGGTCAACGCGCGACAGCGGATACTACGCGTGAAGCACTGGTGTGCCGACTTTCGCGGAGAAAAAGCTATTTCCAGAGTACCGCGATGACCACGTTGACCAGGGTGAGGGCTCCAATGGCCCAGAGCACGACCGATGAGACGCTCGGCTTCTTGCGGTTCACGATGACCAGCACGGTGATCACGATGAGCACGAGCAGCTTGATGCCGATTTTGGTGTTGTCGATGTGACCGAGGGTACCCACCTGGATGACGCCGACGAGGAGCAGGCCGGTGACCAGCTGGGTCAGCGCACCGTGGAACATGGCGGCGACGATCGTGCCCTTGCCGGCAATGATCGCCTTGATCTGCACCAGAAAGCCGCCGAGTAGCGAGGCGAGGCCGACGAAGTGCAGAATGAGCAGAATATTGCGCAGAAGGTCCATGCGTTCAGCCTAGGTGACGACGATGCGCTACAAGCTAGCTGCGCAGCTCGCGCAGCAGAATTGCGGTGGCCAGGGCAGCGGATGCCGCCTCCTCGCCCTTGTCTTCCTGCGATCCGGGCAGTCCGGCCCGGTCGAGGCCCTGCTGTTCGTCGTCGAGGGTCAGCACGCCGAAGCCCACGGGCTTGCCGGTGTCGAGCGCAACGCGAGTGAGACCATCCGTTGCCGCATTGGAGACGAACTCGAAGTGTGGAGTGCCGCCCCGGATGATCACGCCGAGGGCGACGGCCGCGTCGGCCCCGTTTTCGAGCGCGACCTTGCAGGCAACGGGCAGTTCGAAGCTGCCCGGTACGCGCACGAGCGACCAGGAGGCTCCGCTCGCTTCGAGCACGCGGGTTGCGCCGGCGATGAGGCCGTCGGTGATCACGTCGTGCCAGAGGCCCGCGACGATGACGACGCGCAAGCCGGTGCCGTCAACGCTGAGGGTGGGTCCTGTGCCGGCCATTAGGCGATTCCGTTCATGATTTCGGTGTCGGTGATGTGGTGCCCCATGCGGTCGCGCTTGGTGGCGAGGTATTCCTCGTTGTATTCGCCGATCCCCACGACGAGTGGCACGCGCTCGGTCACAGCGACGCCGTGCAGTTCGAGTTGACGTACCTTCTCGGGGTTGTTGGTGAGCAGCCGCACCGAACTCAACCCTAGTTGGTGCAGGATGCTGGTGGCCGCGCCGTACTCGCGGCTATCGACGGGCAAACCCAGCGCCACGTTGGCGTCGAGGGTGTCGAGGCCGTCTTCCTGCAGCTCGTAGGCGCGCAGCTTATTGATAAGGCCGATGCCGCGCCCCTCCTGGCCGCGCAGGTAGACGACCACGCCGCCTTCCTCCTGGATGATGTCGAGTGAGGCGTCGAGCTGTGGTCCGCACTCGCACTTGAGTGAGCCGAACGCTTCGCCGGTGAGGCACTCGGAGTGAACCCGCACGATGGCGCCATTGGCCGGGTTGCCGGCGACGAAGGCGACGTGGTCGGCGCCGGTGGAACGGTCTCGGTAGGCGCGCACCCGAAAGAGGCCGTGCCGGGTGGGGACGGTGGTCTCCACCTCGAAGTCGACCCGCGGCGCCTCGATCAGTGGCGCGATCGTCGGCAGCGCTGCGTTGGGGTGGAACTCGTCGAGGTAGCTGATCAGGTCTTTAATCGTGATGACGTGCAGCCCCTCGCGCTCGCCGAGTTCGAGCAGGCCGGGCAGTCGCATCATCTCGCCGTCTTCGGCGACGATCTCAGCGATCGCCGCGACCGGAACCAGACCGGCTAGTTTCATCAGGTCGACGCCGGCTTCGGTGTGGCCGCTGCGCTCGCGCACACCGCCGTCGCGGGCGCGCAGCGGCAGGATGTGGCCGGGGCGGTGCAGGCTGGCCGGTGCCGACGCCGGATCGGCCAGAACTCGCAAGGTGTGGGCCCGGTCGGCGGCGCTGATCCCGGTCGACAGCCGATCGGCCGCGTCGACGCTCACGGTGTAGTTGGTACCGAGCGGGTCTTCGTTGTTCAAGACCATCACCGGCAGGTCGAGCTGGTCAGCGATCTCATTCGTCATCGGCGCGCAGATGAAGCCGGAAGAGTAGCGCACGGTCCAGGCGATCCACTCCTGCGTGGCGAGCTGGGCCGAGATGATGACGTCTCCCTCGTTTTCGCGGCCCTCGTCGTCGGCGACGATGACCGGTCGACCGAGGCGTAGGGCGTCGAGTGCGGAGGGAATATCGGCGAGGCTCATGATGCGCTCCTTGGGGTGGTGACGTGCTGGGAATTGTGGGTCGCCGTCAGGGCGAGCATCCGTTCAACGTGGCGGGCCAGAATGTCCGTCTCAATGTTGACTCGGTCGCCGACGGCGCGCTCGCCGAGGGTGGTCACCGTGAGGGTCTCGGGAATGAGCGACACCTCAAACCACTGATCCGTCTCGGTGGCGGGGCTGATGTTGCTCACCGTGAGGGAGACGCCGTCGATGGCGATCGAACCCTTGCCGACGACGAGCGGCGCGAGTTCGGCGCTGAGGCTGAACCGCAGCACTCGCCAGGCATCACCGGGCGTGAGGCTAAGCACCGTGCTGGTGCCGTCAATGTGGCCCTGCACGATGTGGCCGCCGAGGCGTCCACCGACGAGGGCGGCGCGTTCGAGGTTGACCGGGGAGCCGACGAGGGCCGCGGACAGTGTCGACATCGACAGGGTCTGCGCCATCACGTCGGCGGTGAAGGTTTCGGCGGTGCGCTCGACCACGGTGAGACAGACGCCCTGCACGGCGATGGAGTCGCCTCGCAGCGCGCCGTCGATCACGAGCGGGCCGCGGATGGTGAGGCGGGCGGCATCCGCTGTCTGCTCGATGCGCACGATTTGGCCGAGCTCCTCGATGATTCCGGTGAACATGGGTTCCTTAGTTAGTCTGCGGTCGGGCGACGATGAGAACATCGTCACCGAGGCGGTCGAGGGAAAGAATGGCGAGGCGGCGCTGCTCACCGATCGCGGCCACACCGATGTCGGTGAGGGCGAGCCGGGGGCCGCCGATGAGCGTCGGAGCCAGGTAGATGAGGTATTCGTCGACCAGCCCGGCGGCGACGAAGGCGCTCGCCACGGTCGGTCCACCCTCGATGAACACGCTGCGCAGACCTCGGCCGTGCAGGTCGGCGAGAACGCCGGGAAGGTCGCGTCCGTCAAAAAACAGCGGTGACTGCGGGTGGTTGATCAGGGCAGTGGATGCCGGCAGCGGACGTCGGCCCAGCACCACGGGCACCGGTTGCTGCTTGAGCAGCGCGCCATCGGCGTCGCGCGCGGTCAGGGCCGGATCGTCGGCGAGCACGGTCCCGGTGCCGACCAGGATCGCGGCGGCGGCACCACGCCGTTGGTGCACGTCGACGCGGGCTGCGCCGCCGGTGATCCAACGGCTGGAGCCGTCGGCCGCTGCCGCACGACCGTCGAGGCTCGACGCCCACTTGAGCGTGACGAACGGGCGCCCGAGGCGGGCGGCAACGAGCCAGTCGCCCAGGAATTCTTCGCCCTCCGCCACGAGCAGGCTGCCCTGCACGTCGACTCCGGCAGCGCACAGCCGGTCGGCTCCGCCGCAGGAACGTTCGCCGGAGTCGGTCACCGAGTAAACGACGCGAGCGACGCCGGCCTCGATCAGGGCCTCGGCGCAGGGTCCCGTGCGGCCGACATGGTTACAGGGTTCCAGGGTGACCACGACGGTGCTGCCGCGCGCAGCGCCGGGGGCGAGCTGGGACAGCGCGTCGACCTCGGCGTGCTTGCTGCCGGCTCCGCGGTGCCAGCCTTCGGCGAGGGTGTCGCCCTCAGCGTTCACAATGACGCAGCCGACCCGGGGGTTGACGCCGGTGGACGGACCCTGGGCGGCAAGTTCGAGCGCGCGACGCATGGCGCTGTGCAGGATGTGCACTGCCGCGTTGTTGGTCATCCCGCCCTCATCCGTATTGGACGAGCTCCGGGGGTATGGGGGTGCAGACCTGCACAATCCCGCCGGTCGACCGTAGGGGCCAACCGACTCGTGCGCCTCCCGTCCGGACTTTGACCGTCGGTGCTGGAGTTTCACCAGCTCAACCGTTTCGCCTCTCTCTCGAGGGGCTAACGGGTCGCGGACTTTAACCGCCGGTTCGGAATCACACCGACCCCGGAGCACGTGTACTACTTCTAGTTATAGTGCAACAGTCCGCGCGCAGTACTATTCCCGGCGACATCCGCTGTTCCGGTCAGGGGCTCAGGAGGCCTCGACCAGGGCCCGGGCCGTGCTTTCGTCGACGAACAAGTCGGTGATCAGCCGGGCGGCGAGGGCCCCGCGCAGGCTCGCGAGCTTGGAGCGGCCGGCCACGACGCAGATGCGGCGCGGGGTGCGGCGCAATACGGTGAATTCCGGGCCGGTTGAACGCTCGTTCAGAGCAATGCCGTCTGTCGAACCGTCGGCGCGGTAAAACACGGTGGCCACGTCGCCGACCACCTGAGCGGCGCTGAGTGCATCGAATTCGGCTTTTTCCAGGTAGCCACCGGCGTAGACACGGCTGATCACACCGGAAAACGGAGAGCCGAGGCCGAACAGGGCGATATCCATGGTGGCTTGCATGTCGATCAGGCGGCTTATGCTGCGCTCCCGCCACAGCGCCTTCTTGGTGGCCGGGTCGTCGAAGAACGCCGGCACCGGAAACTGTTGAATGTGTGCGCCGAACGCCGTGCCGAAGCGTCCGAGAATTTCACTCGCGTAGCCGAGGCCGGTCGTGCGCATGTTTCCGGCACCGTTGAGCTGCACGATCTGCGAGTTGTGGGTTTGTTTGGGCGTCACGTGTCGGCTGATCGCGTTCATGGTGGAGCCCCAGGCGATGCCCATGGTCATGTTCGAGTCGAAGTATTGACCGAGAATCCGTGCAACAGACAGGGCTACGCGCTCTAGGCGATCGACGTCGCTCGCGCTGTCTGGCACCGGAACGACGTGCGCTTCGATCCGAAATCGAGCCTCGAGCTGCTGCTCGAGGTGACTCGGGGCATCCAATGGCGACTTGATTTGGATGTCGACCAAGCCGGTCTCCCGAGCATGGCTGAGCAGGCGAGAGACGGAGGAGCGGGAGGTGTGCAGCTCCCGAGCGATGGCATCCATGGTGAGGTCCTGCAGATAGTACAGGTGCGCCGCGGTGAGGGCGTCGCGGCTGCGATCGGACTGCACGGGATCAATATCGAGGGTCACAACGGCTCCTTGCACGTATGTTCAATCCGGTTGAGAAATTGTGTCGGACTGTCAGACTGTATCTATTCATATGGCTTGTCGCAATGCAAGCCCCAGACAGAGGTGACAACAATGTCGTTCTTAAACTCACAAACTTCGTCGGCACTCAACGATCGTCCCAACGCCCAGGTGCTCATTATCGGCGCCGGCATCAATGGCATCGCAACCTTCCGCGATCTGGCCCTGCAGGGCGTTGACGTGGTCATCGTCGAGAAGAACGACTTCGTCTCCGGCGCCTCGTCGGCGAGCTCGCACATGATCCACGGCGGGGTGCGCTATCTCGAAAACGGCGAGTTCCGCCTGGTCAAGGAGTCGGTGACCGAGCGCAACGGCCTGCTCAAGATCGCGCCGCACTACGTCAAGCCGCTGCAGACCACCATCCCCATCTTTTCCACCTTCTCCGGAGTGATGGCCGCGCCGCTGCGTTTCCTCACCCACAAGCAGGGTTCCAAGCACGTGGAGCGTGGCGCCCTGCTGATCAAACTCGGCATGATGATCTACGACGCCTTCTCCCGCGACGGCGGTTCGGTGCCGCGTCACGAGTTCAAGGGTCGCGGTCAGGCGCTCGCCGCTCTGCCGCTGCTGAACCCCGGCCTCAAGTACACGGCAACGTACTACGACGCCGCGATGCACGACCCTGAGCGCCTCGCCCTCGACGTGCTGCGCGACGGCCTCGACGCTGGCCCGCATGCTCGCGCCGCCAACTACGTCGAAGCCGCGGGCATGAGTGAGAACGGCGTGCTGCTGCGCAACAGCATCACCGGCGAAGAGTTCACCTTCACAGCAGATGTCGTCGTCAACACGAGCGGGCCATGGACCGACCTGACCAACACCGCTCTCGGGCAGCCGAGCACGTTCATGGGCGGCACCAAGGGCTCCCATATCGTCCTCGACAACCCGGAGCTGCTCGCGGCGACCGGTGGCCGCGAGATCTTCTTCGAACACGAAGACGGCCGCATCGTGCTGATCTACCCGCTCAAGGGCCGCGTTCTGGTCGGCACCACCGACCTCGAACACGACATGAGCAAGCCGATTCGCTGCACCGAAGACGAGATCGACTACTTCTTCGACCTGGTCGCGCACGTTTTCCCAACCGTGAAGGTCGACCGTTCGCACATCGTGTTCCGCTTCGCCGGCGTACGCCCGCTCCCGCGCCACGACGAAGAAGCCCCCGGATTCGTCTCCCGCGACTACCGCATCGAGTCGCGTCCGCTGCCCCGCGCCGGTACCGAAGACGGCACCCTGCTCAGCCTGGTCGGCGGCAAATGGACCACCTTCCGCGCCCTGGCCGAGCACCTGAGTACCGACATCCTGAAGCTGCTCGGCCTGCCGCGCACCGTCTCCACCGAGGGCCTGGCCATCGGCGGCGGACGTAACTTCCCTGCAACGGATGCCGCCCACCAGGTCTGGGTCACCGCCCACGGTGACGAAGTGGGCGCAGACCGCGCCGCAGCCCTGCTCGCCCGGTACGGCACCCGCGCGAGCGAGGTCATCGACTTTCTCACCGACCCGACCGCTCCAGCGGATGCCCCGCTCGTACAAAACTCCGCCTATAGCCGGCGCGAGATCGAGTTTTTGGCCTCAACCGAGAGTGTCGTGCGCCTGATCGACGTGCTGCTGCGTCGCACCAGCATGGCCTTCGTCGGATACGTCACCACGCCGCTGATCGAGGAGCTCAGCGGTGTCGTCGCCCCGGTTTTGGGGTGGGATGCTGGGCGGCTGGCCGAAGAGATAGAGCTGGCCCGCAGCATCCTGAGCGACGTGCACGGGGTCACGCTGGCCCCGGTCAGCCAAACTCCCATTCGCGTCGCCTGACGCGTTCGGCCCTGGCCGGCGATTGCCGACAATCTGCACAAACGTGCAGCTCAAAGCGACCATCGCCGGGCCGGGCGCCGATACGTTTTTACACAGGTAACAAACAGCACGACCGTCGCACTCGACAATTAGGTCAGTCGGCAGCACCCCATCTGAAAGGTCAATGTGGACAATCTCGGTGTCGTATTTATGTCAGAGGTCGTGGGAACGGCCATCCTCGTACTCCTCGGCTGTGGCGTGGTCGCCAACGTCGCGCTCGCCAAGAACAAGGGCTTTGGCGGCGGTTTTCTCATGGTCACCATCGGCTGGGGCCTCGCGGTCTACGCCGGTGTCATCGCCGCGTACAACTCGGGCGCGCACCTGAACCCGGCCGTCACGCTCGGCCTTGTCGCGAGCGGCGCCGACACGTTCGGCTCCGGCGTTCCGGTCAACTTCGTGTCGATCATGACCTATATCGGCGCGCAGATGATCGGCGCGATCCTCGGTGCTGTCGTGGTCTGGCTTGCCTACAAGCAGCACTTCGATCAGGAGCCGGAAGCCGCCAACAAGCTCGGTGTCTTCTCGACCGGGCCGGCCATCCGCTCCTACGGTTGGAACCTGGTCACCGAAATCATCGGCACCTTCGTGCTGGTTTTCGTCGTCATCGGCTTCGGCCGCAACGGCGACGGCGGCGGGCTCGCGGCCCTCGGTGCACTGCCGGTGGCCCTGCTCGTGATCGCGATCGGCGCCTCGCTCGGTGGGCCCACCGGCTACGCCATCAACCCGGCGCGTGACCTCGGCCCCCGCATCGCGCACTTCCTGCTGCCGATCAAGGGCAAGGGCTCAAGCGACTGGTCGTATTCCTGGGTACCCGTCGTCGGCCCGATCATCGGCGGCGTGCTCGCCGGTGCCTCCTCTGGTGTGCTGCTGCCCATCCTGGGCTAACCCTGTCGACGCATTCTGCAGCATCCGCTTTAAACTGATTCATCCCACCTGGAACAACAAAGGAGTTACAAATGGCCAAGTACGTTCTCGCCATCGACCAGGGAACCACGAGCTCCCGCGCGATCATCTTCGACAAGGCCGGGTCGATCATTTCGACCGGTCAGCTTGAGCACGAGCAGATTCTGCCGCAGGCCGGCTGGGTCGAGCACGACCCGAAAGAAATCTGGGACAACACCCGTGAGGCCATCGGCCAGGCGCTGTCCAAAGCGAACATCACCCGGCACGACATCGAGGCCATCGGCATCACCAATCAGCGCGAAACCGCTGTCGTCTGGGACAAGAACACCGGCGTGCCCGTCTACAACGCCATCGTCTGGCAGGACACCCGCACCCAGGCAATCGTCGACCGCCTCGCGGCCGACGGCGGTGTCGAGCGTTTCAAGCAGAAGGTCGGCTTGCCGCTGGCCACCTATTTTTCCGGCACCAAGATCGTCTGGATCCTCGAGAACGTCGAGGGCGCCCGCGCGAAAGCGGATGCCGGCGACCTCCTGTTCGGTACCACCGACTCCTGGGTCCTCTGGAACCTGACCGGCGGCATCGAGGGTGGCGTGCACGCGACCGACGTCACCAACGCCAGCCGCACGATGTTCATGGACCTCGAAACCCTGCAGTGGGACGACGAGATCCTGGCCATCTTCGACGTGCCCAAGTCGATGCTGCCCGAGATCAAGAGCTCGTCCGAGGTCTACGGCATCGCGAGCGGGCACAGCCTGCTGCGCGAGGTACCGATTGCGGGCATCCTGGGTGACCAGCAGGCCGCGACCTTCGGCCAGGCCGCGTTCGACCAGGGCGAGGCCAAGAACACCTACGGCACCGGAAACTTTCTGATCTTCAACACCGGCACCGAGATCATCCACTCCAAGAACGGCCTGCTCACGACCGTGGGCTACAAGCTCGGCGACGCCCCCGTGCATTACGCGCTCGAGGGATCGATCGCCGTGACCGGTTCGCTCGTGCAGTGGATGCGGGACCAGCTCGGCATCATCAAGAACGCCTCCGAGATCGAAGACCTCGCCAAGACGGTCAAGGACAACGGCGGGGCGTACTTCGTGCCGGCCTTCTCGGGTCTGTTCGCACCGTACTGGCGGTCGGATGCCCGTGGCGCCCTGGTCGGTCTCACCCGCTACGTGAACAAGGGCCACATCGCCCGCGCCGCGCTCGAGGCTATCGCGTACCAGACGCGGGAGGTGCTCGATGCGGTCAACGCCGACTCCGGGGTTCCGCTGACCGAACTCAAGGTCGACGGTGGTGCCACGGCCAACGACCTGCTCATGCAGTTCCAGGCCGACATTATTGGCGTGCCCGTCGTGCGCCCGGTCGTCGCCGAGACCACCGCCCTGGGCGCCGCGTATGCGGCCGGCCTGGCCGTCGGCTTCTGGAGTGGCCTCGACGACCTCCGCGCCAACTGGCAGGAGGACTCCCGCTGGGAGCCGTCCATGGACAAGGACGAGGCCGATCGCCTCCTGCGCAACTGGAAGAAGGCCGTAACGAAGACCCTCGACTGGGTAGACGAAGACGTGCGCTAGCTCTTCTCGCGAGAGCGCAAAAAGTGCCCGATTGGACTATCCAATCGGGCTCTTTTTGCGCTCTCGCGTTACTGTGCCAATAGGGGCGGAAGGTCGTGGAGGGATTCGATACGGAGGATTCCAACGGGGGCAGCGGATGCGCCGGCGCGGTCCAGCCAGACACCCGTCAGCCCCGCAGCGGCCGCGCCCACGGCATCCGTGCGAAGCCGATCGCCCACGTACACCGCCCCCTCCACCGGAATGTCGAACAGCGCGCAGGCGTGCTGAAAGATGCGCGCGTCCGGCTTGGCGAAGCCGAGAGCACCGGAGGTGACGACGTGCTCGAACCGGTGGGTCAGCCCGACCCGCCGAATCTTCTCGCCCTGAAACACCGGGTCGCCGTTCGTGATGAGGCCAAAGCGCACCCCGGGCAGAACCTCCGCCAGCGCGTCGAGGCAGGGGAGCGCGTCGTCGTGCAGCCGCCAACTGGCCCGGTAGCTCAGAAAGTACTCGTCAAACCAGGCGTCGGCCTCGGCGTCGGTCAGCGAGATGTCGAACGATGCGGCGAAGTCCTGGGCCCGGGCGCGCCGCTGGCCGGCAAAGTCCAGAGCGCCGGCGAGGTAGGAGTGGTAATGCTCCTCCTCGAGCGCGTCCCAGAGCACGATTGCTGCATTGCGGTCGCCGGTCGCGAATGCACCGCCGATCCGGTCGAGGTGCAGCAGGATTCCCGCTGCAACAGCTCCGCGGTGCTCGAACAGGGTATCGTCGAGGTCGAACAGCACCACCCCAGGTCGCCGAGAGCGCAAAAAGTGCCCGTTTGACGGGTCCAATCGGGCACTTTTTGCGCTCTCGCCAGCAGGCGCAGAGCTCGGGACGGGCATCAGCGGCGGGGGAGGAAGCCGACGCGGTCGTAGACGGTGGCCAGGGTTTCGTTCGCTACAGCGTCAGCCCGGGCGGCGTTCGACGCCAGCACCCGGTCGAGTTCGGCCGGGTCGCCGAGCAGCTCGGCGACGCGCTCGCGAATCGGGTCGAAGGTGCCGAGTACAACTTCGACGAGACCCTTCTTCAGATCGCCGTAGCCTCGCCCGGCGTACTCGTTCTCCAGCGACTCGATCGTGCGGGAGGCCAACACGGAGTAAATCGTGAGCAGGTTCGCCACGCCCGGCTTGTTCTCGCGGTCGAAGACCACGCCGCCGTCGGCATCCGTCACGGCCCGCATGATCTTCTTCCTGGTGACCCCGGGCTCGTCGAGCAGCCAGATCACTCCGGCGTGCGACTCGGCCGACTTCGACATTTTCGACGTGGGATTCTGCAGGTCGTAGATCTTCGCGGTCTCCTTCACGATCGCCACCTCGGGAATCGTGAAGGTGTCGCCGAACCGTGAGTTGAAGCGCAGCGCGAGGTCGCGGGTGAGTTCAACGTGCTGGCGCTGGTCCTCTCCGACCGGCACCACCGTGGTCTGGTAGAGCAGAATATCCGCCGCCATCAGTGTCGGGTAGGCGAACAGGCCCACCGTCGTCGCGTCGGCGCCGTGCCGCGCGGACTTGTCCTTGAACTGGGTCATGCGGCTGGCCTCACCGAACCCGGTGATGGTGTTCAGTACCCAGGCCAGCTGCGCGTGCGCCGCGACATGCGACTGCACATACAGCGTCGACGCCGACGGGTCGATCCCGGCCGCAATGTATTGCGCCGCCGTGCCGCGGGTGTTCTCCCGCAGCTTCAAAGGCTCCTGCGCGACGGTGATCGCGTGCAGGTCGACGATGCTGAAGAACGCGTCGTGGGTCTGCTGCAGCGACTTCCAGTTCAGCAGCGCGCCAATGTAGTTGCCGATCTGCAGGGACTCGGCGGAGGGCTGCATGCCCGAATAGAGGCGGGGTTTGGTCATGAGTTCAACGCTCCAGAAAGGTCATAGTCGACAACGACGGGGGAGTGGTCGCTCCAACGCTGGTCGTACGCTGCGGCCCGGTCGACCGCATACGACACCACGGATGCCGCCAGCTCCGGGCTGGCCAGGTGGTAGTCCAATCGCCATCCGGTGTCGTTGTCGAATGCCTGGCCGCGCTGAGACCACCAGGTGTATGGACCCTCAACCTCGCCGGCCCACTTGCGTCCGACGTCCACCCAGCCGAGTCCGGCGCCCGCGTTGTACAAATCGTCGCCTTCAGCGCCGAGAATACGGTCGAAATACTCACGCTCCTCCGGCAGAAAACCGGCATGCTTCTTGTTGCCGCGCCAGTTCTTAATGTCGAGCGTGCGGTGCCCGACGTTGAGATCGCCGAGCACGAGCGCGAGCGGGCTGTGCGTGCTCAGCTCCGGCAGCCGAGCGATCATGGCGTCCAGAAACTTGTACTTCTCCACCTGCTTGGGAGTGTCCGTCTCGCCGGAGTGCACATACGTGCTCACCACGGTGATGATCTGGCCGTTGACCTCGTAGTCGGCTTCGAGCCAGCGGCCGGCGCTGTCGAATTCCTCAGCACCGAGGGCAACGCGATGAATGGATGCCCCCGCGCGGCTTGCCAGGGCAACCCCGGCGCGGCCCTTGGCGGTGGCGGCGTCGTGCAGAATATTCCAGTCCGGACCGAGCAGCCCCTCGAGGTCTTCGGTGGATGCACGCACCTCTTGGATGGCCAGAATGTCGATGTCACGGGCATTCAGCCAGTCGCCCATTCCCTTGCGGTACGCGGCTCGTACCCCGTTCGTGTTGATGCTGGCAATGCGGAGAGGTTTGGCTGCAGACATGGGTCAAGTCTAGTTTGGGGTGTCCGCCGCATCTGCCCGGGCAAAGCCTTCGACGACAGCTTCGGCAGCCCTGAGCCGCCGCCGGGCACCCCACCGGGCATACCAGGGCGAGGCATCGAGATCCGCTCTGGCGGCGGTGAGCTCGGCCTGCGCGGTCAGCCTCAGGGCATCGTGCATCCGCTGCGCCTGGTCTTCCGCCGCCTCATCGGCGCTGAGCGTGTGGGGCGGAATCCCCGCATCGTCCATCCCCACCGCAATCCACGACGCCGCGATCAACGTGACCGTGCTCACCAGGTTGAACCAGATCAGTAGCCCGATGATTACCGCAAAGGTCGCCAGCAGCGGGTTGCGGCTGGCGCCGCCGAGTAGCGCACCACCGAGAATTTTGAGTAGGCCGAGCGCCAACCCGCCCAGCAGCGCGCCGGCGAACAACCGCCGTACCGGAATGCGTACCCGCGACAACACCCGGAACAGGGCCGCCAGGGTGAAAGTATCGATGACGAGCACGACGGCCAGGCCGATGGCGCGGGCCGAGGCTTCGTAGAAGAACGAGTCCTGCGGTATCTGAAAGATGCCAAAGAGCAGGCCGAGCAGCGCGGTGCTCGCGAGCGAGACGATCGCCGACAACACGAGGGCCAGGCCGAAGACCAGCCCGAGGCCGAGCTCGCGCAGCTTGACCAGCAAAAAGAACGTCGTCTGCTGCGGCATGTCAAAGACGGTGCGCACCGCCTGCGCCGTCGCCGACAGCCAGCCGAGCGCGGTCAGCAGCAGTCCGACCAGGGCGATTGCTCCGGTCCAGGTGAGAATGCCGGCGGTGGCGAGTAGCTCGGGGTCGATAATGCCGTCGGTGCCGATCAGTCCCGGAATCGACTGGTTGATGATCGCGTAGAGCGCGTTCAGCAGACCCTGATTCGCGGTCAGAAAGAGCCCCGCAATCGAAAAGCCCACCCAGACAGCCGCGAAAATGGCGAAGATCGCCTGATAGGACATTCCAGCGGCGAGGATGCTGCCACCCACGTTGTTGAAGTGGGTCACCACCCGCACGGGTCGCCAGGTGAGGATGCGGGCTACAAGCTCTTTCACAGTGTCAGCTTAACCAAAGACACCCCCGTCGAAGTGACGGGGGTGTCTTTCCTATAAGAAGGCAGTTAAGCCTTGCCGCGCATGATGGCCTGCTTGACCTCGGCGATAGCCTGGGTCACCTGGATGCCGCGAGGGCAGGCATCCGTGCAGTTGAAGGTCGTGCGGCAACGCCACACGCCCTCTTTGTCATTGAGGATGTCGAGGCGCACCTGGGCGCCATCGTCCCGCGAATCGAAGATGAAGCGGTGGGCGTTCACGATGGCGGCCGGGCCGAAGTACTGGCCGTCGGTCCAGAACACCGGGCAGGCCGAGGTGCAGGCGGCGCAGAGAATACATTTCGTCGTGTCGTCGAAGCGCGCGCGCTGGGCGACGGTCTGAATGCGTTCCTTGCCCTTGACCGGGGTGACGCTGTTCATGAGGAACGGCTGCACCTCTTTGAACGACGCGAAGAACGGCTCCATGTCAACGATGAGGTCCTTCTCCAGCGGAAGGCCCTTGATGGCCTCCACGTAGATCGGCTTCGTGACGTCGAGGTCCTTCATGAGCGTCTTGCAGGCCAGGCGGTTGCGGCCGTTGATGCGCATCGCATCCGAACCGCAGACCCCGTGCGCGCAGGAACGACGGAAGGTCAGTGAACCGTCCTGCTCCCACTTGATCTTATGCAGCGCGTCGAGCACCCGGTCGGTCGGGTAGAGCTGCACGTCGAAGTCCTGCCAGTGCGGTTCGTCGTCGACCTCGGGGTTGAACCGACGCACGATGATCGTGGCGGTGAACGACTTGATCTCTTCGGGAACGATGGGCTTGTTGTCGATCGTGGCGGTACTCACTAGTACTTCCTCTCCATCGGCTGGTAACGGGTGATGACAACCGGTTTCCAGTCGAGTTTGATGTGGTCGGCGGCGTCCGCCGACATCGCGTCACCCTTGAGGTACGCCATGGTGTGCTTCAGATAATTCTCGTCATCGCGAACGAGGTAATCTTCACGCTGGTGGCCGCCGCGGCTTTCCTTGCGGTTGCGGGCGGAATAGACGACAACTTCGGCCAGGTCGAGCAGAAAGCCGAGTTCGACGGCCTCGAGCAGGTCGGTATTGAAGCGGCGGCCCTTGTCCTGCACACCGATGTTCTTGTAGCGCTGACGCAGCAGGTGGATGGTCTCGGTGACCTCGGCCAGGGACTCGTCGGTGCGGAACACCTGAGCCTTCTTGTCCATCTCCTCCTGCAGAATCTTGCGCAGCACGGCGATGCGTTCGGTTCCGGTCGATGAACGGATGCCTTCCAGCAGTTCGCGCACTTCCCCGGCCGGGTCTGTCGGCAGCGGAACGAATGACGCCGTCTTCACATACTCGACCGCATTGATACCGGCGCGCTTGCCGAACACGTTGATGTCTAGCAGCGAGTTGGTGCCGAGGCGGTTGGAGCCGTGCACCGAGACGCAGGCGCATTCGCCGGCGGCGTACAGCCCGGGGACGACGACCTCGTTGTTGCGCCAGACTTCGGCCTTCACATTGGTCGGGATGCCGCCCATCGCGTAGTGCGCGGTCGGCATGACCGGGACAGGCTCGGTGACCGGGTCGACGCCGAGGTACGTGCGGGCGAACTCGGTGATGTCGGGCAGCTTGGTCTCGAGCAGTTCCTTGCCGAGGTGGGTGCAATCCAGGTAGAGGTAGTCCTTCTCCGGACCGGCACCGCGACCCTCCGCGACCTCCTTGAGCATACAGCGTGAGACGATGTCACGCGGGGCGAGGTCCTTGATGGTCGGCGCGTAGCGTTCCATGAAGCGTTCACCGGAGGCGTTGCGGAGGATTGCTCCCTCACCGCGGGCGCCCTCGGTAAGGAGGATGCCCAGCCCGGCCAGGCCGGTCGGGTGGAACTGGAAGAACTCCATGTCCTCCAGCGGCAGGCCCTTGCGCCAGACGATACCGACGCCGTCACCGGTGAGGGTGTGGGCGTTCGAGGTGGTTTTGTAGATCTTTCCGAAACCACCGGTGGCGAAAATGAACGCCTTGCCCTGGAACACGTGCAGCTCGCCGCTCGACAGGTCGAGGGCGACCACGGCCGACGGCTGGTCGACGCCGTCGACGTTGGTCATGACGAGGTCCAGCACGTAGTACTCGTTGAAGAAGTTGATGCCGCGCTTGACGCAGTTCTGGTACAGCGTCTGCAGAATCATGTGGCCGGTGCGGTCCGCGGCGTAGCAGGCCCGGCGCACCGGGCTCTTGCCGTGGTCGCGGGTGTGGCCACCGAAACGCCGCTGGTCGATCTTGCCCTCTGGGGTGCGGTTGAACGGCAGGCCCATGTTCTCGAGGTCGATGACCGCGTCGATGGCTTCCTTGGCCAGGATCTCGGCGGCGTCCTGGTCAACCAGGTAGTCGCCACCCTTGATCGTGTCGAAGGTGTGCCATTCCCAGTTGTCTTCCTCGACGTTGGCCAGCGCCGCGGCCATGCCGCCCTGGGCCGCACCGGTGTGCGAACGCGTCGGGTAGAGCTTGGAGATGACAGCCGTGCTGGCATGGGGGCCGGCTTCGATGGCGGCGCGCATGCCAGCTCCACCCGCTCCCACAATGACGATGTCGTGCTGGTGGTAGTGCACACCGTCTACGACGGTGGACTCCGGGTTTGCGCCGGCGGGTGCTGTGGAGGATGTCATTTTTTTGTGTGCAGCTCCTATAGGGACTTACAGAACGAGGCCACGAGGTCGGCAGGCGCACCGGCGGGGCAAGGATCGAAGGTGAACACCACGAGGGTGCCCAGCACGATCAGCGAAACAACACTGACCAGGATCGCGACTTTCAGGATGCCGCGGCTGATCCGTGACGTCGCGTAGTCATTGACGAGGGTGCGCATGCCGTTGCCGCCGTGAATTAGGGCGAGCCACAGCATGATGATGTCCCAGACCATCCAGAACGGGTTGGTCAGTTTACCGGCGACGAACGCGAAGTTCAGGGCGCTGACGCCCTCACCGATCATGAGGTTGACGAACAGGTGGCCGAAGATGAGCACGACCAGCACGACGCCGGAGACGCGCATGTAGATCCAGCCCCACTTTTCCCAGTTGACGCCGCTCTTCCTGGTAGAACGGGTGTACGGGCTGCGGGGAGCTTCGATTGTTGAAGTCATGTCGATCGCCCCCTAGTGGCTGAACACGTTGATGAGGTGGCGCGGCACGAAGGCCAGCATGGTGACGACCCACAGGCCGATGACGACGTAGAACAGTACGCGCTGGTACTTGGCGTTCCAGAAGTCGATCAGAATGATGCGCAGCCCGTTGAAGGCGTGGAACACGATGGCGCCGACGAGTGCGACCTCACCGAGACCCATGATCGGCGTCTGGTACTGCCCGATGACCGCGTTGTACGCTTCGGGGCTGACCCGCACGAGTGCCGTGTCGAGAATATGGACGAGCAGAAAGAAGAAGATCGCGACACCGGTGATGCGGTGTAAGACCCAAGACCACATGCCCGTGTTACCCCGATACAGGGTGCCGGCGGGGCGACGTGATGTCGTCTTCTGCTGAGAATCTAGGGTTCCTGCCTTCTGTGGCATGAACAACCCTCCCTGGCTGAATTATGGCTCTTTAGTGAGACCGAGAATGTGCTGTGAGCACATATCGTTAGTCTACAAGTGCGCCGCCACATCGTGCCGGTTAGGTTACCCTAACGCTGCATAGACGGGGGTACATGCGTGTGGGCCCGCACCGCACGACGCTCGTCAATGGCTTGTTCGTAGTAGTCGACCAGGTCCGCGCAGACCGTCGGCCAGGAGCGTCCGAGCACGGCGCGGCGCCCGGCTTCCCCCATGCGCGCCCGCAGCGCCGGGTCGCCGACCAGCTGAGATACCCAGTGTCTCAGGTCCCGGTCGTCGTCCGGCCGAAACAGGTAGCCGTTTTCTCCGTGGGCGACCAGGTCGATCGGCCCACCGGCGTAGGGCGCGACCACCGGCAGCCCGGCGGCGTGGGCCTCCTGGATGGTTTGCCCGAAGGTCTCTTCGGTACCGGCATGCACGAACAGGTCGAAGCTCGCGTAGGCAACGGCCAGCTCTGCGCCCGAGAGCCGGCCCAGCCAGGTCACGGACATGCCGGCCAGCGCTCGACCTATAGACGGTACGCTCGGCCCGTCACCGACCAGCGCCAAACGGATGCCCGGCAGCCCGCGCAGGGCGCGCAACCGCTCGACCTGTTTCTCCGGAGCCATCCGACCGACGTAGCCGACGATCACGTCGCGCCGTGCGCCGATGGGGGGCGTTGGCGAAATGCGTTCGCGCAGCGCCGCGACGGCCGGGTCGTTCTTGACGTTCGGGTGGAACCCGTTGAGGTCAACGCCACGGTTCCACATCGCCAGGCGTGGTACGCCGAGCCGCAGCAGGGCGGCCATCGACGACGACGACGGCACCAAAGTTCGAGTGGCGCCCTCGTGCACCCACTTCACGAAGCGCCAGGCGAGCGCGGTGGCCGGGCCTAGGTGATTGCGGTGGGCGTAACCGGCGACATCCGTTTGAAAAATCGCGACCGAGGGAATGTCGAGCCGATTCGCGGCGCTGATGCCCTGTGCTCCGAGCAGAAAGGGGGAGGCCGCGTGCAGCACGTCCGGCCGAAAATCGGCGAGCAGTTTCTGCACCTGGGGACTGGGGATACCGACCGGAAACTGGCGGTAGTTGAGCGCTGAAACGGTGTGCACGGGAAAGCCCGCGTATTCCGCCGGGGCGCCGTAGGGTGCGATCACCATAGCCTCGTGCCCGGTGGCCGCGAGGTGCTCGAGCACCTTGCAGACGCTCGTGGTCACCCCGCTGATGGTGGGGAGGAAACTTTCGCTGATGACTGCGATCCGCATGGTTCGAAAGTAGGCCGCGGGCGTTGCCGTCGGGTGGCCGGTGGGTGAACAGTCGTAGCGACCTCAGCGATAGTCTGGGGCGATGATTACGTCCAGTGAGCCCCTCGATCGCCTGTACAGCGTGATCCCCGCCGGCGGCATCGGTTCCCGGCTCTGGCCGCTGTCACGAGCGGATGCCCCGAAATTTCTGCATGACCTCACCGGTTCCGGTCATACCCTGCTGCGCGATACCTGGGATCGCCTCGTTCCGCTCTCCACGGAGCAGCGCATCATGGTCGTCACCGGGCGCGCCCACCGCGCCGCCGTCGAGCTGCAGCTGCCCGAACTGGCCGACCCGAATGTTGTGCTGGAGAGCGAACCGCGCGACTCGACCGCTGCGATCGGCCTCGCGGCCGCGATTTTGCAGCTGCGCGAACCCGGCGTCATCATCGGGTCGTTTCCGGCTGACCACGTCATCAAGGGCGATGCCCAGTTCCGGTCGGCTGTGACCGAGGCTGTCGCCGCGGCGGACGCCGGTTACATCGTCACCATCGGCATTCAGCCGACCGAGGCTGCAATCGGCTTCGGCTATATCAAGAGCGCAGCCTCGCTCGATATTGAAGGTGCGTCGACCGCTCTCGCCGTCGACTCCTTCGTGGAGAAGCCCAGCCCCTATATCGCCGAAGGCTACCTCGCCGAGGGCAACTACCTCTGGAACGCCGGCATCTTTATTGCCCGCGCCGACCGGTTGCTCGCGGAAATCGAAGCGGCAGAGCCGGAACTGCACGCCGGCCTCATACAACTCGCCGAGGCCTGGGACACACCGGCCCGCGGCGCCGTCGTCGACCAGGTCTGGCCACGCCTGAAGAAGATCGCCATCGACTACTCGGTGGCCGAACCCGCCGCCGCCGCCGGCAAACTCGTCGTCATTCCCGGCCAGTTCGACTGGGACGACGTGGGCGACTTCGCCTCGATCGCCAAGCTGCACTCCGGCGGACGCAAAGCCAACCTCGCTATCCTGGGTGAGGGTGCCCGGGTGCTCGCCGACTCGTCGAGCGGCATCGTGGTCAGCCACACCGGGCGCATGATCGCGCTGATCGGCGTCGAGGACATCGTCGTCGTCGACACCCCCGACGCCCTGCTGGTGACGACGAGTGCCAATGCCCAGAAGGTCAAGGCGGTCGTCGACGCGCTCAAGCTGTCGGGTTCGAGCGACGTGCTCTAGGCCCAACCTGACTAGAATTCCAGTTCATGCTAAAGGAAGTGTCTATGCGCCGCTTGATTGCCGTTTTTGCCCTCGTGGCATCCGCTGTGCTGCTGGTCGGCTGCGCGCCCGCACCGACACCGACTGCGACACCGGATGTGACGGAGCCGGAGTACTGCGCGCGCATGGTCACAAACTCGGGCGGTCTCGACGACCGCTCCTTCAACCAGTCCACCTGGGAGGGGCTGCAGGAAGCGGCGACGAAGTACAACATTGACACCGACGCGATCGTGTCGACGGCGGAGACCGACCTCGCACCGAACGTGAGCCAGGCCGTAGCGACCGGATGCCAGTTCGTGCTCACCGTCGGTTTCGAGCTCGCCGATGCGACCCTCGCCGAAGCCACCAAAAATCCCGACGTGCACTTTGCGATCGTTGACGAGTTCGTTGACGCGCCGAACGTGAAGCCGATCGTGTTTGATACCGCCCAGGCCTCGTTCCTAGCCGGGTACCTCGCGGCCGGCGTCACCAAAACCGGCAAGGTTGGAACATTCGGCGGCGGCAACCAGCCACCGGTCACGCTGTTCATGGACGGTTTCGTCGATGGTGTAGCCATGTACAACGACAAGCACGAGACGACGGTTGAGGTACTCGGCTGGAACAAGGACACCCAGGACGGCTCCTTCACCGGCGACTTTGAGGACGTGAACAAGGGCAAGTCGTTGACCCAGACGCTGATCGATCAGGGCGCGGACATCATTCTGCCGGTGGCCGGTCAGGTCGGCCAGGGCGCGGCGGCCGCTGCCATCGAGAACCCGGGCGTATCGATCATCTGGGTCGACAACGACGGGTATGTCACCCTGCCGGCCCAGTTTCAGTCGGTCGTGCTCACCAGCGTGCTGAAAAACACGTCAGCGGCGGTCGTCGAGACGATCGGGGCTGACCTCGAGGGCAGCTTTGACAACGAGGCCTTCGTCGGCACGCTCAAGAATGGCGGCGTCGAGATCGCCGATTTCCACGATCAGTCCGCCCTGGTCTCAGCCGAATTGGTGGACGAACTCGAACAGATTCGTGCCGCGATTATAGCGGGGATCATCACAGTGACCGGCCCCAGTTCACCCCAATAGGGAAAATTTGTTTTGCCAATGTCGCGGCTTGGTAACGACTCGGTCGCGCACGCACAATGCTCATCTGCGCAGCGTCTCATTGGGTAACGTGGATCGCACCACGCCCGTGCGATCTCGCTGGGCAGCACCCTGGAGGTCATCTTGACAATTTCGACCCGTAAGACCGTACTTGCCGGTCTTGCAATGTTCGGTACCGTGGCGATGCTCGCCGCTTGTGCTCAGGCACCCGCAACGACCGACGACACCAGCTCCGCCGCCGCGAGCGACTTTCTGCCCTGCATGGTGTCGGACGCCGGGGGATTCGACGACAAGTCGTTCAACCAGCTCGGCTTCGAGGGCCTCACTGAGGCTGCGGCCGAACTCAGTGTGACGCCGAAAACCGTGGAGTCAACGTCCGAGACCGACTACCAGTCCAACGTGCAGAACCTTGTCGACCAGGGCTGCAACCTCATCGTGACCGTCGGATTCAACCTCGCCGCGGCGACCGTTGAGTCTGCCTTGGCTAACCCCGAAGTCAACTTCGCCATCATTGACAATGATGCCGACCTCGACTTCGACGGCAAGGTCGACGCCCCGAACATCAAGCCGATCATCTTCGACACCGCCCCGGCCGCCTTCATGGCCGGCTATGCGGCAGCCGGCTACAGCAAGACCGGCGTCGTTGGAACCTACGGCGGAATGCAATTTCCGACCGTCACCATCTTCATGGATGGCTTCGCTGACGGCGTTGCGTACTACAACGAGCAGAACGGCACCTCCGTCAAGACCATCGGCTGGGACGTCGCCTCGCAGACCGGTTCGTTCACGGGTGGCTTCGCCGCCGGCGTCGAATCGCTTGCCAATGCGCAAGGCCTCATCGACCAGAATGCCGACGTGCTGCTGCCCGTTGGTGGACCGATCTTTTTGAGCGCGATTGAAGCGATCAAGAGCTCGGGCAAGGACATCGCCATGTTGGGCGTTGACGCTGACCTCTATGAGACCGACGCGACGAACAAGAGCCTGTTCCTCACCAGCATCCTCAAGGGGATCAAGGTCAGCGTCTTCGACGTCGTTTCCGGCGCGGCCGACGACACCTTCGACGCCACCCCGTACATCGGAACTCTGGACAACGACGGCGTGGGCATTGCCTCGTTCCACGACTTCGAATCCAAGGTCCCCGCGACCCTGGCCGACGAGCTCGACGCCATCAGAGCAGGAATCATCGACGGTTCGATCACGGTCGAATCGCCTTCCTCGCCGAAGCAGTAATACGCTGTAGTGACCTGGGGAGGCCGGATTGTCGGCCTCCCCATTTCAGTTCCCCCGCGCTTTTCCCCCGTCGCGCTCGACCCAGGAATTCAGGATCAATGAAGCTCGAACTTCGAGGCATCACAAAGCGCTTTGGTGCGCTGGTCGCCAACAACAACATTTCGCTCGTCGTCGAGTCGGGTGAAATTCATGCCCTCCTGGGCGAGAACGGCGCTGGTAAGTCCACGCTCATGAACGTGCTGTATGGCCTGTACGTCGCCGAAGAGGGCGAGGTCCTGCTCGATAACGTGGTGCAGAAATTCGCCGGGCCGGGCGACGCCATGAAAGCCGGGATCGGTATGGTGCACCAGCATTTCATGCTCGTTCCGGTGTTCACCGTTGCTGAGAATGTCGTTCTCGGCCACGAACAGACCACCTTCGGCGGCCGCCTCGACCTCAGTGCGGCCCGAGCCAAGGTGCGGGAGATCTCTGACCGGTTCGGCTTCGACATCGACCCGGATGCCGTCATTGAAGACCTGCCGGTCGGCGTGCAGCAGCGCGTCGAGATCATCAAGGCACTGTCCCAGGACGCCAAGGTGCTGGTGTTCGACGAACCGACGGCGGTGCTCACCCCGCAGGAGACCGATGAGCTCATGACCATCATGCGCCAGCTCGCCGAGTCTGGCACCTCGATCGTGTTCATCACGCACAAACTGCGGGAGGTGCGCGCCGTCGCGGACCGTATCACGGTCATCCGCTTGGGAACCGTCGTCGGTGAGGCGTCGCCGGCCGCGACTAACGCGGAGTTGGCCTCGCTCATGGTCGGGCGCGCTGTCGAGTTGACCGTACACAAGAACGCGCCAGAGTTGCGTGGAACCGCCCTGTCGGTGAAAAACCTCTCGGTGATCGATGCCCGCAACCAGATCGTCGTCAACAACGTGAGCTTCGACGTCCAGGCTGGTGAAGTACTTGCCATCGCCGGCGTCCAAGGCAACGGCCAAACCGAACTCACCGAAGCGCTGCTTGGACTACAGCAGCACGTCACCGGGTCGATCCAACTCGACGGCAAGCCGTTGCGCGGCTACAGCGTGCGGCACATCCTCGATTCCGGAGTCGGTTTCGTGCCCGAAGACCGCACCGAAGACGGCCTCATCGCCGACTTCAGCATCGCCGAGAATCTCATGCTCGACCGCAGCTCCGGAGCGCCGTTCGTGAAGGCGGGCAACCTGCAGCTGGGGTTTCGAGCGAGGTTCGCCGCCGAGAAAATTGCGGAGTTCGACATTCGATCGCAGGGCAGCGATATGGAGGCCGGACGGCTCTCGGGTGGTAACCAGCAGAAGGTCGTGCTCGCTCGTGAACTGAGCCGTGATCTGCGTTTGTTCGTTGCGGCCCAGCCGACCCGCGGTCTTGACGTGGGTTCGATCGAATTCGTGCACACCCGTATTATCGAAACTCGCGACTCCGGAATTCCGGTCATCGTGGTATCCACCGAGCTCGACGAGGTCGTCGCTCTCGCAGACCGCATCGCGGTGATGTATCGAGGAGAGATCGTTGGAATCGTGCCAGGCAACACCCCCCGCGCCACGCTCGGCCTCATGATGGCCGGAGAGCACGCTCCGGAAATGGAGGGCGCGCTGTGAGCGACGCCACCGTACCGGCGGCTCCGGTCGCTCCCGGGTCCGGCGAGGGAAGGAAGGATGGGTCCGAGCGCTGGAACCAAACCCTGCGCGACATCACCGGCGGCAGCGCCATGATCTCTGTACTGGCCGTCCTCGTCGCTCTCGTGGTTGGGGCGATTCTGATCGCGTTCACCAACGAACGCGTGCAGGAGACGGCCGGATATTTCTTCTCCCGACCGACCGACCTGCTGCAGGCTGTCTGGGACTCCGTCGCGGGCGCCTATTCCGCGCTGTTCCAGGGGGCAATCTACAACTTCCGGGCGAGCAGCTTTCTCACCGCGATTCGCCCGCTGACCGAGACACTCACCTTTGCGACGCCGCTGATCGCGGCCGGGCTCGGTGTGGGGCTCGCTTTTCGCGTGGGCATGTTTAACATCGGTGGTCGTGGGCAGATGCTCATCGCCGCTGGGGCCGCTGGCTGGGTCGCTTTCGCGGTTGAGCTGCCAGCCGGTATCCACTTGATCGTCGCCGTTCTGGCCGGCCTGCTTGGTGGGGCTATCTGGGGCGGCATCGTGGGCTTGCTCAAGGCTCGTACCGGTGCCCACGAGGTGATCGTCACGATCATGCTCAACTTCGTCGCGCTGTACCTGATTCAGTTCCTGCTGCGCACCCCCGGTGCGCTGCAGGCGCCTGGCAGTAACAACCCGAAGACACCGGCCATGGCAGCGACCGCGGTGTTCCCCGATCTGTTCGGGCCGCGCTACAACCTGCACGCCGGTTTTCTCACCGTCATCGCGGCCACCATCTTCGTCTGGTGGCTACTCAGCCGCTCAAACCTCGGGTTTCAGTTTCGTGCCGTCGGGCAGAACCCCGGCGCAGCCAGGGTCGCCGGCATCAACGTGAAGAACGTCTACTTCTACGCCATGGCCATCTCGGGAGCGCTCGTCGGCCTGGCCGGCGTCAACCAGGTGCTGGGGACCCTGACCACGGGCTTCAGTTCCGGAATCGACGCCGGCATCGGCTTCGACGCCATCACCGTCGCCCTGCTCGGTCGTTCAAAGCCCTGGGGTATCTTCGCCGCCGGCATTCTCTTTGGTGCGTTCAAGGCCGGCGGGTTCGCCATGCAGGCGGCTGAGGGTGTGCCAATCGACATCGTCGTCGTCGTGCAGGCGCTGATCGTGCTGTTCATCGCCGCGCCGCCGCTGGTGCGTGCCATGTTCCACCTTCCGACACCGGGCACCACCAAGAAACCCAGGATTCGCAAGACCAACGAGGTGGTGGCGAAATGAGCACGATCACACAGACCCCCACTCCGGCTTCGGCCCCGATCGTGAAGCTGACGGCGCAGATTCGCAGCTGGAAGATTCCGATCACCTTCGGCGGATTTGCCGCGCTGTCGCTGATCCTGTTCGTGTTCCTCGGACGCGGCCAGCGCGGTGAGCTGAGCACGTTCCGCCTCTCGGAAGCGCGCGACCTGATCCAATTGCCAGAGGTGGCCCTGCCAACCTTGGCTACCGGAGTGTTCGTGGCCATCGCGCTCGTGCTCATGGCTGCGGCGTCGGCCTGGCTGGTCTATCGTCACACCAAGATCCCGATCGTTTTGACCATCCTGTTCGCGTTGCTATTCCTGGTGGGCTTTCTGGCCTGGGCGGCATCGGGTTCGACCATTCCGGTGCCCGGACTGCTGATCGGAACGGTCACCCTGAGCGCCCCACTCATCTTCGGTGCCCTCGGCGGGGTGCTGTCCGAACGCGCCGGCGTCGTCAATGTGGCCATTGAGGCGCAGCTCCTGGCCGGAGCCTTCAGCTCCGCGGTCGTCGCATCCGCCACGGGGAACCCCTACCTCGGCCTGCTTGCGGCGATGGTGGCTGGGGCGCTCGTCTCCATGGTGCTGGCCGGGTTCGCGCTCAAGTACCTCGTCGACCAGGTCATCGTCGGTGTCGTGCTCAACGTTCTCGTGATCGGGCTCACCAGCTTTTTGTACTCGCAGGTGCTCGCACCCAGCGCCACCCTCAACTCACCGGACGTCTTTCCCCGGCTGAACATTCCGTTGCTCAGCGAAATCCCCATCATTGGCCCGGTGCTGTTTCGCCAGACCATCATCGTCTACGCCATGTACGTTGCGGTCGCGCTCGTGTTCTTTGCCCTGTTTCGCACCAAGTGGGGCCTGCGCGTGCGCGCCGTGGGTGAACATCCACAGGCCGCCGATACGGTTGGCATCGACGTCAACCGCACTCGCTTCGTTGCCGTCACCCTCGGCGGTGTCATCTCGGGCTTCGGCGGGGCGTACTTCACCCTCGGCGCGGTCGGTGCGTTCAACAAGGAGATGACCAACGGCATGGGCTTCATCGCCCTCGCCGCGGTGATCTTCGGCCAGTGGCATCCGATCAAGGCGACCCTCGCAGCGCTTCTGTTCGGATTCGCGACGAACCTGCAGAACGTACTGGGCATCATCGGCTCGCCGGTACCGAGCGAATTCATGCTCATGCTGCCCTACGTCGTGACGATCTTCGCCGTTGCCGGGTTCGTCGGCCGCTCAAGGGCACCCGCCGCTGACGGAAAGCCGTACATCAAGTGAGTGATGTGAGCATCGACTGGCCGCTGCTGCGCGCGCAAGCCCTCGCCGCTATGGCCACAGCTTATGTGCCGTACTCGAAGTTTCCGGTCGGCGTCGCGGCGCTCGTCGATGACGGGCGAGTGATCAGCGGATGCAACGTGGAGAATGCCTCCTACGGCCTCACCCTCTGCGCGGAGTGCGGCCTGGTCTCCGCGCTGCACCTCAGTGGTGGCGGCCAGCTCGTCGCGTTCACCTGTGTCGACGGAAATGGCGGCATCCTCATGCCGTGCGGCCGCTGCCGCCAGTTGCTCTACGAACACTCCGCGCCGGGCATGCTGCTCGAAACGGTCTCCGGCGTCAAAACCATCGACGAGGTGCTGCCGGGTGCCTTCGGGCCGCGCCAACTCGCCGACTATCGCGCCAGCGCAGCTTCGTCGTAGCCGTTGGGCTCGTTCAGCCCGGTCGTGAGGATTTTCCATTGTGTAATCAGCTCTGAAGGAGTGCACCATGAGCACCATCGAAGCGTTTGACGCCGTCGACCTAATTCACACCAAGCGCGACCGCGGCGAGCTGACCACACCGCAAATTGACTGGCTGATCGACGCTTACACCCGTGGCTACGTCGGCGACGAGCAGATGGCCGCCATGACCATGGCGATCTTTCTGAACGGCATGAGCCGCAGCGAGATTCGGGCTCTGACCATGGCAATGCTCGCGAGCGGTGAGCGGATGAGCTTCGACGGCCTCGGCAAGCCGACCACCGATAAGCACTCCACCGGAGGCGTCGGTGACAAGATCACGCTGCCCCTGATGCCGCTCGTCGCCGTCTTCGGCGCGGCCGTGCCGCAGCTGTCCGGCCGTGGCCTCGGTCACACGGGCGGAACGCTCGACAAGCTCGAGTCGATTCCGGGCTGGCGCGCCAACCTGAGCAACGCCGAAATGCTTCAGCAGCTGCAGGAGCTCGGCGGCGTGGTCTGCGCGGCCGGCAGCGGCCTGGCGCCGGCCGACGGCAAGCTCTACGCCCTGCGTGACATCACCGGAACGGTCGAGGCGATCCCGCTGATCGCATCGTCGATCATGTCGAAGAAGATCGCCGAGGGTACTCAGGCCCTCGTACTCGACGTTAAGTTCGGCTCGGGCGCCTTTCTCCAGGACATCGAGCGGTCGCGGGAATTGGCCCGCACGATGGTCGAGCTGGGCGAGGATGCCGGGGTGGCGACATCCGCAATGCTGACCAATATGAACGTTCCGCTTGGGTTTGCCATCGGCAATGCCAACGAGGTGCGCGAGTCGGTGGAGGTGCTCGCCGGCGGCGGGCCCGCCGACGTGGTTGAACTCACCGTGGCGCTGGCCGAGGAGATGCTCTCGCTCGCCGGAATCACCGGTGTCGATGTGGGCGCGGCTCTGAAGGATGGCCGAGCCATGGACAAATGGCGGGCCGTGATTCGCGCGCAGGGTGGCGACCCGGATGCCGCGTTGCCGGTCGCGCGCGAGACTCACGTTGTGCTCGCCGAGCGGAGCGGCGTGCTGGTGGAACAGCAGGCGCTGCCTTTTGGTATCGGTGCCTGGCGACTCGGTGCCGGGCGCGCCCGTAAGCAGGATCCGGTGCAGCATGCCGCCGGAATCGACCTGCACGCCAAGCCCGGCGACACCGTGGTGAAGGGCCAGCCGCTGTTCACGCTGAGCGCCGACGAGCCCGCCCGGTTCGCCCGTGCGCTCGAGGCCGTTGAGGGTGCCTGGCGCATCGGCGACGTGGGGGAGCCCGTGCAGGATGGCGGTTCGCTAATCGCGGAGCGGATCGGGAGTCGCTAGCAGCGTCCGCTCGAAACATATGGGGGGCTCGCCACACGAGTCTCAGGGTGTGAGGTGCCATCTTTGGCCCCTTGGTATTTTGTGAGGTGCCACTATTGGCCCCTCGACGAGCCCCTCGACGAGCCCCTTAACGAGCGTTTATGGGGCTAAAGGTGGCACCTCGCGTGGGGAGGTGAGGTCGATGGGGCAGAAGGTGGCACCTCAGTTGGTTGACGCGGATCGGACTCTGCAAACAGCCGGGGTCAGCGGACACCGCGCGGCGAATCCTCCGGGATTGAGCAGCGTGGCGGGGCTGCCGGTGCTCGAGCCGATCTCGGCGTGGTGCCAGTTGATGCGGCGCTGCGGTCCAGGGGGTGGCGCCCGTAGGGTTCGCGTTGTCGTGGCGCACCGCGTGTGACCGCGTCACATTGCGTCGCTACGGCCAAATGGTGCGGCAGCGATGTGCGGCGGGTGCCTAAGCTAGGGATATGCAAAAACGCACCCTTGGACGTACCGGCCGCACCGTTTCCGTGATCGGCCTGGGCACCTGGCAGCTGGGCGCCGACTGGGGCGCCGTTTCTGACGCCGACGCGACCGGCGTGCTGGCTGCATCCGCTGATGCCGGCATCACCTTTTTTGACACAGCGGATGTCTACGGTGACGGCCGCAGCGAGCGACTGATCGGGAATTTTCTCGCGAATGATGCCCCGGGCGTAGAGATCACGGTCGCCACGAAGATGGGTCGTCGCGCGCAACAGGTGCCGGAGAACTTCGTTCTCGCTAACTTTCGCGAGTGGACCGATCGGTCCAGGGTCAACCTCGGCATGGACACCCTCGACCTGGTGCAGCTGCACTGCCCGCCGAGCGCGGTGTTCGACTCCGGCGAGGTCTACGACGCGCTCGACACCCTCGTCGACGAGGGCGTCATCGCCAATTACGGGGTGAGCGTCGAGACCTGCGACCAGGCCCTCGCCGCTATCAGCCACCCCGGCATCGCCACGGTGCAGATCATCCTGAACGCTTTTCGCCTCAAACCGCTCGACGAGGTGCTGCCGGCCGCACGCGCCGCCGGGGTGGGCATCATCGCCCGGGTTCCGCTGGCCAGCGGGCTGCTGACCGGCAAATACACCGCCGACACGGTCTTCGCCGAGAGCGACCACCGCAACTTCAACCGGGACGGCAGCCACTTCGACGTCGGGGAGACCTTCTCCGGCGTCGACTTCGAGGTGGGCCTGCAGGCCGCCACGGAGTTCGCGGCCCTGGCCCCCGTCGGCCTCACGCCAGCCCAGGCCGCCCTGGCCTGGGTAGCCCAGATCGACGGGGTGAGCGCCGTCATTCCGGGAGCCCGCTCGGTCGCCCAGGCGCAGGGAAACGCGACCGCTGGCGTAGCCGAACCGCTCGACATCGCCTTCAACGAGGGCGTTCAGGACATCTATGACCGGCTCCTGCGGGAGCAGATTCACCCGCGCTGGTAATACGTCGGCCGATCGCCTTTAGTTCAGTCGAGGTCGTCGGGGTCCGTGCCGGTGCGCTCGCCGCTTTCGAGCGCCGCAATCTGCGCAAGATCGTCCGGCTCGAGCACAATGTCGAACACGTCGATATTGGCGCGAATGCGCGCCGGGGTGACCGACTTGGGAATGACGATGTTGCCGAGCGCGAGGTGCCAGGCGATCACGATCTGCGCGGCTGATTTGCCGTGCCGGGCGCCGATCGCATCGAGGATCGGGTTGCCGATTGCGCGCCCGCGGGCCAGAGGCGACCACGCTTCGGTACGGATGCCGTGGGCCGCGTCATAAGCGCGAACCTCCGTTTGCGGCAGCCACGGGTGCAACTCCACCTGGTTGAGCACCGGCACGACGTCGGTTTCGGCCAGGAGTCGGTCGAGGTGGTGCGGGTGAAAATTCGAGACCCCGATCGAGCGGGCCCGGCCGTCGGCGCGCAGGGCTTCGAGGGCGCGATAGGTTTCGACGTAGCGGTTCTGCTGCGGTGCCGGCCAGTGGATCAGGTACAGATCGACGTAGTCCAGGCCCAGCTTGGCCAGGCTCTCGTCGAAGGCCTTCATCGTTTCGTCGTAGCCGTGGCGGTCATTCCACACCTTGGTCGTGACGAACACGTCCTCCCGGGGCACCCCGGAACGCGCGAGCCCCTGCCCGACGCCGACCTCGTTCTCATAGAGTGCTGCGGTGTCGACGTGACGGTACCCGGCCTCGAGCGCGACCTGCACGGTGTCGGCGGCGATGGCATCCGCTACCTTGTACACCCCGAGACCGAGCTGCGGAATCACGTGGCCGTCATTGAACCTGAGGGAAGTCATCCCTCAATGTTACGAGACCTGCACCTGGATGGGCTCGGTGTCGGGAATGGGGCTGATATCGCGCCCGCGCAGGTCCGGGTGCCAGCGGCGGCCGAGCGCTGGGATGATGCAGCCGAGGCCCGCGAAACCGGCGGCGACGTAGATCGCCGACACCGGGCCGGAATGGTCGATCGAGAACCCGGCGATGGCGGAGCCCATGGCTGCGCCGATCAGCTGGCCGGTACCGACCCAGCCATAGGCTTCGGCGGTGTCGCTGAATTTCACGCTCGCCGAGACGATGCCGAAAAGAACAGCGAAGGCGGGCGCGATGCCGACCCCGGCCAGGAGCAGCGCGAGGGAGAGCCACCAAAAGGTGAGCCACAGGCTGGCCAGAATTAACCCGATGGTGACGATGAGCATGCGGGTGGCGAGGGCCCAAGGGCCGATCGGAGCGTGTCCGAGTGCCAGGCCGCCGATGAGCGAACCGATCGCGAAGATGCCGAGCACCCAGCCGGCGTCGGCGCTGCCGTGGCCGAACACCGCAACCACACCGGCTTCGACCGCGGCGCAGGCGGCAACGAGCGTGAAACCAACGACCGTGCTGAGCAGCACCTCGGGTTTTTTGAGCACAACGCCGAGCTTGCGGCGGCTGCGCGGGATGCGCACCCGGCCTACCTCGGGCAGGGCGACGAACCAGATTCCGCCGGCGACCAGGAAGAATGCGGCGAGCAGGATGCCCGCGGTCGTCGATACCTGCAGCGCCACGAAGGTAGCGATCACCGGGCCGAGCACCCAGATGATCTCCTGCGCCGAGGCATCCAGCGAGAAGAGCGGGGTGAGCTGGCGGGAGTTGACGATTTTGGGGTAAATCGTGCGCACGGCCGGTTGAATCGGCGGGGTGGACAGGCCGGCGACGAATCCGATCAGCATGAGGTTCAGCACCGACAGCGAAATCAGCGCCATCACGATGATCGACACCGCGCAGATGAACATGGTGGCGATAATCACCGGGCGCATACCGAGTCGGCCCATCAGTCGGCTGGTGAGCGGCCCGGCGATGGCCTGACCGATGCTCATGGCACCGAGAACCAGTCCGGCCGCGCCGTAGGAATCAAAGATCCGCTCAATGTGAATGAGAAAAGCGAGGGAGAGCATTCCGAAGGGAAAACGGGCCGTCAACTGCGCAGCGATAAGGCGGGATACGCCGGGCGTGCGCAGAAGGGTCCAGTAGCTTTTCACGATTTCAGTCTACGGCGGGGCCGATTGAAAACCGGGGCGGGCAGCTGACCGCGAAAATTGCGGTGCTGGACAAACCCCAGCTAAGGCATGCCATACTAAGGCAATGCTTACCTTACCGAACGAGAGTGCGACTGCGGTCCTGGATCGTCCGGCCTATCGACCCTATCGGGCCACGGTAGTGGGCATCCGTTCCCTGAGTAAGCATTTCACTCGGGTGACCTTCTTCGGTGAGCAGTTTGACACCTTCAGTACCGCCGGGCTCGACCAGAGGGTCAAGATCGTGTTGCCGCTGCTCGGCCGTGGCCTGTCCGACATTGGTGCAAACGACGAGTCCACCATCGCCGACGGAAGCTGGTACGCCCGCTGGCGCGCGCTGCCGGACGCCGATCGCAACCCGTTTCGCACCTACACGGTTCGCGCTGTGCGCCCCGAACTGCGTGAAATCGACGTGGATTTCGTCACCCACAACGGTCACGGCTCGCTCGGCCCGGCTGCGCGCTGGCTGTACACCGCGTCGGTCGGCAGTGACGTGCTCATCATCGGGCCCGACGAGCGTAGCCCGGGCCGCGCCATCGGCCTCGACTGGCACCCGGCGCAGGCGACCGAATTGCTGCTGGCCGGCGACGAAACCGCAGCTCCAGCCATCTGCAGCATCCTCGAGAGTCTCCCGGCCGGCCGCCGCGCGCGCGCCTTCATCGAAGTGCCCACCGAAGCGGATGCCCCACCCCTCGACCTCCCCTCCCGTTGCGAAATCACCTGGCTGGCTCGCGACACCGCCCCGCACGGTGAGCGACTCGACGCCGCGGTGCGCGGCTGGGTGGCGAACAATCGTTCGCTCGTCAAGACGGCGGTCGCCGCCACCCCGCAGCCCTGGGCGGACATCGACGTGGACTGCGACCTGCTCTGGGAATCGCCCAACGACGAAACCGGCACCGGTTTCTACGCCTGGCTCGCGGGTGAATCCTGCATGATCAAGCTGCTGCGCCGTTTTCTGGTGAGTGAAACCGGCATCGACCGAAAGAGCGTGGCCTTCATGGGCTACTGGCGGCTCGGCCGGTCCGAAGCTCAGTGACTCTGGTTCTGGCACGGCCGGAGCGAACCCGAACCCGGCCGCGCCGCGTCGTCATCGGCTTCGCCCTCGCGCTCGCGCTGCTCGTTCTGACCATCGCCGCGTCGCTCGTCGTCGGCACCCGGGAGATCGCCCTCGGCACCGTGCTCGATGCCCTGATCGACCCCGATCGAACCCTGACCGACACTGCGCTGACTGACCGCACCGTCATCCTGGACCTGCGCGTGCCGCGCACCGTCGTCGGACTGCTCGCCGGCCTGGCCCTCGGCCTGGCCGGGGCCCTCATGCAGGGTGTCACTCGCAACCCGCTCGCCGACCCGGGTCTGCTCGGCGTCAACGCCGGCGCCTCCCTGTTCGTCGTCGCCGGCATCGGCTGGTTCGGTGTCACCACCGCGCTCGGCTACGTCTGGTTCGCCTTTACCGGCGCCGCGGTGGCCGCGACGATCGTCTATCTAATCGGCTCGCTCGGCCGTGAAGGCGCCACCCCGGTCAAGCTGGCCCTCGCCGGAACCGCGCTGACGGCGGCGTTCACCTCGCTCATTACCATCGTGCTGCTGGCCGACTCGGAGGCCTTCGACCGCTACCGGTTCTGGGCGGCTGGCTCCCTCGTCGCGCGTGGCCTCGACGCTGCCCTGCCGCTGGCCCCGTTCATTCTGGTCGGCGCGATTCTCGCCATCGTGGCCGCACGTATGCTCAATGCCCTCGTCCTCGGGGACGATCTCGCCCGTGGTCTCGGCCAAAATCTGGTCACCGCTCGCATCGTCTGCGCCGTCGCGATCGTGCTGCTGTGCGGCTCGGCGACCGCGATGGCCGGCCCGATTGTGTTCGTCGGACTCGCTGTGCCGCACGTGGCACGCTGGATCACCGGCCCGGACTACCGCCTCATTATTGCGTTTTCCGCGTTGTTCGGCCCCACCCTGCTCGTCGCGGCGGATGTGCTCGGCCGCATCATCGCCCAGCCCGGCGAAATCGAGGCCGGCCTCGTCGTCGCCTTCCTCGGCGCGCCGGTACTCATTGCGCTCGTGCGCCGAGTGAAACTGGCCGGCCTGTGATGGCCCTGACGACAGTATCCGTTTTGGCAGCGTCCGTTAAAGCAGTGGATGCCGCACCGCTGGCCCACACGCGCGCGCAGCTCCGCAGACGCGAGCGCCGGATCGTGCTCGGGCTGCTCGGTACCCTCGTCATCGTCGGTGCCTTCAGCCTCGCGATCGGAGCGTATTCGCTCAGCGTGCCCGACCTGCTGCGCACGCTGACCGGGCAGGGAACGCAGAGCGAGAACTTCATCGTGCTGTCGCTGCGTCTGCCGCGGCTGACCCTCGCCGTGCTCGTCGGCGTGGCGTTCGCAATCTCGGGCGCACTGTTCCAGACCGTGGTGCGCAATCCGCTCGCGAGCCCCGACATTATCGGAGTGACCGGGGGAGCGAGCGCTGCCGCAGTGTTCGGCATGCTCATTCTCGGCTTCGGTGCCGTCGCCACCTCGCTCGCGGCGTTTGCCGGGGCCATTATCGTCGCCTGCGCTATCTATTTGCTGGCCTGGCGCGGCGGAGTTGTCGGCTACCGCTTTGTGCTGATCGGTGTCGGGGTCGCGTTCATGGTGCAGGGGCTGCTCGGCTATCTGCTCTCCCGCGCCGACCTGAACGACGCGCAGGGCGCCCTGCTCTGGCTGGTCGGCAGTGTGAGCGGTGCCCGCTGGCAGGATATTTCGGTCGTCGCCGTGGTGCTGCTCGTGCTGCTGCCCATCATTCGGCTGCTGAGCGGCCGCCTGCGCGCCCTGCAGCTTGGTGACGATCTTGCGACGAGCCTCGGCGTTGGCGCCGAACGCACCCGACTCGTGCTGCTCGTGATCGCGGTCGCCCTCGCCGCGACGGCGACAGCGGCGGTCGGCCCGCTCGCCTTTGTGGCGTTCGTCGCGGCGCCGATCGCCCGTCGCATCGTTGGCTCCGGGGGGCTCGTCTTAATTTCGGCCGCCTTGATCGGAGCGCTGATCACCACGGTCGCCAACTTCGCCGCCCAACACCTGCTGCCGGGGCAGCTTGAACTGCCGGCCGGAATCATCACGGGCGCGATCGGCGCCCCCTACCTGCTCTGGCTGCTCGCCACCAGCAATAAAACCGGAAAGGGCGCCTGATGACCCAGCTCCTGCGCGCCGAGGGCGTCAGCCTCGGCTACGACCAGACCCGCATCATCGACAACCTCGACCTCGAGGTGATTCCCGGCGCGATCACCGTCATCGTCGGGGCCAACGCGTCCGGCAAATCCACACTACTCAAGGGCCTCGCCAGGCTGCTGAAGCCGGATGCCGGCCAGGTCACCCTGAATGGTCGCAACATCGCCGCGCTCCCCGGCAAGAAGGTCGCGACCGTCGTGGGCCTGCTGCCCCAGCAGCCGGTCGCCCCGGACGGCATCACCGTGGCCGACCTCGTCGGGCGTGGACGCTACCCGCACCAGGGCTGGTTTCGGCAGTGGTCAAGCACCGACGGAGAGACCGTCGCCGCGGCCATGGCCGCCACCAACACCGACCAGCTCGCCTCCCGCCGCCTTGAGGACCTCTCCGGCGGCCAGCGCCAACGCGTCTGGATTGCCATGGCGCTTGCGCAGGATCCCGAGATTCTGCTGCTCGACGAACCGACCACCTTTCTCGATGTCACCCACCAGATCGAGGTGCTCGACCTACTGCTCGAACGCAATCGTGAGCGCGGTACGACCGTTGTGATGGTGCTGCACGACCTCAACCTGGCCGCCCGTTATGCCGATCACCTTGTCGTTATGCGGGCTGGACGCATCGTCGCCAATGGCGCGCCGGCCGAGACGCTCACGGCCGAGATCGTGCGCGAGGCCTTCGACCTCGAGGCGCTCATCAGACCCGACCCGGTCTGCGGCTCGCCCATGGTCGTACCGATCGGTCGGTTCCACGGCCGGGCGCCGGCTTCGGGGTCGGACAGCGCTGTCCCCAGCGCTTCGCCTGCTGCCCCTCCGACAGCGGTCCCAGAGGCTGCGCCCGAATCTCGACAAATCGAACGCGTATGTATTTAGGGTAGGCTACCCTTATCACGCAGGGCGAGAATGTCGCCCGCGCCCGACGAACTGGAGATTTTCGTGTCCCGACGCCTCACCGTCACACTGGCTGCCGCCGCCAGCATTCTCGCTCTGACCCTGAACGGTTGCACGGCCGCCGCGGATGACGCGACCGACCCTGCCGCGGACACCGCGGCATCCGGCAGCTTTCCCGTCACCATCGAGCACGCGTTCGGCGAAACCACGATCGACGAGCAGCCGACCCGCGTCGTGACCTGGGGCTGGGGCAGCGCCGACGACGCGATCGCGCTCGGCGTGATTCCGGTGGCGATGCCGTTCCAAAGCTACGCCGGCGATGAAAACGGCGTGCTGCCGTGGATCAACGAGGCGCTCGAAGGCGAAGAGATGCCCGTCATTCTGCCCGACACCCAGGAGCCGCCCTACGAAGACATCGCCGCGGCCGCGCCGGACGTGATTCTCGCCGCGTACTCCGGCATCACCGAGCAGGAATACGACCTGCTCAGCGAGATCGCCCCGGTCGTCGCCTACCCGGGCGACGCCTGGGCCACCCCGTGGCGCGAACTGATCGAAATGACCGGAACCGCGCTCGGCAAGACCGACGAGGCGGACAAATTGCTCGCATCGATCGACACCGAAATCGCCGATCAGGCCGCCGCGCACCCCGAGTTCGCCGGCAAGACCATCGCCCTCACAAGCGACAGCGCCGGAACTTTCTACATCTATAAGAAGGAAGACCCGCGCGTAGACTTCACCCTCGACCTCGGCTTCGTCAGCGCTCCCGCCGTCGACGACCTCGCGACCGACGAGGCGAGCTTCTACTACACGCTCAGCTACGAGCAGCTCGACCAGCTCGACAGTGACCTGCTCGTCAACTTCGGCTCCACCCAGAAAGAGTCCGACGCGTTCCTGAACGCGAGCTACGCCCAGGCCATGCCGCAGGTGCAGGCCGGTACGGTCGCAAGCCCGGTCGGCGCGGCCTTCATCTCGTCCGTTTCTCCGCCCACCGGACTCTCGCTGAGCTGGGGACTCGACGACTACGTCGCCCTGCTCTCCGCCGCAATTCAGTAACTTTTCTCAGAACGGATGCAGCGTAAACCAGCAGGCGCCGCGGCATCCGTTTTCGGCGTGCCGGCAACAGTCGCACCCCTGGGGTCAGTGTGCGCCGGGAGATTTACCATGGAGAGGTGAGCAGTACCGCGCACCTCGCGGCACCGATACCGTCGGCGGAAGAACCGCTGCGCGAAGACGTGCTCGCGAGCGTCGCTGACCTTGTGGGTAATACCCCGTTGGTTGAGCTGCGGGTGCTCGCCGCCGGGCTGCCGGCCCGGGTGCTGGTCAAGCTCGAAGGACGTAACCCCGGTGGTTCGGCCAAGGACCGGCTCTCGAATGCGGCCGACCGGGTCGTCGCGCTCTTGCTTGAGATTCTCGCTATCGAGGCGCTGCACGCCGCATAGCTGCAGGGCCCGGCTGGCCGGTCAACCACCGGGCTGGTGCCCGCTGTGCACACTCTTGGCGCACAACCTGCCCTTCACCGAGGTCGTCGACCAGACCGTGCAGCTGCTCGAAGCCGCCGAATCGGCTGCCTCGTACACATATTCCGTATTCAGCATGTTCTAGCTGAACTGCTCGTCGACCACGGCGAGCTGCTTGCGAAACTCCAAATACCCGATCGATTCCCAATCGTCGTCAAGGTCGAACTGCGGCTCATACCCGAGCGAGAGGTACAGCGCCACGGCCTCGGGTTGTCGTGCTCCCGTGGTCAGCACAATAGAACGGATGCGCCGCCGCCCCGCCTCGGCCTCCAGCTCGGCCATCACCTGGCGGGCCAGGCCACGGCGGCGATGCGCGGAGTGCGTCCAGACTCTCTTCACCTCGACGGAATCATTCTCGCCCCGCATGAACGCGCCGCCGGCAATCGCTTTTCCGTTCTCGACGAGCAGCAAAAAGGTGCCGCCATCGATCGGCTGAAAGCGCCGGGCCGGATACCGGCTGAGCTCGACCGACGAGGGAATCCCGTTGTTCAGGCCGTAGCGCTCGTCATACTCCCGCGAGAGTTCGGCCACCAGCGTTGCCGCGAGCGGGTCGGTCGGTGAGGTGTACAGGATGTTCGGTCTCAGGTTGGGCACCTTTTGACGATAGATCCGCAGCATCCGCTGGTCAAAACCGCCTGAATTCCAGGGGCTCGAAAACAGTCGGCTGCGGTTGCACTAGGCTCGTTAGGTCTTACTCGCGTGTGGATTCACCGTAGAATCCGCGCATTTTCGACCAAATCAAGAAGGAAGTGCCATGCGCGCACGATATATCGTTCCGGCTTTCGCCGCCACCGCCGTTCTGCTACTGACCGGCTGTGTCGACAACACCACCACGACCGCCACGACGCCCTCAGACTCCGGAACCACGATCGAAGCGGATGCCGCAGCCGTCGCGTTGCTCCCCGAAGACATCAAGAGCGCGGGCGTGCTCATTATCGGAACCGACGCGGCGTACCCGCCGAACGAGTACAAGGACGAGTCCGGCGCACCGATCGGCTGGGGCATTGAACTCGCCAACGGCATCGCGGCCAAGCTCGGCCTGGACACCGAGTACGAGATCGCGTCCTTTGACACCATCATTCCCAAAATTACCGGCGGCACCGTCGACATCGGCGAATCCTCGTTCACCGACAACCTCGAACGCGAGAAGCAGGTCGACTTCGTCAACTACTTCAACGCCGGCATCCTCTGGGCCGCGCCCGTCGGCAGTACCGTCGACCCCGACAACGCCTGCGGCCTGGCCGTCGCTGTACAGGCCAACACGGTTGAGCACACCGACGAACTTCCCGCCAAGAACGCGGCCTGTGCCGCCGCCGGGCTGGAGGCAATCGAGGTTTTGCCCTACCCATCGCAGGACGAAGCGACCAACGCGGTCGTGCTCGGCAAGGCTGATGCCCTCAGCGCCGACTCGCCGGTCGCCCTGTATGCCATTTCCAAGGCCGAGGGCAAGCTGGAGCCCGCCGGCGAAAGCTTCGATGTGGCGCCGTACGGCATCACCGTCGACAAGGGTTCGGAACTGACCAAAGCCGTGCAGGCTGCCCTGCAGTCCATGGTTGACGACGGTTCCTACGGCAAGATCCTCTCCGAGTGGGGAGTCACCGACGGTGGCATCGACACCATCACCATCAACGCCGCATCCAACGGCTAGAGAATAAGCGACCCGCATCATGACGAACACGACCGCGCCCGGCGGCAAGACGGAGCCCGGAATCAAGGCGATTCGCTTGCGCCACCCGTGGCGCAACACCTTCGCGGTCGTGTTACTGCTGCTCGTTGCGCTCTTCATCGCCGATGCGGCGATGCGGCCGGCCTATGACTGGCCAGCCGTCGGCAAGTACCTGTTCGACCAGCGCATCTCGCAGGCGGCGTTCGTCACCCTGCAACTCACGGTCTACTCGATGGTCATCGCGATCCTTCTCGGCGTGACCCTGGCGATCATGCGGCTGTCGCCCAACCCGGTGGTCAATAGCATGGCCTGGGTGTACCTCTGGATCTTCCGGGGCACCCCGGTCTACGTTCAGCTCGCCTTCTGGGGCCTGATCGGCACGATCTACCAGTCGATCGACATCGGGCTGCCGTTCACCGACCCGTGGGTATCGTTCCCGACCCGGGTCGCGCTGAGCGCCTTCATCCTCGCAGTCATCGGACTGGCCCTCAACGAAGCCGCCTACATGGCTGAAATCGTGCGCGCCGGCCTGCTCTCGGTCGACAGTGGGCAGGAAGAGGCGGCCAAGGCCCTCGGCATGAGCTGGTTCCAGACCATGGTGCGCGTGGTCGTTCCGCAGTCGATGCGGGTGATCATTCCACCGGCCGGCAACGAGGTCATCTCGATGCTGAAAACGACCTCGCTCGTGGTCGCCATCCCCTTCACTCTCGAGCTCTACACGCGCTCGCGCGACATTGCCGCCATCACCTTCGAGACGGTGCCGATGCTCATCGTCGCGTCGATCTGGTACCTGTTCTTCACCTCGATTCTCATGGTTGGTCAGTACTTTCTCGAGAAGCGGTTCGCCCGCGGCATCGGTGACCGTCGTCCGAACAAGAAAGCGGATGACGCCACCTCGTCGATCACGGGCGTCACGACCGGCGTCACCCATGTCGTCGGCAGCGGCCAACCGACCGTGGTCCTGCCGCCGCAGCTGCCGCGCGAAACGCCGCCGACCGACTCGCCGAAGGGGGACCGCTGATGTCCGCTGTTATTGAGACGCCCATGGTGGTCGCCGACCGTGTCTCCAAGAGCTTCGGCTCCAATGAGGTGCTTAAGAGCATCTCGCTCGAGGTCAAGCGCGGCGAGGTCATGTGCCTGGTCGGGCCGAGCGGATCCGGCAAGTCCACCTTCCTGCGCTGCATCAACCACCTCGAAGTGGTCTCGGCGGGGCGCCTCAGCGTCGACGGTGAGCTCATCGGCTACCGCGAGGCCAACCACAAGCTCTACGAGATGCGCCCCAAGGAGGCCGCTCGGCAGCGCCGGGATATCGGTATGGTGTTCCAGCGCTTCAACCTGTTTCCGCACATGACCGCGCTGCAAAACGTGATGGAAGCGCCGATCCGGGTCAAGGGCCTGTCCAGGGCCGGGGTCGAGGCCAACGCCCGCGCCCTGCTGGCCCGGGTCGGGCTTGCCGAACGGGCCGACTATTACCCCGCGCACCTCTCCGGCGGCCAGCAGCAGCGGGTCGCGATCGCCCGTGCCCTCGCGATGGAGCCCAAACTCATGCTGTTCGACGAGCCGACCAGCGCGCTCGACCCCGAGCTCGTCGGTGAGGTGCTCGACGTCATGCAGGGCCTGGCCCGCGATGGCATGACCATGATCGTGGTCACCCACGAGATGGGCTTCGCCCGCGAGGTCGCCGACTCGCTCGTCTTCATGGACGGCGGAGTCGTCGTCGAGAGCGGCATCCCCACCGAGGTGCTCGCCAACCCCCAGCACCACCGCACCCAGGCCTTCCTCTCCAAGGTCCTCTAGCCCCCGCTCTCTCCTTTCCGGGCCCGGAAACCGGGCCCATGATGGATCATGGGCCCGGTTCCGTAAGGTGGGCCCAAGCGGCAGAAAGTTACCGGTGCGTGCACTTCGATAGTCACACGCGTGGGGCCGGACAGTGCCGCTACCCGTCGGCTTCGCTTCCATTGCCTCCCGGGCCCGGGCCCGGAAAGTAGGCCCATGGTAGATCATGGGCCCGGTTCCGTAAGGTGGGCCCGGGCAGCAGAATACGGCCGTAGCGGCAAACTACCCGGCGAGCACCTTCTGAATCCGCTGCAGCGAGACGGACTCCGCAGCCTTCAGCTCCTGCGCGAACAGGCTGATGCGCAGCTCCTCGATCATCCAGCGGGCGCGCAGGACCGGCGCCGCGGCATCCGCTTTGAGCGGCATCGTGCCGCCGGCGTTCTCGAACCGCGTGGTCGCGGCCTGGGTCTCGTTCATCCAGACCCGGTCACGGCTCGGGTTGTCAACCAGTTTCGGCACCCGGGCGCTGATTCCGCTGAGGTAGCGCGGCAGGTGCCGCAGTTGGGCCAGGCCGGTCTCGCTGGCGAATCCTGGGTAGACCAGCACCGTCAGCTGTTGGCGGGCATCGCTGATTCCGGGCAGTAAGGCCATGCTGGTCGCGGCCTTGAGCGCCTTGTCGGCCTGTCGATGAGCGGTCAGAATGCGGGCGACCAGGCCGACCGTTTCGAACATGGAGTCCATCACGACGCCGGAGACCCGGTCGCGAATGGTGTCGAACTCGGCCTTCATGAACACCTGGCCGTCGGGTCGCACCCGAAACAGCACGTCGTCGACCGCGGCGGCGAGGCAATCCTCGAACAGGGCTTGCGTGCTCTTATACGGGCTGGTCGCGAGCGAAAGCTTCTCGGCGGCGGTCAGATGTTGCTGCACATACGCGGCCGGCGACGGCGTCGCCAGCAGCAGCAGCCGGCGCACCCCGCGGGGCAGCGCGCGCGCCTGCTCCAGCTCGGTGCTCATCATGCGAATAGAAACGGATGCCCCATCATCGACCAGCGTCGGATACCCGCGAATCGTGTTGTCACCCTGCTTCGTGTCGAGAAAGCGCGGGAGCTCGCCGAGGTCCCAGGTGGTGATGCCGCCGCGCTCGATCGCGTTGCTGGGAGCCGCGGCGCTCGTCGCCTTCGCGACGCTCTCCCGAACGCGGGTACCGAGCCGCCGTTGCAGGTCGGCGAGGTCCTTGTCGGCGGCGACCGTGCGCCCACGTTCGTCGGTGACGACGAAGGTCATGCGCAGGTGCGACGGAACCCGGCCCAGCTCGAAGTCGCGCGCGGAAACCGGCACATAGGTGAGCTTCTGAATCAGCGCGGCGAGCGTCTCGGCGAACGAGCCTTGCGGCACCGGCGTCGGCAGTGCCTCCACGATTCCGGGCTCGCTCGGCAGCTCGCCGAGCAGCCGAGCAGCCCAGTCGGCGGCGGGTACGACATTGCGCCGGATGCTTTTCGGCAGCGACTTGATCATGGCGGTCACGAGCTCGGCGCGGAGGCCGGGCACCTGCCAGTCGAAACCGTTCGGCGAGAGGCGGGCGAGCAGCGCGAGCGGAATGCGCACGGTCACGCCGTCGTCTTCTTCGCCGGGTTCGAAACGGTAGCCGAGGGTCAGACGCTGGTCACCCTGCTGCCAGCTCGGCGGAAAGAGTCCCTCGTCGATCTCGGGGGAGTCCTCGGCGACGAGCGCGTCGGCGGTCATGGTCAGGAGGTCGGGGGTGTCGAACCGGGCAGTGCGCCACCAGCCCTCGAAGCTCTTGGTCGACGACACGTCGGCCGGAATGCGACGCTGATAGAAGTCGAACACCGCTTCATCATCAAAGAGGATGTCCCGGCGCCGGGTGCGCTCCTCCAACTCGGCCAGTTCCTCCCGCAGCCGAGCATTGGCCCGTTCGAACGCCCACATGCCGGGGTCGCCCGTCTGGCCGGGCCGTCCGCCGCGGCTGGCGCTCGAGCCAACGGCGGGTGCGCGGCCAGCGCCGCGCCCACCGCTGGCGTCGCCGCCGTCGGTTGCGATGCTGACGCGTTCGTTGCGGGATGGTCCGCGGGAGCCGCGATCCGCTTCCTTCTCGGCCGAAGCAGACTGCGGTCCAGACGCGCGGTCCCACTCGCCCTCGACCAGCGCGTGCCGAATGAACAGCTCGCGGGCATACGCCGGGTCGATCCGGGAGAACTGCACCCGGCGGCGGGCCACGATCGGTACGCCGTACAGGGTGACCCGTTCGTAGACGACGGCGGCGCCCTGCTTCATCTCCCAGTGCGGTTCGGAGTAGCTGCGCTTGCACAGGTTGCCGGCGAGCGGTTCGGCCCAGGCTGGGTCGACGACCGCGTTCATGCGGGCGAACAACCGGCTGGTTTCGACCAGTTCGGCGCTCATCACCGCGTTCGGCTGCTTCTTGGCCAGGGTTGAGCCGGGAAACAGCACGAAGCGCTGCTGTCTGGCGCCGACGTAGTCCTTCTTGGCGACGTCCTTCAGCCCGATGTGCGAGAGCAGCCCGGCCAGCAGCGATCGGTGCACGCCGTCGGGGTTGGCGCTCGGTTCACCGAGGTGCAGGCCGAGCGGCTTGGCGAGCTGGCGCAACTGGCGCAAGACGTCTTGCCATTCGCGCACCCGCAGGTAGTTCAGGTACTCGTTCTTGCACAGTCGACGGAAGGCGCTCGAGCCGAGTTCGGACTGTTGCTTCTCGAGGTAGTTCCAAAGGTTGAGCAGGCTGAGAAAGTCGCTCGTCGGGTCGGCGAACCGAGCGTGAAACTGGTCGGCTTGCGCGCGCCGTTCGAGTGGGCGCTCCCGCGGATCCTGAATGGTCAGCCCGGCGACGATCGCCATGACTTCCCTACTGGTGCCCTGCGTTTTCGACTCGATCACCATGCGGCCAAAGCGCGGATCGATCGGCAGCTGCGCGAGCTGCTGGCCGATGCGGGTCAGGCGCGGGGTGGCCGGGCCGGCGGCGGGGGCGGCATCCGTTTCAACCGGGCGGCGACCGCTCTTGGTGCGACCGGTACCCTCCGCCTCGATGGCGCCTAGTTCGGCGAGCAGGTCGAGGCCGTCCTTGATATTGCGGCTGTCCGGCGGGGTGAGAAACGGGAACGAGGCAATATCGCCGAGGCCGAGCGAGATCATCTGCAGAATGACCGCGGCGAGGTTCGTGCGCAGAATCTCCGGCTCGGTATATTCCGGGCGGCGCATATAGTCTTCTTCGGAATATAACCGAATCGCAATACCGTCGCTGGTGCGGCCGCTGCGGCCGCTGCGCTGGTTGCCAGAGGCCTGCGAGATCGCTTCGATCGGCAACCGCTGCACCTTGGACCGCACGCTGTAGCGGCTGATCCGCGCCGTTCCGGCGTCGATCACATAACGGATGCCCGGCACCGTCAGACTGGTCTCGGCCACGTTGGTCGCGAGCACGATGCGTCGTTTGACCCCGGCCACGGTCGACGGCTGGAACACCCGGTGCTGGTCCGCCGACGACAACCGGCCGTACAGCGGCAGCACCTCGGTGGGATTGCGGCTGGCCGAGGAGGCGTACTTGCCCTGCAGCGCGTCGGCGGCGTCGCGAATCTCGGTCTCGCCGGAAAGGAAGACCAGCACGTCACCATTCGACTCCCGCTCGAGCTCGTCGAGAGCCGTGGTGATGCCCTCGATGTAGTCGCGGTCAACCGGGGGAGCGGCATCCGTCGTGTCGTCATCGTCGTCGTCGTCGATGCCGGGCTCGGCCACGAGCGGGCGGTAGCGAATCTCCACCGGGAAGGTGCGCCCTGACACCTCGACGACGGGCGCCGGGGTACCGTCGGCGGCCGCGAAATGCTTCGCGAAACTGGCCGGGTCGATCGTCGCCGAGGTGATGATGAGTTTGAGATCGGGTCGCTTGGGCAGCAACTGCCGCAAATACCCGAGCAGAAAGTCAATATTGAGGCTGCGCTCATGCGCCTCGTCGATGATGATCGTGTCGTACTTGCGCAGCATCCGGTCGCGGTGAATTTCATTCAAGAGGATGCCGTCGGTCATCAACTTAATGCGGGTATCCGCGCCGACTTTGTCGGTGAACCGCACCTGGTAGCCGACGAGCTGCCCGACCTCCTGGCCGAGCTCCTCGGCAATGCGCTCGGCAATGGTGCGCGCGGCGAGCCGGCGCGGCTGGGTGTGGCCGATGTTCTTGCGGCCGAGCTCGAGGCAGATCTTGGGCAGCTGGGTGGTCTTGCCCGACCCGGTCGATCCGGCGACGATCACGACCTGGTTGTCGCGAATCGCGCGGGCGATGTCCTCCCGGCGCTGGCTGACCGGCAGTTCGGGCGGGAAGGTGATATTGAGCGTTTCCATGAAGTCTCAATATTACTTCGCCCCCACCCGCGACGTGAAAGTGCCCGTGCTGGCCAGCGCGGGCGCTTTCGCGGTCAGTGAACATTGGGGGTTGGGAGAGAGTGTCGAGGACCCCGGCTTATAGGCTGGGGCGATGACGAAATCTGTTCCCACCATCACCCTCAACGACGGCCACACGATTCCTCAGCTCGGTTTCGGCGTGTTCAAGGTCGAGCCCGACGAAACCACCCGCATTGTGGCCGACGCGCTGTCGGTCGGGTACCGCCACATCGACACCGCTGCCATCTACGGTAACGAGGAGGGTGTGGGCAAGGCACTCGCCGCTTCGGCCATCGACCGTTCCGAGCTGTTCATCACAACCAAATTGTGGAACGACCGTCAGGGCACCCAATCAGCCTTTGACGCTTTCGAGGAGAGCCTCGAGAAGCTCGGCCTCGACTACGTCGACCTGTACCTCATTCACTGGCCGGCTCCGGCCAACGACAAGTTTGTCGAGAGCTGGAAGGCCCTCGAAAAGATTCAGGAGTCGGGCCGTGCCCGTTCCATCGGCGTGTCCAACTTTCTGGTGCCGCACCTCGACCGGCTGCTGCACGAGACCAGCATCGTGCCCGCCGTCAACCAGATCGAGCTGCACCCGGCACACCAGCAGCCGGAGGTCATCGCTTTCGCTCGCGAAAACGGCATCAACATTGAAGCCTGGGGCCCGCTCGGCCAGGGCAAGTACCCCCTGTTCGACGAGCAGGTGATAGCGGATGCTGCCGACGCGCACGGCAAGTCGCCAGCGCAGGTCGTCATTCGCTGGCACCTGCAGATCGGCAACATTCTGTTCCCCAAGTCGAACCGCCTCGCGCGCATGACGGAGAACTTCGACGTGTTCGACTTCGAACTGACCCACACCGAGGTGACCATGATCTCCGCGCTCGAGCGCGCCGGCCGAGTCTCGGCTCACCCCAACGAGGTGAACTAGCCCGCAGCATCCGCTTATGCGTGGCCCCGGCGATCGACGGTCTGTGGGGCCACGGGTGTGCAACGGCGTACATTGGGGTGTGCTGTGCTCCCTTGAGCGCGGTTGCGCGCCGCCCCGCAGAAAGAACCCATGAATCCTATTGAATGGCTATTCGACGCGCAGCTGCAGCTTGGCACCCAGACCATTCTCTGGCGCGAGGTCATCGGCAACGCCTTCGGAATTGCGAGCGCCGTCGGGGGCATGCGCCGCAAGATCTGGGCCTGGCCGGTCGGGATCGTCGGCAACGTGCTGTTGTTCACAGTGTTCCTCGGCGCCGTGTTCGGGACGCCGAACCCGGTCAACCTGCTTGGGCAGGCCGGGCGTCAGATCATGTTCATCGTCGTGTCGATCTTCGGCTGGGTGCAGTGGCAGCGCAGCCGCAATTCCGCCGTGCACGTTGCCGTCGCCCCGCACTGGGCTGGCAACCGCACCCGCATTCTGCTCGCCGCTGGGCTGATCGCCGGCACCCTCGTGCTCACCCCGATTTTTCGTGCGCTCGGCTCGTTCGAACCGGTCTGGGCAGATGCCTGGATCTTCACCGGTTCGCTGCTCGCGACCTACGGTATGGCCAAGGGGTGGACCGAGTTCTGGCTGATCTGGGTGGCCGTCGACGTAGTCGGGGTGCCGCTGCTGATCAGCGCCGGCTACTATGCGTCCGCCGTGCTGTATCTGTTCTACGGGGCATTCACCATCATCGGGTTCATCGTCTGGGTGCGGGTACAACGCCGCCGGAGTGCACTGCTCGGCGTCGTTTAGGCCCGTATCGCTGGAATTGGGCAAGCGGGAGCAGAATGGAACATGCCCAATCACCTCGCCGACGCCATCAGTCCCTACCTCCGCAGTCACGCTGACAACCCGGTGGAGTGGTTCGGCTGGGGCGAGCAGGCCTTCGCCGAAGCGCGCGAGCGGGACGTTCCGGTGCTCGTCTCGATCGGCTATTCCACCTGCCATTGGTGTCATGTCATGGCCAGGGAGAGCTTCAGCGACCCGGCCATCGCGGAGTACCTCAACGCCCACTTCGTGAGCATCAAGGTCGACCGTGAGGAGCACCCGGACGTCGACGCGAGCTACCTGGCCGCGGCAAGCGCGTTTATCGATGGGCTCGGCTGGCCGCTCAACGTGTTCGTCACGCCCGACGGCCGGGCCTTTCATGCCGGAACCTACTTTCCGCCGGTCGGGCAGCCGGGGCATCCGTCATTTCGCGACGTACTGACCGCGGTGACGGATGCTTGGCTCACGCGCCGCGCGGACCTGACGGCGGGCGCGGCTCGGGTCGCAGAGATGCTCGCCGAGTCGGCGCGTGACCTGGCCGCGGGAGTCGGCTCCGCGTCCGGCGGCGGGCCCGGCGCTGGACCCGATGCCGACCGGCTCGACCAGGCGGTGGCCGAACTGGTCGCCTACGAGGACGCTTCGTTCGGCGGCTTCGGCGGCGCGCCGAAGTTTCCGGTGGCGCCGGCACTCTCCTTTCTGCTCGGGCACGGTGGGATCGACGACCCAGGCCCCGAGCTCGCCGTGCGCACGCTCAAACTCATGGGAGCGTCACCCCTGCGGGACCCGATCGAGGGCGGCTTCTTTCGGTACGCCGTCAATCGCGATTGGAGCGATCCGCACTACGAACGCATGCTCTACGACAACGCTCAACTGCTCGGCCTCTACACCCGCGCCTGGATGCTCACCGAAGCGCCGTGGGCACGCCACGTCGCCGAGGGAATCGCACGCTTTCTCTGCGACGTGATGCAGCTGCCGAGCGGCGGTTTCGCGAGTGCCCAGGATTCGGAGAGCGCAGTCGACGGCCAGCGCGTCGAGGGCGGCTACTACGCCCTCGAAGCGAGCGACCGCCTCCGGCAGACCCCGCCAGCCCGCGACGAGAAGGTACTCACCGGCTGGAACGGCCTCGCCATCCAAGCACTGGCCCGAGCCGGCTTCGCCTTCGACCAGCCCGACCTGATCGCCGCCGCCCGCCGCGCGGCCGACTATCTGCGCGTGCACCACGAGCGCGCTGATGGCACGCTGGTACGGGCCTCCGTCAGCGGATCAGCCTCCGGCGAACGTTCCTCGGATGCGAAGGCCACGTTGGAGGACTACGGCATGTACTCACGGGGACTCCTTGAACTTGCTCTCGTCACCGGTGACGTCACATACGCCACCCAGGCTCGTCACCTGCTCGACAGAACGCTATCGGACACCACCGACGCTGCTGATCGGGCCGGTGCAGTGACCGACCCCGGTGTCAGCACGACGGCATCGAGCCCCGCTTTTCGCCCGCCGCACGGCTCGGATACCGTACTCACCGCGCAGGGCCTGGTCAGCGCCATTGACCCGTCGGAGGGCGCCTACCCCTCCGGACTATCCGCCACGGTCGACGCGGCCGTACTACTCCACCAGCTCACCGGCGACGACCGCTACCGCCGAGCCGCGGCGGCCGGACTCAGCCTGGTCGCCACCCTCGCTCCGCAGCGTCCGCTCGCTTTCGGCGCCGCGCTGCGCCTCTTCGACGAGCTCAACGCCCCGATCCAGCAGCTCGTCATCGTCGAGCCAGACGAGCCAGACGAGCCAGACGAGCCAGACGGAGTCCGCGCCGACCCCACCAACCCCGACCCCACCAACCCCACCAACCCTGACGCCACCGCCCACGGCGCCACCGGCCTCAACCCCACCCTGCTCGACCTCGCCCGGCGCCATCCGGCTGGCGTAGTCGTCGCCGTGACCGAATCGCAGGCCTGCGCCTTCGACGACGCGGGATTCGACCTCTTTGCCGCTCGAACAGCGCAGACCGGCCAGCCCACCGCGTACTTCTGCCGCGACTTCGTCTGCCAACTGCCGGTCACCGACCCGGCTCAACTGCCGCCGATCGACGCCACCGCCGCGCTTCTGGCCAAAATTGCCGCTGAACAGCAACAATTGGGCGGGCCACACAAGCACTAACATCGGGATACCGCCTACGCCCCACGTTCAGGACCAGCCGAAAGGATCCCTCATGGTTCCCGAAATCAACATCTGGGCTGTGCTCCTGGCCACCGCATCGAGCATGGTCGTCGGCTTGATCTGGTACACCCGCGTGGTCTTCGGCCGGTACTGGATGAAAGCCGTCGGACACACCCAGGAAAGCATGAAGGGCAGCGGCACCGGCGCTATTATCATCACGGTCATCGTCAGCTTCGTCATCGCCTCATGCTGGCCGGCGCCGAAGCGATCGCTCAGAACTTCTACGGCGGCGACTTTCTGTTCAATACCCTGCTCACCGGGTTCATCCTCTGGGTCGGATTCACCGCAGCTCGCATGGTCACCCACGACGCCTTCGACCGCCGCCCGACCGGCCTCACCGGGCTCAACCTGACCCACGAACTCGTGACCATTCTGCTCATGGCTTTGCTCATCGGCTTGTTCGGCATCTCCGCTCTCTAACGCGCACCGACTGTGCGAAACGGATGCCGCGGCATCCGTTTTTGAGCCCCGCCCGCCGTTGCGCGGGTGCAGCAAACTACCGGCATCGGAGACGTACACTGGGGGAACGCCCCTGCGTGTCACCGGCCGCTGGTCGCTCATCGAGAATCTCGGCGGCACCATGTTTCCTGCGAATCAGCTGTTCGAGACACAGGCAGAGCAGCGTTCATGCCGGCTTTTTCGGCCGCACTCCCCGGGACAGGCTCGAATTGCCCCGTGTTTGAGTGCTCCACTTTTTCAAGGAGGACCATGGCGACACTCGATATTCCAGACGCACAACCGGATGCGCGCACGGAATCCCCAAAAGTCGGTTACCCCGATTCCTCCGGCGGTGACATTTTTGATACCGACGCTTTTCGCCCCGACTCCGTCGGCTACGACTCGAACGAACCCGAACCGCCAACGAACACCGGCTTGATCCCGACTCTTTCCCTGAGCAACGAGCCCGAATTGGTGTTGATCACACCGGATGCCCGCACCCGCCGCTTCAACCGGGATGACGTAGTCGTGCGCAAGGGCGAGATCGCGTTGATCAATGGCCACTACACGCCACACGAGTCCATGGTCAAAGACCTCGTCGCCGTCTACGACGCCCTCACCCGCGGTGGAATCGACTTTCTGCTCGTGCGCGGCGACCACAACCGTCCGGTCATCGCTGTTGACCGCAAGCGTCGCAAGGAAATCACCCAGGTGCTTAGCGAGGCGTTCGCCAATGAGCCCTTCTACGCCAAGCCGCAGGGCGGCAACGTGAACCAGCAATTTCTCCTCGCCGACGGCGCTCTTACGGTGTTACGCAAGTCGTCGGTTTTTCGGGTCTACCGCCCGCGGATCGAACCGATTGGACGCCTGCGCTACGGGGCTCAGACCGCGTTTCAGCTCGAATTGTGGCGTTTCGGTGAAGACGAAATCATCGCGCCGGTCGAGAACGCACTCATGCGCACCCGGCTGCCGCGCTCCGAGGCCCGCGAAACGACGATCGACCTGTACGGGCGCACCTGGCTGACCCTGCAGAACATGTTCGACGACCTGGCGAGTGACGTCACATTTGACATCGATCTCGTATTCAGCTGGGTCGACGGCTCGAGCGACGAGTTTCAGCGGGAACGTGCCAAGCGCATGCAGGCCTATGTCGTTGGCGAGGGCGACGATTCGGATGCCCGTTTTCGACAGATCGACGAGCTCAAGTACGCCCTCCGCAGTGTTTACATGTTCGCCCCGTGGATTCGTCGTATTTTCATCGCGACCGATTCTCCGGCACCGGAGTGGCTCGCTGAGCATCCGCGCGTGACGATCATGCGCAGCGAAGATTTCTTCGTCGACACGAGCGTGCTGCCCATCCACAATTCGCACGCCGTGGAAAGCCAGCTGCAGCACATTCCGGGGCTTGCGGAGCACTTTCTGTATTCGAACGATGACATGTTCTTCGGCCGTCCGGTCGGGCCCGAGCTGTTCTTCTCGCCGGGCGGCGTGACCAAGTTTGTGGAAGCAGCCACTCGAATCGGTCTAGGCGAGAACGACCCGACGCGCAGCGGGTTTGAGAACGCCGCACGGGTAAACCGTGCCCTGCTTCGTGGCCGCTTCGGCAAAGTCACTACCCGCCACCTTGAGCACACGCCGGCGCCTATGCGCAAAAGCGTGCTGCTTGAGTTGGAGCGGGAGTTTCCCGAGGACTTCAGCCGCACGGCAGCCAGCCGGTTCCGCTCGGCGACCGACATCTCGGTCACCAATTCGCTGTATCACTACTACGCATTGATGACCGGCCGTGCGGTTGCGCAGACCCAGGTGCGCTCGCTCTACGTCGAGACGACCCTGCGCATCGCCCTGCGGCAGATGAACCATTTGCGCAAGCACCGCGATCAGGACATGTTCTGTCTCAATGATGGGAGCCACCCGGAAATCACGCCCGATGTGCGCCGGGACGCGGTAACTGCGTTTCTGAACCTGTACTTTCCGATCGTGGCACCGTGGGAGCGGACCAGCCTAGCCGCTAGCGCAGAACCGGAATCGGCCGTGTCATTGGCGGCTCACGCAGTGCAGGCAGAGTTTCCGACGGCGTAATCTCGACGCCGGAAGCGTGCAGACGACGCGCGCTTTCGGCGGCATCCACGTAGTCGAGCGTTGGGTAGTGGCCGAGCGGAACAACTGAGTGCAAAACCGTGCCGGGGTAGACGTGCACCAGGTTGAACGCTCGGGCGCCATCGCGCCCGAGGGTTCCGCCGATGGGAACGTTGAGGTCTTGCGTGTAGCAGGTTGCCGACGCTACCGACACGGGGATGCCGGCGAACATGGCCATCGATGAATAGTGCAGGTGGCCGGCAATGATGCTGCGCACATCGGTGCCGCGCAGCACGTCGGCCAGACGGTCCTGGTCGCGCAGCTCGACGGCGGTGGCCAGGTCGAGCACGCTCGGAATGGGCGGGTGATGCATCGCCAGAATCGTGCCGTCGGGGGCCGGTACGCGCAGCTCTTCAGCGAGCCACTGCAGCTGTTGGTCGGTCACTGTTCCGTAGTGGTGACCGGGCACCGAGGTGTCGAGGGTGATCAGGCGCAGGCCGTTGAGGTCGTAGGACCGGTCGATCGGCGCGTCGCTGGCCACCTCACCGAACAGTTCGATGCGAAAAGCCGAGCGATTGTCGTGGTTGCCCATGACCCAGACGATTCGGGCGCCGAGACGCTCAGCGACCGGCTCCACGATCTGACGCAGCAGCTGGTAGGCGCCGGGCTCACCCTTGTCGGCGAGATCACCGGTGACGACGATGGCCTCTGGCTGGGCTCCGGAGGCCTCGACCTCGGCGAACAGCTCGGCCAGGTGGGCTTCAACGTTGACGCTGCCATAGAGTTTCGAGCCCCCCGCCAGCAGGTGGGTGTCGCTCAGGTGTAACAGGAAATGATCCGGCTGGGGGTATTCAGCCGTTCGAAAGCTCACGGAGCGTCCATTCGTTTGTCGCGGACGCGCTTTGCCGGCGCGCTTTCACGATGTTTGGACCTATTCGATCAGATGTACTTGAACAACCGGTGTACGCCACACCTTAATCCTGCATCGGTCGGGGTAAATGGGCAAGTGCCGTCATTGAATCGTGCTCAGGATCCGTACCCGAGGCTGGCCGCATGGCTCGATACGTACGCATTGAGGAATTTGGTGGCCCAGCGTTCTGAGCATCGTGCACGACGAGCAGCCGCGCCGGTTGTGACTGCCGCCCTCGACTGCAAAGGCGCAGCGACCATCGATGCGGCACTCGAGCTGGGCGTTCCCGGCGGTCGGATCAACACGATCGCCGCGCGTGGCCACCGGGCTGGCGCCGGCATCACCGAGGTGGGCGGACAGGCCGCGGATATTGATGACCTCCGTGCCCTCTCCGCGCTGATCGCGAGCGGGGAGATCGTGCTGCCGATCGACCGGGTGTTCCCGCTCGAGCAGGTGCAGGGCGCCTACCGTCACCTGATGGCCCGGCACCTGCGCGGCAAGGTCGTGCTCGCGACCCGGTAGGCGAGTCCCGGGTGCTCGGGGCCGCGGTCCGGCCGTTCCTGGCCGGGAAAGGGGCTCGCCGGCGCGGCGCGCTGGCTGGTCTGCGATTTGTTCCGGAGACGTGGCCGCTCCAGGCCGACCCGCTCGGGCTCCCAGCCGGTTGTGGCATGCTTGACCGTGCGCACCAGATTCAAACCGAACGCTCCGCTACAGGGGGCGTATGGCTACCTCGCCGGAGCCGCGCTGATCGCGCTCGTATTCGTCGGTCTCTACCTATTTTTCGTGCGGGGCCATGCCGGCCAGGAGGCCGACCAGCTCGCCTATAACGGCGCCGAATTCGGCCGCCGCAGCATCACCCCGTTCACCGGTCGGGTGCTCGACTCTGTGCCCGATGTGGCCGTGGTGTTCGGCGTCGTACTGACCGCGATCATCGCGCTCGTGCGCCGCAACTGGCGCACCCTGCTCGTCGCCCTGGTGGCGGCCGGGGCAGCGACGGCGACCGCGCAGCTGCTCAAGTACGGCATCCTGGCCCGCCCCGATCTGGCCGTCGAGGGCTACGCCGGAAACTCTTTCCCGTCGGGGCATACGACGGTGGCGGCGGCATCCGCTCTCGTGGTGTTTCTGGTGGCGAGCCCGCGCACCCGGCCAATAGTCGCCGGCTGGGGCACCGCCTTCGCCGTGCTGGCCGGGGTCGCAACGCTCGCCAACCAGTGGCATCGGCCCAGTGACGTGATTGCCGGGCTGCTCTGGGTTGCCTTCTGGGGCTGCCTGGCCGGTGCCGTGCTGGCCTGGCCGCGGGTCGGGGCGCTGCCCCGCGCCGCCGGCGACGGCTCCAGCTCACGGTGGCCCGCCTTCATCGGCCTGCGCCGATCCACCATTCGCGTTATTCGCTGGCTGTCGGTCGGCTTCGGTGCTGTCTCCGTGCTGGCCTTTGTCGCTACCCTCGTGGTGAACAGCAGCCTGTTCGACAGCGTCGGAACGCTGAACACCGTCGTCGCCTATTTCGGTGGCGTCGCGGCCATCGTTACCGCAGGCCTGCTGCTTGCGCTCAGCGGAACGCGGCTGTTCGCCCGCCTTCCGTAGATTTCGCTCGCTGCCCGTTCACAACCAGCTTGACGCAGAGGGTGTTCCGACAATCTCCGCAGTTATGCACTGCAGCTGGGAATTCTGTGGCCTGGCGCCCCCGAAAAGCTGTGGCGGGCCGATTTTTCGGCGCACTAGGGCTGTACGGAACAGAAGTCGCGTGCAACACTGATTTATGGCCGTCACGCTGAGAGCGCTCCAGACCGTAGTACCCCCGACGATTCTGATCCAAGAGCAGGTGCGCGATATCTTCGCCGCCCAGCCCGGACTTAGCCGACTAGCTCAACGGCTGGTCAGCACCAGTTTCAACGTGTCGGGTATCGAGACGCGACATACCGTGATCGCCGAGCTGACCCTCGACAACGATTCGACCGAACCGCAGTTCTTCGACGCGCACAAACAGCTGCTGCTCATGCCGAGCACCCGGGTGCGCAACGAGCTCTACATCGAAGAGGCCACCAAACTGTTCGTCGAGGCCGGCCGCCGGGCGCTCGCCGCCTGCCCCGACATTCGTCCCGAAGACATAACGCACGTTGTCACCGTTTCCTGCACCGGATTCTACGCGCCCGGCCCCGACTATATGCTCGTGCGGGAGCTTGGCCTGAACGCCAGCACGCAGCGCTATCACCTGGGATTCATGGGCTGCTACGCAGCGATGCCGGCCCTCCGCATCGCGAAGCAGTTCGTTGAGGCCGACCCGAACGCGGTCGTGCTGGTGGTCAGCGCCGAACTCTGCTCGCTGCACCTGCGTACCTCGAGCGATCCAGATACCATCGTTGCCTCCTCGCTATTCTCCGACGGCGCGGCCGCCGGCATCGTCAGCGCGCGGGCCCCGCTCGCGGGCGAGAAGGCCTTGGGCCTCGACCTGTTCGAAACGGTGATCACGCCGGTCGGCGAGGGCGACATGGCCTGGAAAATCGGCGACGAGGGCTTCGAGATGATTCTGAGCACCTACGTTCCGCACATCATCGACGAGCACATCGAGGGCGCGCTCGCCCCACTGTTCGCCCGCGATGTGTCGATCACCGGGCAGCTCGCAGCCACTGCTTCCCTCGAAGCGGATGCCGTCGGCTCGACTCTGGGCGCGGCAGTGCTCACCCTCGCGCCCCCCGCCTCGCTCAGTTCGGTGATCGAGCATTGGGCGATCCACCCCGGCGGCCGCAGCATTCTCGACAAGACCGAGGCGAAGCTCGAGCTGCGCCCCGACCAGCTGCTGCCTTCGCGCCAGACGCTGCGCACCAACGGCAATATGAGCAGCGCGACCATTTTGTTCGTGATGAAGGCTATTCTGGACGGTCCGGCCACGGCCGACGGCGAGCGGGTCTGCGCCATGGCGTTCGGCCCCGGACTCACCGTGGAGTCCGGCCTGATGACCGTGATCGAGGGCTGAATGGTCCTTCCCTCCCTGCGCGTGCGCGCCCACGACGCGGTGGAGATCATGGATTCCCCGCTCTGTGACCCGACCATGCTCACCCGCACCTATCAGGATTTTCGGGTGGTCAATGCGGTCGTCTCGGGCTGGTGGGGGATCTATCGCCGCAGCATCCGCCCCGCCCTGTCAACCACGACCGAACTGACGCTGCTCGATGTCGGATCGGGCGGCGGCGATGTGTCGCGGGCGCTGGCCGGCTGGGCGGTGCGTGACGGCCTGCGGCTGAGGGTGACCGGCATCGACCCGGATGCCCGCGCGCACGTGTTCGCGACGTCGCAGCCGAAGATTGCCGGGCTGACTTTTCGGCGGGCGCTGAGCTCGGATCTTGTCGCGGAGGGCGAGCACTATGACTTCGTGGTCTCCAACCATGTGCTGCACCACCTGAGCGTCGACGAGCTCAAGGGGCTGCTCGTGGACTCCGAATCGCTCGCACGGCGTCGGGTGCTGCACGCCGATCTCGAACGCTCGAACTTCGCCTACCTCGGGTTCGCGGCGGCTACCTGGCCGTTCTTTCGACACTCCTATATTCGGCCGGACGGGCTCACCTCGATTCAACGCAGCTACACCGCCGTCGAGCTGCGGGCCGCGGTTCCGGTCGGATGGACCGTTTCGCGCGGCAGGCCATCGCGGCTCGTGCTGGGCTGGGATGCGGCCTGATGCGTGACGTTGTCATCGTGGGTGGCGGGCCGGTCGGTACGATGCTCGCCTGCGTATTCGCAGTCGGCGGGCTCGATGTTGAGGTGGTCGAGCAGCGCGAGCTGCCGTCGCTGCGCTCGCGGGCGATCGGCATCCACCCGCCGTCGCTGCGCGCCCTCGCCTCTATCGGTGTCGCCGACGCCCTGCTCGACCGGGCGGTACGCATTCACCAGGGGGAGGTACGCTGCGACGGCCGCAGGCTCGGGCAGCTGTCGTTCGAGCGGGCAGCGCCGGAATATCCATTCGTGGTCGCGGTGCCGCAATACGAGACGGAGGCCCTGTTGCGCGCCCGGTTCGACCAGCTCAGGCCGGGGCAGTATCGCAGCGGTGTGACGGTCACCGGAGTGCACGATCGCGGCGATGCCGTCGTGCTCTCGACCGACGCCGGCCCAATCGAGGCGCGCTATGTGATTGGCGCGGACGGCGCCCGCAGCCAGGTGCGGGCGGCGGCCGGCATCACCTGGCGGCAGCTCGGCCGCAGCGAAACCTATCTCATGGGCGACTTCGCCGACCCTGATCCGGGCGACACCGGTGCGGTGCTCTATTTCGAGCGCGGCGGCGTGGTGGAGTCCTTCCCACTGCCCGGCGGCCGGCGCCGTTGGGTGGCGATGACCGATTTTCTCGCCACGGAAGCCGACAGCGCCGACCTGGCCGCGCTCGTCCGTCATCGAACCGACGTCAGGGTGGCCGAACCGCTCGGGGCAGCGAGCGCCTTCGGAGTGCAGCAGCGGCTTGCAGGGCGCATGCAGGCGGGCCGCATCGTGCTGGTCGGCGATGCAGCGCATCAGATTAGTCCGATCGGCGGGCAGGGCATGAACCTGGGCTGGCTCGACGCCGTTGCGCTCGCGCCGGCTCTGCAGCGGGCGCTGCTCGAGCCGGCGGTGGCGGCATCCGTTCTGGGTGGTTATGACCGGTCCCGCCGGAGTGCCGCTCACCGCGCGGCCGTGCAGGCCGGATTCAACATGAATATGGGTCGGCCGGCCCGTGGCCTGCGGCTCGGTGCCCGCAACGCCCTCGTGCGTTCGCTCACCCTGCCGCCGGCCAACGAACTCGTCGCCCGCGCGTTCACGATGCGCTGGCTGTGACCTGACGGGTAGGTCGCCGGTCTAATGCACGACATGCCGGCTCCGCTCAGCGGGGCGCAGATTCACCGGCCTGACGTTCGGGCGTGGGCCGCAGATCGAGTTGAATAGACGGGTGACTTCTGCAACTCTCGTTCCCCGCCTCCGCACCGACCTCGCTGCCGCCCACTTCTCGGTTCCCGGCCTGACCGGATTATGGGGCATTGAAGCGGATGCTGCCCTCCGCCGCAACCAGCGGGTTCCGGCCCAGCGGGCGCTCGCCACGCTCGCCGCGAAGCTCGGCCGGAACGAGCCCGCCGCGACCCTCGCCCGGCTGTTCCTGCTCGGCGACGCGGTGCCGCGAGCCGACCTCGACGCCGCGCTTCCGACGCTCGGGGCGGTCGGCGCCGCGGAGCTCGGGCTCGTGGCGGCGGACGGTTCGGCCGACGTATGCCCGCTCGTCGACCTGCGCCCGTACAGCTTCATCGACGCGCACGGCGCCGGCAGCTGGTGGATCGTGAGCGATCTGGGGGAGCTGGCGCTCGGGCATCCGCTGGGCGAAACGCACGTTCTCGGCATCGGCGGAGCCTCGCGCACCCTCAGCGGACTCATGATGCCGACGGCGGTGGAGCGGGCGCTCGACATCGGAACCGGCTGCGGAATCCAGGCCATGCACGCCTCGCGGCACGCCGAGCAGGTCGTCGCGACCGACATTTCGGTGCGGGCGCTCGAGCTTGCGGCGCTGAACGCCGAGCTCAACGAGATCGACAATATCGAGTTTCGCTTTGGCAGCCTGTTCGAGCCGGTGGTGGGGGAGCGGTTCGATCACATTATCTCGAACCCGCCGTTCGTGATCACGCCGCGCGCCGAGGGTGTGCCGAGCTACGAGTATCGGGACGGCGGAATGGTCGGCGACGCCCTGGTCGAGGCCGTCGTGCGCGGGGCCGCCGACCATCTCACCCCCGGCGGCGTCGTGCAGCTGCTCGGCAACTGGGAATACCACGATGAAACGGATGCCTTCGAACGACTCGAGCGCTGGCTCACGCCGGGTGCCCTCGACGCGTGGATCATTGAGCGCGAGGTGCAGACGCCGGGCGAGTACGCCGAGACTTGGATCCGCGACGGCGGCACCCGACCCGGCCCCGACTTCGACCGGCTGTACAACGCCTGGCTGAACGACTTCGAAGCGCGCGGCGTGCGCCGCGTCGGGTTTGGATACCTGCTGTTGCGCCTGCCCGCCGGCGATGCACCCGCCGCTGGCGGTGAGGCGCCCATCTCCGCCCCGACGCTGCGTCGCCTCGAGCGCCTGCCCGATGCCCTGGGCCACAACCCGGCCGGGCTCGGCGCGCACCTCGCCGAGTGTCTCGCCGCGCACGACTGGCAGGCTCAAACGGATGATGCGCGCATGTTGCGCACGAACCTCACCGTGGCCTCCGACGTCACCGAAGAGCGCCACTACTGGCCCGGCCAGTCGGATCCGACGCTCATGACCCTGCACCAGGGCAGCGGATTCGGCCGCTCGGTGCCGCTCGACACGGCCCTGGCCGGATTGGTAGGTGCCTGCGACGGCGACCTCGGGGTCGGTGCCATCATCGGCGCGCTCGCCCAGCTGCTCGACGCCGACGAGCCAGCGCTTGCCGCCGAACTGCTGCCCAAGGTGCGCGCCCTGCTCGTCGACGGCTTCCTGAAGTAGCTAGTTCTTGGGGGTCGCGCGGCGCAGAGCCAGGAAGCCGCCGAATCCGGCGACCGCTGCGGGCAGAAGCAGCCAGGCGAAGATGCCGCCGATTCCCTGGGCGCCGAACCAGATAGCAACTGCCGGCCAGCTGCTCGTGAAGGTGATGATCGTGACCGCGCCGACGATGGCCAAGGCCAGCGAGCTCCAGAACACGAGCATGCCGGGCATGCGCCAGCGCATATAGATGGTCGCGATCGACGCCCCGATGAAGAACACGAGCAGCTGCATCACGAAGAACGAGAAAAGGTCAACCCAGAACCCGTCGATGCCGAGCCAGAGCGCGTTGAACATATAGGTGTCGATGAACCACTCCTCGGTCAGCTGTTCGAGCTGGGTCAGCAGGGCGAACGCGAGGGCGTTGGCGGCCGAGATCAGTACGAACAGCAGCGCTGTTCCGAGGTAGAAGTCCCGGCGGGTGACGCCGAAACCGAGCACGAGCGGAAATCCGAAGGAGATGGCCTGCCTGTTCCGGGGTGATGCCGAGCTTGGCGGCTTCACTCAGCAGGGGGCCGACGAAGTTGGCCCGAAACTGTTCGGTGCGGGCGACGACCAGTCGTTGCCGAGCTCCGGTTGCTACAAACATTCCTATTCCTCGCCTCTTGTAGAGAATGCCGTCTTCGACCAGACGGTTGACGCCCTTGTCAGCTCTCGCCGGATTGATGCGGTGAAAGGCCGCGAATTCGTTGGTCGACGGAACGGATATTTCTTCCTCAAGGACGCCATCAACGATGTCGTTCTCGATCTGCTCCGCGATCTGCACGAAGATCGGTTTGCCCGCTTCGATCAAGGACTGTCTGCTTTCAGTGGATGCTGCTGCCCGATTCCCAGCCCCCGCCGGTTCACTGGTTAGTTGGTCATGTGACTAACTAGTTGCCTTCAGGGGAAAATGTCAACCGGCACGGTCTGCGGTGAGAGGGCACTAACCTGACGCCATGACTCCCGCACCCGCGCTCCCGGCCGCCTTCAACCTCGGCGGGCACACCGCACTCATCACCGGGGCGGGCAGCGCCACCGGTATCGGCTTCGCCGCAGCACGGATGCTGGGTGAACTCGGTTGCCGGGTGATCCTCACCGGCACGACGGCGCGGGTGCACGACCGGGCGCGCGAACTGACGGCACACGGACTCGATGCGAGCGGAATCGTCTGTTCCCTCGACTCGGTCGACGGTGCCGAGGGACTGCGGGTGGCGCTCGCCGCGACCGGGAGCGAGCCGACGATTCTCGTGAACAACGCGGGCATGGTCGCGGTCGGCGACGCCGAGATGGGCCACGGAGATATCCTGACCAGTCCGGCCGAGTGGGAACACGGCCTCGCCATCAACCTGTCCACAGCATTTCATGCCACTCGCACGGTGATCCGGTTCATGCGCGCGGCCGGATGGGGTCGTATCGTGATGGTGTCGAGCGTGAGCGGGTCGATCATGGCCTGCCGCAATGATGTCGCCTACGCCGCAGCGAAGGCCGGGCTGGTCGGGCTGGTGCGGGCGCTCGCAGTGGACGAGGCCGAAGTGGGCATCACGGCGAACGCCGTCGCGCCCGGCTGGATCTCGACCGGCTCCCAGCTCACGAGCGAGGCTCTGGAGGGTGCGCTGGTTCCGGCCGGCCGAAGCGGCACGCCGGGGGAGGTCGCCTCCGTCATCGCGTTTCTTGCCTCGCCAGGAGCCGCCTACGTCACCGGGCAGGTGATCGTCGTCGACGGCGGTAACTCCGTGGCCGAGGAGCGACGGTAACCAGTCGCCCTCGAGAAGAAAATGTCAAGCGGCACGGTCTGCGGTAGTTTGGTCTCATGACTGGCGCCGTACTGAAGCTCTGCGGGCGCGCGCCCGGGATCCGCCGTTCTAAAGCAGACCGATCGTGAAGCGGCGCACTTTTCTGCTCGGCACGGCGTCGGGTTTTTCCGTGTTGGCTCTCGCCGCGTGCGTGTCCCCGGCGCCGGTTCCGACGGCATCCCCGGCGCCAACCACGCTCACGCCCTCACTGGTTCCTCAGCCGCTCGCCGTCTCCCGCACCAACTGGTCGACCGACCCCTTCTCGCGCGGATCCTTCAGCTACGCCGCCGTTGGGGCCACCCCGGAACACCGCGTTGCGCTCGGTCAGGCCGTCGATGCCCGGGTTTTTTTCGCCGGTGAAGCCACAGCAGTGGACGCGCCCGGCACGGTGCAGGGCGCCCGCGCGTCCGGCCTGCTTGCGGCCGGACGGGTGCAGGATGTCGCGGCTCCCGGCGAACGCATCACCATCGTCGGCGCCGGGATTGCCGGCATCACAGCGGCCCGCCAACTCGTCAATGCCGGCTACGACGTCGTCGTGGTCGAGGCGCGCGACCGTATCGGTGGGCGCATCGACACCGTCAGCAGCGACTGGCCCTTTCCGATCGAACGTGGGCCCTCTTTTGTGCACCGCACTTCTGACAATTTTCTCGACGATGAACTGACCACGCTCGGGGTCAGCCTGCTGCCGTTCGTGCGCACCCCGGAGGTGCGCACCCGGGCCGGGGCCGTCGTCGAGGTGTCGACGCTGGGCGCCGAGGCTGTCGCCGGTGCCCTCGACTGGGCAGCCGATCAGCAGCAGGATGTCTCGGTTGAACGTGCCCTGATCGATTCGGGTGAAGCGAAACTTTCGAGCACGCCCAACGCCGACGGCCTGTCGGATTCCGACTGGCTCGAGTACGAGATCGCCACGAAACTCAAGGTTGAAACCGGGGCAACGCCGAGTCAGCAGTCCGCCTGGTACACCACCGACATGGGCAGCGCCGACGATGACCAGATCGTGATCGGCGGCTATTCCACTCTGCTGAAAAGTGACGCCGACGGTCTGGAGCTATTGCTATCGAGCGTGGTCAACCGGGTCGCCCACGACGACGGTGGCGTGAGTCTGCGTCTCGGCACCGGCGAGTCGCTCTCGGCCGACCGGGTCATTCTCACAGTGCCGCTTGGCGTGTTGCAGACTGCCGCGATCGAATTTTCGCCGGCGCTGCCCTTCGCGCATCGCGGTGCCATTGCCGCCCTGGGAATGGGGGTACTCGACAAGGTCTGGCTGCGCTTCGACGAGCCGTTCTGGGACACCGAGGCCCGGCTATGGACCATCGTCGGCGAAGACGCCGATTTTCCGGTCTGGGTAAACATGATGCCGCTCACCGGGGAGCCCATTCTCATGGGGGTCGTGGCCGCCGAGAACGCCACTCGGCTGTCCGAGCTCGATGACGACGAGTTTCTCTCCGCGGCGCTCACCGCGCTCGAGCCGTTCCTGGCCGTTCCCGACGCGGCAGTTTCTGACGAATAGGCGCGCGGCTCAGAGGGACGAACCCCACGGCGGCAGCAGGTGCCGCGGCATCCGCTTCAATCGGGTGATCCAGGTGAGCAACGCTGCGATTCCGGTGATGATCGCCACGATGATCAGACAGTAGAACACGGTCTCACCGGGGCCGCTGACCTGCCGGGCGTCGAGGAAGAAGTAGGGATACCAGCCGACGATCGGCCCGCGAATGAGCGTGAACAACAGCCAGAACACCGGAAACACGATGGCCCAGCCGAGATATTTCCACGGCAGGCGAGCCTTGAACGGGTCGACCATCCAGTCGATCAGGGCGCAGGCCGGAATGACGAAGTGCAGCAGTTGGCTCGACCACGGCACCTCGATTGAGTAATTGGCGCTGGAGGACTGCCAGACGATGATTCCGTAGACCACTCCGGAGACCAGAATGTAGGTCGTTACCATGGCGCGCAGCATGTCGACCCAGACCGGGTCGGTCGGTCGCCGCAGAGCCACGATGGCTGCAGTGACGATCACGGCGACCGCTGCGATGGCGCTTTGCACGGTGAAATAGCTGAAGAAATTCGCGATGGCAAAGGTTGCGACACCGAGTGTGTAGTAGAAATAGCCGCTCAGAGCGAATATTCCGGCTGCGGCCAGGCCGAGGCGCGCCAGAGCGAACGCTGTGCGCGTCGTCATTGGCGTCCCCCGGCGGGGCTTTCGCGCGCGGTCATAATGCAACGCTACGCCAGCGTTAAGGGCGTTTTGACCCTAGTCGGTGATCTGAAAGTCGCTTGCGCCGGTCGCGGCGATGTCGCTCACGTCGAGCGCCGTCACGACGGCATATCGCGGGCCGGTTTCGAGCCAGCGCAGCATGCGCGAAACGGATGCCTCCCGACCCTCGATCTCGAGTTCCACCGTTCCGTCCGGGCGGTTGCGGCAATATTCGACGAGTCCCAGATGCCGGGCCTGGGCAGTAGCGTGGTAACGAAATCCGACGCCCTGAACCTCGCCGTGGGCCAGCACTCGTTTACGTATCACGGGACTATTCTGCTCCGCACAGCTAGTCGCCCACCCGCAGGCTCAGCCACAGCATGAGTGTGTCGTCGGCGTTGTCGAGGTCGATGCCGAACAGTTCCTGCACCCGCCGCAGTCGGTAGCGCAGCGTGTTCTGGTGCACCGACAGCAAGGTGGCCGTTCTGGCCGAGTCTCGCCCGCAGTCGAGGTAGCTGCGCAGGGTTGCGGCATACTCGGTGCCGGAGCGAGCATCGAGGTTGAGCACCGCCTGCGCCTGTGCCGAAAAGAGCCGCGGGGTATCCCGAAGAACCTGCCCGAGTTCGAGCAGACTCAATCGGCTGCCGACGTTCCGCGCGCTGACGACCTGGCCGGTATCGGCTGAATGGTCCGTCAACAGGAGGACCAAATCCGCGTCCCGCCGCGACCGGCTGATCGTGTCGACACCGGTCACCCGCGACCCAACGGATGCCCGCAGCACGATCCGCATCGCTCCCGTAGCCCGGGTCACCAATCGAGCTGCCATTGCCTCGATGCCGATCAGCTGCGTGTCGTCGAGCTGACCGCCGAAAAAAAGGGCATAGACCGTGGTGCCGATGGCCACACACTCCGTGCCGCTCTGGTGCGCTTCGCAGGCCATCGCCACCAGATCAACCAGCCGGTTCAGGCGCAGCTCGTCGCCCGCGGGGCCGAACTGCGGTTGAAAGGCCAGAGCCACGAACGGGCCGGCCAAGTCGAGGTCGAGCTGAGCGGCGACGAGTCGGGCATCCGCATCGCCGTCGAGCAGCCGACGCAGGAGCACAGCGCGTTGCGCCCGAGCCAGGTCGGCCGCGCTGCGGGCGCGCAGAATATGCAGCGCCGCGATGGCTGCGGCGCGTTCAAGCTCGGTGGCAGCAGCATCGTCGAGCGAGCCGGTGACGTCGACGACCCAGATCGACCCAAGGGGCTCGGCGCGGGCCCGCACGGCGACCGCCAGTCGGGCCAGCCCCACCGGCACGGCGGGTTCGCCGGGCAGGCTCGGTGTCATCGCTCCGGGTAGCCGAACCGCGCCGGACGCCCGAAACAGTGCGGCGTAGGCCTCTGCGTTATCGGGTAGGTCGGGCACCTGACGGCCCAGAATGCCGTCGCGCCTGGTGTCATCGATCGTCTGGTCTGGCAGCGTGGAATACGCGAGGACCCGAGTCTGCAGATCTTCGATCGCGGTCGCGCCGCCGACCATCGCGGCGATCGCATTTGCCAGCGCGAACAGGTCACCGACCGGCAATCCCAGGGTAGTCATTCGTTCACCATACCCATCCGCTTTGTGCTGCACGACCATAACTATGCTTTTTCTTGGTGCTGCCCGCTAAAGATCGGAGGCTGCGACCCGACCACACTAGGCAGATGTCCCCGCACCGGCCCCTCGCCGCACTCACGGACCAGGCCCAGCAGGCGGCCCGGGTCGCCGCCGAATCGGCCGGGGTACGGGTGAGTGACGAGGCCAGCCTGGCTGGCTTTCTCGAGGTCGAGCAGCTGTTCAATACGGTCTGGCTGCTGCCGCCCGGCGAGAGCGCCATCCCCTCCGAACTCTTGCGCAGCATTAGCCACGCCGGCTGCAACGTCACGGCGGCCCGCGACCAGACCGGCCGCCTCGTGGGCGCCGCTGCGGCCATCGTTAGTCCGAAGTCCGCGTCGATGTACTCCCTTATTGCCGGGGTTCTGCCCGGAATCAGCGACCGCGGCGTCGGTTTCGCCCTGAAGCAGCACCAGCGGGCCTGGGGCCTGGCGCGCGACCTGACCGAAATGACCTGGACCTTCGACCCCCTGGTCAGCCGCAACGCGCGCTTCAACCTCACCAAACTCGGCGCCTCGGCGAGCGAGTACGCCGTCGACTTTTACGGCCCGATGCAGGGCGAGATGAACGCGAACGACGAGAGTGACCGACTGGTCGCGGTCTGGCCGCTCACGAGCACGCAATCGACTGCCTGCAGCGAGAACCACCAGGCCCCGATCGACGGCCCCTCCTACAGCCCGAGCGATGTGCTCAGAGTAGGACCCGACGACGACCCCGTGCTCGTAATGGCAGCCGGCGCCCTGTGGTGCCGGGTTCCGACCGACATTGTGGCACTGCGCGCGCAAAACCCGCAGCTCGCGGCCGAGTGGCGGCGCAGCATCCGTTCTATTTTTACCGACGTATTCGCTTCGGGGCATATAGCCCGTGGGGTCAGCCGTGACGGCTGGTACCGACTCGCACCAGGAGGAACCGCATGAAAATCGAGACCATCGAGCTACGCCGCGTACACCTGCCGCTGGTGCGGCCGTTCCGTACCTCGTTCGGCACGTCGACCGAGCGTGAAGTGACGCTGGTACGTGTCATCACAGCGGATGCCGAGGGCTGGGCCGAGTGCGCCGCCGACGCGCATCCGCTCTACAGCAGCGAATTTCTCGACGCGAGCGACCTGGTCATTCGCGACCACCTTGTGCCCCGGCTGCAGGCGCTCGGCAACCGGCTCACAGCCGAATTGGTTGCCCCGGCGCTCGAACCGGTCAAGGGGCACATGATGAGCAAGGCCGTCCTCGAAACGGCCATTCTCGACGCGCAGCTCAAGACCACCGGGGTGTCCTTCGGCGGCTACCTCGGCGCCGTACGGGAGACCGTGCCGGCCGGCGTCTCCGTCGGCATCATGGACTCAATCCCCGAGCTGCTTGACGCGGTCGCCGGCTACCTCGCCGAAGGCTACCTGCGCATCAAACTCAAAATCGAACCGGGTTGGGACCTCGCCCCGGTGCGCGCGGTGCGCGAACGCTTCGGGCCAGACATTCTGCTGCAGGTCGACGCCAACACCGCATACACCCTCGCCGATGCCCGCCACCTCGCCCTGCTCGACCCCTTCGACCTGCTGCTGATGGAACAGCCGATGAAGGAGGACGACATGCTCGGCCACGCCAATCTGGCCAAGCTCATCTCCACGCCGATCTGCCTCGACGAGTCGATCGAATCGGCCAGAGACGCCGCGACGGCGATCACCCTCGGTGCCTGCAGCATTATCAACGTCAAGCCCGCCCGAGTCGGCGGCTACCTTGAAGCTCGGCGCATTCACGATGTCGCAGCGGCACACGGCGTGCCGGTCTGGTGTGGCGGCATGCTCGAAACCGGCGTCGGTCGGGCGGCGAACGTAGCCCTCGCCGCGCTGCCGAACTTCGTGCTGCCGGGGGATACCTCGGCCTCTAACCGGTACTTCGCGCAGGATCTCACCGCACCGTTCGAGCTCGAAAACGGGCACCTGCGGGTGCCCACCGGGCCCGGCATCGGCGTTGAGGTATTGCCCGAGGTGCTGGCCAGCGTCACCGCCAGCACCGACAGCATCCGTTTCTAGCCTTACCCAACAACAGGAGACCGTCATGACCCTGCACGTGAAGCTCGAAACTCGCTCGCACCGCCGGCTGACCTGGCCGGTGCTCGGCCTGGCCCTGAGCCTGGCCCTGAGCGGATGCTCCGCCACCGTCGACAGTACCGAACCCGCCGCCGTGACCGGCGACGTCGACCCGGCCGCCGCGGCCGCCCTGCCCGAATCGATCAAATCGGCCGGAATCATCAGGGCGGCCTCTGACATTCCCTACCCACCGATGGAAATGTACGACGTCGAGCAGAACATCACCGGTTTCGACCATGACCTCGCGGCCGCCCTCGGAGTGAAGCTCGGCGTGCGGTTCGAACTGCAGAAGCAGTCCTTCGCGACCGCGATTCCGTCGCTGCAGGCCGGCAAGAACGACGTGATCATGTCGGGCATGAACGACACCAAGGAACGGCAGGGCACCCTCGACTTTGTCGACTACTTCCACGCCGGATTCTCGATTCTCGTGCTCGCCGGCAACCCCGAGAACATCACCGGGGTGCTCGATCTGTGCGGCAAGGAGGTCGCAGTGCCCAAGGCCACCGTGCAGGCGGATATTCTGCGCGGCTACGACGAAGAGTGCACCGCGGCCGGCCCCGGCCCGGTGATCATCTCCGAATTGCCCGGCGAGACTGAGGTGCAAACCGCAGTGCGGTCCGGCCGGGCCGTTGCCGAGGTCGTCGACTCCGCCGTCGCCGCCTACACCGCGCAAACCGCCGGTGACGGTGAGATGTTCGAGGTCGTCACCGACGAGGCCAACCCGAACGGGTACAGCCCGGTCTACAGCGGAATCGGCATTCTCAAGGAGAACAGCGAACTCAGCGAGGCCATCCGTCTCGCCCTGGTCGCGACCATCGCCGACGGCACCTACGCCGAGATTCTGGCCAAGTACGACCTCACCAACTACGGGCTCGACGAGGCCGGCTTCAACCTCGGGTCGTGACCTGATGCCGAACCCACGCGCCGTGGCCACCCGCGAAAGAGACTCTCGCGATCCGGACCCGCTCAACCCGCGAGCCCCAGTGGCGCGCGACCCTGACGACATCGACGCGGTGCCACTGCGGCATCCGTGGCGTTGGGTCATCGCGGTGCTGCTCCTGCTCGCGTTCGCCGGAGTCGCCGTGTCGCTGTGGCAGAACGACAATGTGAACCATCCGACCATCAACGAGTTCATCTTCGACCGGCGCATTCTCGACGGCGTCGTACTCACGCTCGTGCTCACCGTCGTGTCGATGGTCGTGTCGACGGTGCTCGCCGTGCTGCTGGCCGTCATGCGGCTCTCCAACAACCCGGTGATGAACGCGCTGTCCTGGCTGTACGTCTGGGCTTTTCGCGGCACGCCGCTGTTGATTCAGATCGTATTCTGGGGCTACCTCGGGCTGCTCTATGCGCAGATCACGCTCGGAATTCCGTTCACCGACTTCAGCCTGTTCTCGGTCGATACGAACACGCTGATTCCAGCCTTTGTCGCGGGGCTCCTCGCGCTCACCCTTAACCAGGCCGCGTACTCGGCCGAAATCGTGCGTGCCGGAATGCTCTCGGTCGACGAAGGCCAGTACGAGGCCGCCTACTCGGTCGGTATGAGCCCCACCTTCACCCTGTTCAAGGTTGTGCTGCCACAGGCGATGCGGGTGATTATTCCGCCGATGGGTAACGAGACCATCTCGATGCTCAAGAACACCTCGCTGCTCTCGGTGATCGCGGTACTCGAGGTGTACACGGTCGCCACCCAGATCTCCTCGCAGAACCTGCGCCAGGTCGAACTGCTCGTGGTCGTCAGCTGCTGGTATCTGTTTCTCACCTCGGTGCTGTCAATTCCGCAGTACTACCTGGAACGCCACTACGGCCGCGGCAACGCCCGCACGCTGCCGCCGACCCCACTCGGACGGGTCTGGGCGGTCCTGCGCCCAACGCCCCGCCCGACCACACCGAGAGCGGATGCCCCATGACCGATACGCGCGTCACAACAGCCGTACCGACGGCATCCGTTTCTGCACCCTTGTTGAGCGCGCGCAAGGTTCGCAAGAGTTTCGGTGGTGTCGAGGTACTCAAGGGCATCTCGCTCGAGGTCGCGGCCGGGCAGGTGATGTGCCTGCTCGGGCCATCCGGCTCCGGCAAGAGCACGTTTCTGCGCTGCATCAACCATCTCGAGCGCATCGACGGCGGCCGCATCTCCGTCGACGGCGAACTCATCGGCTATGCGGCCAGACACGGCCGCATCTTCGAGATGAACCGGCGCGAGGTCGCCAAGCAGCGCGGCGGCATCGGCATGGTGTTCCAACGATTCAACCTGTTCCCGCACATGACCGCCCTCGAGAACATCACGGCGGCGCCGATCGGGGTGCGCGGGCTGGCCAAGCCGGCCGCCCTGGCTCGCGGCCGGGAGCTGCTCGACCGGGTCGGACTCGCCGACCTGGCGCAGTCGTACCCCGCGCAACTCTCAGGCGGGCAGCAGCAGCGCGTCGCGATCGCCCGCGCCCTGGCCATGGATCCGAAGCTGTTGCTGTTCGATGAGCCGACGAGCGCGCTCGACCCGGAGCTGGTCGGTGATGTGCTCGATGTGATGCGGGCGCTCGCCGCCGATGGCATGACGATGGTCGTGGTCACCCACGAGATCGGCTTCGCCCGCGGTGCCGCCGACGAGGTCGTGTTCATGGACGGCGGGGTCGTCGTGGAGAGCGGGCCGCCAGCGAGCGTGCTCGACCATCCGCAGAATCCGCGCACCAAGGCATTCCTCGACAGCGTCATGTAGCTCGGTGGACGCGCACGCTTGACCGGGGCCTACTCTGTAAGCAACGAAACCCTGGAGGAACAATGACCGTGTTGACCGCCGATTTGTACGACGAACGTGGCGACGAGCTGCAATCCGTACCCCTGCAGTTTCAGACGATCGGCGGGCGGGCCCGGTTCAGCGGCCCGATTCGCACGGTCACCTGCTTCGAGGACAATGCGCTGCTCAAGTCGATCCTGTCCACGCCGGGCGACGGCGCCGTGCTCGTCATCGACGGGGGTGGTTCGCTGGGCTCAGCGCTCATGGGCGACATGATCGCCGACCTCGCCGTGGCGAACGGCTGGTCTGGCGCGATCATTAACGGCGCCGTGCGCGACCGGGTCGCCATCGGAGCCCTCGACCTCGGAGTCAAGGCCCTCGGCAGCAACCCGCGCAAGAGTTCCAAGACCGGTTCGGGGGTAGCGGATGCCGTCGTCGAGATCGCCGGCGTCGTCTTCACCCCCGGGCGCACGGTGTACTGCGACGAGGACGGCATTCTGGTCGAGCGCTGACCCCTTAAACGCGTGAAGCGCTGAGCGAATTCGCTCAGCGCTTCACGGAAAAAAGGGAATTACTGCAGAACGTCGTCGATGCTCACGACGACGAAGTTGGCGTCGAGGTCGACGTCCCGGTCGTCGCCGTTGTCGAGGGTGACCTCAACCTCGTAGAGGTGGTCCCAGTCGTCATCGCGGTCGAAGTCGGTGACGCGACCGCTGCCGATCGCGGCGAGGGCTGCGGCCTCCGCGCTGGCACGGTCGCTGGCGGCCTGGTCGGCGGAGCCGGTGTCGGCCGTGGCACTCGGAGTGGCGATTGCGGAAGCGCTCGGGGCGGCGCTCGACGAGGATGAGTTGCTGTCGTCGGTGTCGTAATCGCCGACCCAAACCACGTCGAAGGCGTCGTTGAGCTCAACGTCGACGGTCGTGCCGTCGTCCAGACGCACCTCGAGGTCGTAGGCGCTTCCGCCGTCGTCGTTGCGGTCGGCGTTCGTCACGGTGCCGGGGCCGACCTCGGCCAGGGCGGCGTTGCTGGCGCGGTCGAGGGTCTCACCGGTAAGGGGGCCGTCGTTGTCGTTGTCGCTCACGGCGAGGGCAATGCCAGCGCCGCCGAGGAGCAGAACCACGCCAGCGGCGGTGGCGATGAGAATATTCTTCTTGTTCATGGTGCAGTGCCTTACGTCGGTGCCCCCAGAAGCCGGAGACCGAACGGCCGTGCCCAAGTTGCTGGGTTCAGCATAAGCGAAGTAATGTACACCCCCTAATGTGAGAGAGCAAGCCATAACCTATTCACTGGTCGCCAGTCAGGAGGCCCAATTCCCTGGCTGAAGCTGCCCGCCCGGCGGCAATAGAAACCGCTCGGCGGCCCGGCGAGGGGCCGCCGAGCGGCGCAAAACGGTGAGCGGTTACGCGGCGGGCGTGCTCGGGGTGTCGGTCGGGGCGACGGGTGCGGTGCCGTCGGTCGGCGGGGTGACGCTGGTGCCGACATCCGCTCCCCGGGGGCCGCCGTGACCGCCGCCCATGCCGGGACCCCCGATGCCGGGATCACCCATACCGCCGTCGATGCCATGGCCCGCCGAGGCTGTGGTGATCGACGTCGCATCGAGGCTCGTGTCATCGTCATTGACCGTTCCGGTGGCGCGAATTTCGGTGCCATCTTCGAGGTCGGCCGCAAGCCCGTCGCCGTACTCGGTGTCGTCGGTGACGTTGATCGTGCGCACGAACCCGTCGTTGTCGGTGATCGTGATGGTGTCGCCCGACACGGTCAGCACGGTGCCCGAGATGCTCGGACCGGAAGCGTCGAGGCCGGCCCTTCCGGTGGACGACCCCGGGCCGCCGTCAGAGTCGGAGCCGCCGTGTCCGGGGCCATCGGAAATGCGGGAATTGTTCGACGCAAGTTCGGCGTTCGAACCGGAATTCGCGGCAATGCCGAAGCCTATTCCGGCGCCACCGAGGATGATGACCGCGGCGGCGACTCCGCCGATAGCGACCGGCTTGCGGTACCAGGCGCGGGGCTTCGGCGCGGCGGGATCGAAGGGTGCGCTCGGAGTGGCGTAGCCGGTTGAGGCTGCTGCGAAGGGAACCGTCGCGTTCGCGTCGACCGGCGTTCCAGTTAGGGGAACGGTCGCGTTGGAGTCAAAGGGCAGGGTCTGCTGCGCGTCGTACGGCAGGTCCGACTGCGCGTCGAAGGCCTCGGTCGCGGCGGTATCGGTGCAGGACTGGGCAGTGTCTGTCTTCTTAGTGTCTGTCGTGTCCGCGCTGGTGTCCAAGGCGTCGGGTGTGGTGCGGGGCTCGACGGTGTCGTCGGCACCGTCGGCGGGATCGGTGGGCTGGGAATCGTTGGTGCGGGTCATACTGTCTCCTGACGAAATGAAGTGAGTGGGGGGATCTGTTTTCAGCCTTTGGCGCGAATCTGAAGACGAACTGAATCCCGCCCGACGCGGCCAAACGGTCAGCGGGCGCATAGCAAACGCTCAGCTTGGCCCCGCACTGTTAAACCGTGCCCACCGAACCTGCCCGCGTCCTCGTCGTCGAAGATGAAGACGTGCTGCGCACCGCGATCGGCCAAGCCCTCACTCACGCCGGGTTCGTGGTCGATACCGCGCCGGACGGCACGAATTTCTCCGAACGCATCGCCCGCTTTCGACCGGATGCCGCGGTGCTCGACATTATGCTGCCCGGTGAAAACGGCCTGCACCTGGCCCAGCGGCTACGGGAAGCCGGCAACACCCCGGTGTTGTTCGTGACCGCCCGCGACGCGGTCGATGACCGGCTCGCCGCCTTTGAGGCCGGTGCCGACGACTACATCATGAAACCGTTCGTGCTGGCCGAGCTTGTTGCCCGCGTCACCGCTGTGCTCCGCCGCACCGGCCGCCTGGTCTCACCGACCATGCAGGTCGCCGACCTCGTCGTCGATGAGGAGGCCGCCACGGCCACCCGGGCTGGCCAGCTGATCGACCTCACCGCGACCGAACGCCGCCTGCTCACCTACCTCGTGCACAACCGCGGACGTACCCTCTCCAAAACCCAGATCCTCACCCAGGTCTGGGGCTACGACGACTACGATCCCAACCTGGTCGAGGCGTACGTGAGTACCCTGCGCCGCAAACTCGATGCCAACGGTCCGCGCCTCATCCACACCGTGCGCGGAATCGGCTACCGCCTCACGGGCTGACCGGCTCGTCTCGGCCAGCGGATGCCGTTTGCTCGCCGCATCCGTTTATCTCCCGCTCCCATTAGAAAGCACCCCTCATGCGGACCACGTCCCTACGATTGCGAGTCGTCGCCGCTGTTCTGGCGATGCTCACGATTGTGCTGGTCACGGTCGGTATTCTGATCAACGTCGTGCTCGGCGGCCAGCTGCGGGCCGACCTGCAGCAGCGCCTGATCGACCGGGCCGGCTACGCGCAGATTCTGGCCGAGGAAGGTCTGGCGGCGCAGAGCCTGGCCAACCGGCTGACCGGCGATGACGTCACCGTGACCTACTCGGTCGGCGGCGACACCGTCTATGGCCGCACCGATCCCACTCCCCGCGGTGACCGCGGCCCTGGCGCTCCGCCGCATGCCGAGACCGTGCCGGGCGCCGTCGTCACCCAAAGCGGCGACCGCCTCTCGGTCACCCAGACCGTGGCCGGCGGAACCCTCACCCTCAGCTCGAGTGAGGCCGGCATCGACGCGGCCCTGGCCCAGCTGCGCACGATCGAGGTCGTCGCCGGTGCGCTCACGATTGTCGTCACCGGGCTGCTGCTGTCCGGTGTGGTCGGGGTGGCGCTGCGCCCACTGACCCGCATGACCGAGCTCGCGCTCGCCATCACCCAGGGAGGGCGCGGCGGCCGGCTGCGCCCGAGCAATCCGCGCACCGAGATCGGGCGCACCGCCGGCGCCTTCGACGACATGCTGCAGGCGCTCGAAACCGCCGAAAACACCTCTCGCCAGGCCGCGGCCGATGCGCAGGCCGCAGAAATCACGGCCCGTGATGCCGCGCAGGTCGCGGCTGCCGCCGAGGAACGGATGCGCCGGCTTCTCGCCGATGTCTCGCACGAACTGCGCACCCCGGTTGCTGGCCTGCAGGCCAGCGCTGAAACGCTGCTGCGCGACAATCCGGCCCGCGCTGAGCGCGAGAGCCTCACGGTCGGCATGATTCAGCAGACCCAGAGAGCTGCCCGACTGGTCGATGACCTGCTGCTGATGACCCGGTTGGACCAGGGCGATGAGGGCGCGGCCTTCGAACCGATCGACCTGTCCGCGCTCACCCGCGACGTCGTTGCCGAGCAGCGGATGCTCGGGGCCAGCCGCGAATTCGACCTCGCGGTCGCGGCCGAGGTTTGGGTGAGCGGTGACGCCCAGCGCCTGACGCAGATCGTGACCAACCTGCTCGGGAACGCGCGCACTGCGACCGAGCCGGGTGGCAGCATCCGCACCAGCCTGGCAATCGTTGATGGCACCGCCCGGCTGGAGGTCAACGACTCCGGCGCCGGCGTTCCCGCGCCAGACCGCGAGCGCATCTTCGAACGGTTCGTGCGCCTCGACCCGTCACGGGCCAGCAATCGCGGCGGCTCCGGCCTCGGCCTGTCGATCGCCCGGGCCCTCGCCCGTGCGCACGGCGGTACCCTCGAGTGCCTCGAACCGGTCGCGACGGGTGCGCGCTTCGCCCTGACGCTGCCCCTGGCACGCGCCTAGCCCGCGACTATTCGCAGCCGGTTCCGTCACCGTCGCGGTCGAGGTGGCTGCCGTAGCCGGGTTCGCCGGAGTGCACCGGCGCCGCGCCGGCTTCCCGGGCGGCGGTACAGTTCTGAAAATAAACCTCGTCCGGCGTGACGACTGCAGGCTCACCGGTACTCGCGAGCTCGTCGGGGCAGTCCGAGAGGATGCGCGTCATCGCGTCGCGCTCGGCCGCGGTCACCCACAGGGCGTAGGTCGCCTTCACCGAGATCTGCCGGGCCACGTAGGTGCACCGGTAGCTTTTCAGCGGCGGCAGCCAGGTGGCCGCGTCGCCGTCTCCCTTGCGCGAATTGGTCACGCCGTCGACGGCGAGCAGATTGAGCGGATCGTTCGCCAACGCCACCCGCTGCTCCTGCGACAGTTGCTGAGCCCCGGTCTGCCAGGCATTCGACAGGGCAACGAGGTGGTCGATCTGCACGAGCGAGGAGGTCGCCTGGCCCCGCACAAAATCGATGGCCCGGCCCGTGAACGGCCCGACCAGGGTGCCGCTCTGCACCTCGCAGTCGCCCGCAATGACGAGCACGGTCAGGTCGCGGGCCAGGATGTCGTTGCGGGTATCGCATCCGTTCTGGTCGACGTCTTGCCAGGCTGATCCGAAGCTTTCCGTGCGGTCATAGCCGGTTTTCGGCGCGCGACCCTTTACCGGCAGGGTTGCGAGCACGGCGAGGGCTGCGGAGTCGGACGTGGGCGTTGGCTGTGCGGTGGCCGGTTCCGCAGTGGCATGCGTTGATGGCGTCGCACTTGCGGAACTTCCGGTGTCGGCCAGATCCGGTGAAACGGATGTCCCCGCGAGCGACGTTCCCACCAGAATCGCCGCGAGGGCGGCCACGATCACCGCCGTGATCACGAAAGTCTTCTTCGGGCGACGGACGGCCATGGTGCTCCTTCTGGCCGCAAAGGCACGACCCCTCGAATATACGGCGTGCGCCGCGGCCGTCGGGTCAGGCCGCGGCATCCGTTTGATGAAAAGACACCCATTCTGGGGGTCTTCTTTCGGGGGCCGCACTGGCAGGATATAGAACCCGGCGAGGAGCACTCATGACTCACATACTCTCCACGCGGCGGCGTTTCGCGACGCCCCCGGAATTGCCCGAATCGAATCGCACCGGAGCGCTTCGATCAACACCCGGCCTGGCCTGGCTGCTCGATCGCGCCCCGCGCCGACCCGAACCCACGCCCACCGACCTGGCGCTGGCACGAGCCCGCAGCGAGCTGGCCGTCGACACCTTTCTGGAGACGCTGCCCGAACATTGGGCGGCATTCACCTCGCCTGCCCTGACCGGCGACGGCCCAAGTGCGGCGTGGCTCATCGTCGGCCCCGGCGGCGTTTTTGCGCTGCACGCGCAGCTCTGCGACGGGCGGATCGCCTGGGTGTATCGCCAGACCGTGCACGTCGCGGGGCGTCGGGCCCCCGACCTGGCCACCGCCGAGGCTGGCGCGCAACGACTCACCACGCTGCTCCGCGGGCGGGTACCGCTGCGCACCGCGGTGCAGCCCGTCGTTGTCGTGCTCGGCGCCCGCGCGCTCTGGGCCCCGGGCCAAACTGGGCAGAGTTGGGCGGCGCCGGGTCGTCCTGCTCCGGTGGCGGTTCTCGGGGCGCGCGCTCTGGGCCACTGGCTGGCTTCCCGGCCGCAGGTGCTGCGTCCGATCGAACGCATGGAACTGGCCGCCGCCATCGACAACCCGCTGACCTGGGGCATCCGTCCGTCTATCCTGCCGCGGCCCGGTACCGTGCGGAATTAGCGCTTTTTGGGCCCGTTCCCCTTCGCGGAGAGCAGGCGCGCCCGCACCGAGAACGCGCCGCCGATCACGAGTGAAACGACGGCCGCCGGCAAAATGAAGTCGACGAACTGATTGCCCGAGATCAGGTTGCCCACCAGCAGCAGCACGGCCAGCCCGCTGAAACCGAGGCCCGCGATGGCGCAAACGTTGAAAGTCAGGTGTTTCACGGGGCAAATCCAATCGGTGGGGTGACTGTCAGGCTAGCCGACCTTGGCCTATTTAGTGGGGGAGGCGCCGGTCGGGGTCGTACCCCTATATTGACAAGCGGATGCTCCGCGCCAGCCTCGCGCGCCACTTCCTCAACCGGTCTGAGAATTACTCCGATTTGCTAACCAATGTCGCGCGTCGGCCGACTGTTACCCCTGAACGGGGACTCCTCGGCGACAGAATGGTATCGGGCGAAAGCCCGAGGTGAGGCGAGAACGTGATCAACGCAACGCTGGGCAATGGTGTGCACGCTGGCGACAGCGAGCCGGCGCCAGTGGTTTTAGCGGTGCCGGCCGTGTCGATGCTGCCCTGTTCTGACCCGTCACCGGCCACCGGGCGGTTCGCCGGGCAATCCCTCGTGGAAGAATTGTTGCGGCAACAGGAGGATCGCGCTCCGCGCTCCCGGCTAGCCCGCACCCTCGGTCTCTCCCCGCTCGATGCCAATGGCCTGGCCTGGTTGCGCGCGGTACAGGCCGAGATGGTGGTGGGCGAGATTCTCGCCCGGCTGCCCGAGGGCTACAGCGTCTTCCACTCGCTGCCCATTCGCAATACCGCGTTCTGGGTGGATCACCTCATCGTCGGGCCCGGCGGAATTTTCGCGCTGAGCTCCAAAACACGCTGGGATCACGACCTGACCGGGTCGGTGCGCACGATTCCAGTCGGCGATCACACCATGCCCTACCTGCGCGATGCGCGGTTCGAGTCGACTCAGATCACGGCACTGCTGGCCGGGGCAATGCCGGCAACGGCCGTGGTTCAGCCGATGATCGTGCTGGTCAACCCGCACAAAATTCGGCTCAATCGCAAGCCCGACGTCGTGACCGTCATCGATTCGCCCAGGCTGCGCCGGTGGCTGGTGGAGCGTCCGCGGCAATTTAGTGCGGAGCAGCAGGCGACCCTGACCGCGGTCATTGACGACCCGACCACGTGGCACACGCCGGTGCGAACGAGCGCGCCGGACCACCTGCACGCACGCTTCACCGCGCTCGAACAGGAGGTTTCGGCGGCCGGCGTCCGGCGCACCACGTTCACGGTTCTCGCCGCCGCCTTGGGCGCCAGCCTGCTGGCGATCGTGACACTGCCCGTCATCGTCTCCGCCGTCCAGTACCTCGCCGCCCCCTAACCCGAGTGCCGCGCGCCGTCCGCGGCTGGCCCTGATGGCGCCGCGGACGGCATAACTCCTGCAAATTGTGGTCGGTCGCAAGCGGATGCGCCGAATTCCGCCCAACTTTTCTGCCGCTCCTCCAAATTGCAGAAGTTGTGACCTGAAGCGGGGTGCGATGGTGGCTAGATCAGCAAATCGGGACCACCGGCAGCCTGGTGTCCGGTGTTTTCGGGCCACCGCCTGCATGATCGACCCAGAGATCCTGATTTAGCCACCATGACGGCGCAAGATTTAGGCGAGGCGCTCGAGAACGGTGCCCTCGCGCATCCGTTCGACGCGCACGACGTGGTCACGCAGGTCGCGCACGCCGCGCGGGATCGCGAGTTCGGCGACATCCTGCCCCTTGGTCGCGGCGTGCGACCGGGTCGGATGCTGATAGTCCGCGATCGACCGAAAGGTGTCGCGCCCGCGCGACTCTTTGCTGTGGCGCTGAGCGAAGCCGGAGTTGATCGTGCTCAGCTCCATCTCGTCTTCGTGCGCCGCGACCAGGCTCTTGGTGCTCAGGGTGATCACGGTGTGGGCATCATCCCGATACGACCGGGCCTGCAGAAGTTCCTGCAGAAAGCGTGGCTGCAGGTGAAAGAACACCCGGTCGTTCAGCGCGGAGTACCACTCGGCGAGCGTCATATCGTCGAGGGCATCCTCCAGCGACGGCTCGTGAATCGCCTTTTGATGACGGATGACCGCAGTTCCGAATTCCGCATGCTCGAGCACGCGTGACTCACCGCGCCGCTTGCCCAGAATTGCCACCTGCGGCGCGCCCTGTTTGACTCCCCAGCGGGTCACGAGCGCGGCCGGACTGAGCAGCCCGTGGCGCTCGATGGCTGGCCAACTGCCATCGGCGGCCACGTGGTAGAGCTCGGGGTACAGACGGATCAGATCGCGGGACAGCACAGTTCGAGAGTACTCGCCGCCCGTGCCGCCTCGGGTCGTCCGACTAGTTCAGCCAGCCAGGTCCAATGTCGCGAGCACCGTGCGTCCGCTCGCTGCCGCGCGCGGCGCCATATCCACGAGCGCGATCTGGGCCAGCACGAGCTCATCGCCCGCGTGCACGCGCCGATGCTGCTTGACCGTGACGTGCGCCCGAAACTCCGGTCCCGAGAAGGCCTGCTCGTTCGGGGCTGTGGCCAACGGGAGCAGCGCTTCGACCAGCCGGTCGTGCAGTCTCGTCAGCGAAGCGTTGTCGTCAATGAGTGTCACCGGAATATCGTGTCGGCGGCCAAACAGGGCGTCCGGCCCGACTGCCACAGTGAGCGCCGGAAACCCAGCCATCGTCGCGGCAATGACCTGCGCAATCTCGCTGGGCGCAGCATCCGTTTTGAAGGGAGCGAGCACGGTAATGTGCAGCGGCCAACTCCCGACGGTGAAGCTCTCGCCGGTCTGCAGCGGAGTGAGCGGCAGAACGACAACGAGGCGGGGCATGCGCCGAGTCTAGACGGCGCCGGACTGCCCGACCTGCCGTGCAGAACAGCGGAGATTTTCGTCAGAATCGACTTAACAGCTCTCGGCACTGAGGCCAATATTCTCCGCAGCCGTGCAGGCCCCCATGTATAACCGCCGCGACGCCCCACGAATCCGCGTATTACCGGCCCCGACGAGTCGGCAATCTCGCGCGACCCGCTCCTGGAGCGGTACAACTGAATCATGACGAGTTCACCTCTGATTCTGGGACCGATGATGCGCTACGTCGATAATGTCTCGGCGAGCATCTGGTTCGAGACTCGAAATGCCGGTCGGATCGTGGTCACCGCGGCTGGTCGTTCCTGGGCGGCGCGTACCTTCGCCGTGCATGCACACCACTACGCCCTCGTGCACGTCGACGGTCTGCACCCCAACACGACCCTGCCGTACACGGTGGAGTTCGACGGACGTCCGGTCTGGCCCGATTCGAAGTCCTCGTATCCGGCGGCGGTCATCGCGACGCTCGGCGGCGGGCATCCGCTTCGGATGTCTTTTGGATCCTGCCGCACCAGTGTTTCCCATGACGAGGACGGCAACCGAACGCATGGCGTTGACGCTCTGCGGGCCTGCGCTTTGCGCCTGGCCTCGCCCGACAACGACGTGCCGCGCCCGGATCTGATCCTCTTTCTGGGCGATCAGGTTTATGCCGACCTGACTACCGAGGAGATGCAAAAGTTCATCAGGGCGCGGCGTGATATCACGAAGCCTCCCGGCAAAGAGCTGGCAGATTATGAGGAATACGCGCACCTCTATCGCCTGGCCTGGTCGGACGAGGCCAACCGCTGGCTGCTCTCCACAGTGCCGACCGCGATGATTTTCGACGACCACGACATTCGCGACGACTGGAATACCTCGCAGGGCTGGAAGCGCCAAATGGAGGCGACGTCGTGGTGGCGGGGCAGGATCATCGCGGGGCTCGCCTCCTACTGGGTCTATCAGCATCTCGGCAATATGTCACCCGCCGAACGAGCCGACGATGACATCTGGCGCCTGATCGCTGCCCACGATGGCCCGGATGAACTCGACCTGAGCGTCGCGCTCGACGCATTTGCCGAACGGTGTGACCAGCAGCCCACCAGCTACCGATGGAGTTATTGTCGAGACATCAGCGATGTTCGGCTGATCGTGGTGGACTCCCGCGCAGCCCGCGAACTCGACCCGGCCCGGCGGGCACTTCTGGACGAAGACGAGATCGGCTGGCTCGATGAGCGGATGCGAGGCGGCTTCCGCCACCTTTTAATCGGCACCTCGCTGCCGTTTCTGCTTCCGCCCGGCCTCCACCACCTGGAATCCTGGGACGAAGCCATTTCCGAAGGAGCCTGGGGCAAGCCGGCCGCGCGGGTCGGCGAACGGCTGCGTCAGCTGGCCGACCTGGAGCATTGGGGCGCCTTCCAGCGCAGCTTCCGCGAGGTGGCACGGATGGCCACCGAGGTGGCCGACGGCCGACGCGGGATGGCGCCCGATACGGTGACGTTCCTGTCGGGCGACGTGCACTACTCCACCGTTTCCGAGGTCGAGCGAACCTCGGGGAGCCGCATCGTGTAGGCCGTCTGCTCGCCGATTCGCAATCCGCTCCCCATGGCCATGCGATCGCTCTCCGCCGTACTCGCCTACGGCATCGCCACGCGACTGAGTGCCCGGCTGGCTCGTTCCGCTGGAGTCGCGTCGCCGCCGTTCCGCTGGGCGGGCATCAAGGGGCCCTGGTTCGACAACTGTCCGGCGAGCCTCGACGACACCTCCGCCGGCCTCACCATTCGGTGGGAGAAGGGAGTCGTCCGGGCCGGCGACCATCGGCATCCGCTGGTGGAGAACGTGGCAACAATCGTCCTGGAACCCCGGATGCAGTGAGACGGCCCGCGTCTCAGTCCGGCGATACCCCGACTGTCAGGAGCAACTGGGGCTGGGACTGCTCGACCCAAGTACCCAATACCGTGGCGGCATCCGTTGCGAGGGCCCTGGCAGATGTGCCGTCGAGTACCCGCACGACGGTTACGCGCAGGGCGCCTGCCGTTGCGATCGTGGTACCCGCCGTAGAGACGGTGTGGATGGTCGCAGCACGCTCCGGAACGGGGGTTCCGGGGGTGCCGCTGCCGCGCACGGTAGCGGTCGGTGCGACCGGAATGAGTTCACCGTTCCCTTGCGTGAATTGGTCGGCCTGCTGCGCGCCGGTCAGGGCTGCGGCAGCGACCGCCGCCAGATAGACCGGGTCGCCGGTGGCGTCGTAGACCCAGCGGTCACCGAGCACGGAGTGGGACATGGTGCCGACGAGCTCATTCTCGCCACCCTCGAGTGGCGCGCCGCGATAGGTCAGCGGAATCTGCAGCAGCGGCCCGGTACCAAAGCGCACCAGGATGGTTTCGATGCCGACCCCTCCATCAGGATCGTCGAAGCGGAAGGATGCGACGCGCTCCACCTCGGCGCCAACGTCGCCCACAAACCACGTTTGCGTCGGAGCCCACGCGGCGATGAGCTCAGACTTGGAGGGCCGCAGGACGGCGTCGTAGAGAAGTGCCATAGCTTCGATCGTAGGGGTCGGGGCGCAACCCGCACCAGCTAAGCCCTTTTCTGGTGGCCTCCGAGAGCGCGTGCGCTCGAAAGCTGCTCGAGCGCACGGCAGGCCGGCCGCGTGCGCCAGCAGATTTCGGCCGCGCAGATCCCGCCGCCTTTATAAGCGGACGCTGCGCGCGACCGCCCGCCGCGCCGCGGCCACCACGTTCTCCACGGTCACCCCGCGCAGCGCCGACGGCCGACCATTCACGCTCAGACGGCCACGATCATTTCCAGTACAGCCGCCGTCACGGCGATTCTCTCGTCCGTGGCAGCAGTCGCCTTCATGAATATTCGAAAAACTCCGATCGAATCAGGCTGGATTGCGGGCCACCACTGCCTGACGATGCGCATCGATGAGCTCCAGGGTGGCCCATACCAGCGCGAGCATGCCCACGACGAGGGCTCGCAAGAGTGCGGGCCCAGCTCAAGGGTGGCTGTGTGCACCGGCGCTGCGAGATCCCCGGCAGCACGGCTCAGCTGGGAATCATCAATTCCGAAGGCCGCCGACGAGGAACCCGCGGGAGCCCGCCAGGGAACGTTTGCCGTGCCCGTGAACGGCGGCACCGCTCGTTCTGAAACGCGGCTCCGGCTGCGGTCGAATGCGCCCAGAACTCCCTGGGCGACGAATTATGGTCACGGAAAGCAACTTACACATCGATGACGACCTGGGGCACAAACCCACGAATTGGCCGCATCCACGGTCAGGTGCAGCAGGCGGTTGGACTCCACCCGTCCGGGCGCATTGTGAACATCGTGATGTGCTGGGGCGAATCGGTAGGAGTGGCGAAGCGAGCACATTCGTTGACCCCGAGAGCGGTCACGCCTACGATGATATCCACCACACAATAATAAAATTTCACCATGCGAAAATTGGTCAGAGAGGACCTAATCGTGGATAATCTTGCTGTGCTCAGCCTTCTGGCGTTGGCACCAATTCTTGTGGTGGGCGTACTGCTCGCCGGATTCCGGTGGCCTGCCAAATACGCCATGCCACTGGGCTATATCGCCGCGGTAATCGTGGCCCTCGCGGTGTGGAAGATGGACTTTCGGGGAGTCATCGCGGCCTCCCTCGAAGGTGTCATCACGGCCGCAACCCTGCTGTACATCGTGTTCGGGGCGCTTCTGCTGCTGTCAACGTTGACCGTCGGTGGAGCAATGGCCACCATCCGCGGCGGATTCAACAATATCTCGCCCGACCGGCGCATTCAGGCGGTCATCATCGGCTGGCTATTCGGAAGCTTCATCGAGGGAGCATCTGGCTTCGGCACGCCAGCCGCGGTCGTCGCCCCACTGCTGCTGGCGATGGGCTTTCCAGCGATGGCCGCCGTGATGGTGGGCCTCATTATCCAGAGCACACCGGTGAGCTTTGGAGCAGTGGGCACGCCGATCATCGTGGGTGTCGGCGGTGGGCTCGGCGGTGATCCGGCCGTCGCCGAGCGCATCTCCCTGCTAGGGGTGACGATGCCCGAGTTCATAGCGTCGATCGGCTTTCAGGTGGCCTCGATCCACGCGATCGTTGGCCTGCTCATCCCGTTGATTCTGGTGTGCATGCTCACCGGGTTCTTCGGTCCAGAGCGGCGCTTCCGCGACGGACTGGCCATCTGGCCATTCGCGCTCTACGCCTCGGTCGCTATGACGATTCCCTCCGTGCTCGTGGCCCGCTTTCTCGGCCCGGAATTCCCCTCGTTGTTCGGCGGCCTCTTCGGACTGATCGTCGTGATGTTCACGTCAAGCAGGGGCTTCCTGATGCCGAAGAAAACCTTCGATTTCGGCCCACGAGCCAGTTGGAGCCCGCGTTGGATGGGCACCATAGAACCGGCGGAACCCGCCGCATCCGTTCGCCGCATCGGCATCGTGAGCGCCTGGTCACCCTACGTACTGATGGCCGTATTGCTGGTCGGCAGCCGGGTAATTACACCGGTCACGGAATTCCTCACCGGTATCGCCATCCCGTTCAAAAACATTCTCGGCACCGACATCTCCACCGCCGTGCAGCCGTTCTACTCGCCAGCCTTCCTGCTCATTCTGGCATCACTGTTCGCGTATGGACTTCATGGCATGAATGGCCAACAGATTCGCGAGACGTGGAAGGTATCGGGCAGGCAACTCGCTGGAACCGCCGTGGCCCTGCTTTTTGCCGTGCCGCTCGTGCGCGTGCTGATCCAGTCGGGGCCGGAGCTCAACGCATCCGGTCTCTCGAGCATGCCGGTGACGCTCGCTGAGGGCGCTGCCGCCATCTCGGGCAGCTCGTGGCCGTTCATCGCCCCATTTATCGGTGCGCTCGGAGCCTTCGTCGCCGGTTCCAACACGGTGTCCAACCTTACGTTCTCGCAGTTCCAGTTCTCCACGGGCAACGCCATCGGGGTGAACCCGGAGCAGGTGGTGGCTGCCCAGGCCGTCGGCGGCGCTGGCGGTAACCCGATCGCCATCCACAACATTGTGGCCGCGTCAGCCACGGTGGGGCTGCTCGGGCGCGAGGGCGACCTGCTGCGCAAGACAATTCTCGTCACGCTGTACTATTGCATCGCCGGGGGAGCGATCTCATTCATCTTTATCTACGGGCTCGGCTTCAACCTCGGCACGATCATGCTCGTGCTGCTGATGAGCACGCTCGGATTCATCGTGCGGTGGATGCTGCGCCAGAAGGCGGCCGTGCTGGCGCCCGAACCTGAGCGCGTCTAAGTCAGTCAGGCGAGAGCGGGCGGCAGCGGAGACATCCGTTGTCGCCCGCTTTGTCGTGCCAGGTGAAACAGACGACGGCTTGTGGACCCGCGCGCGTCAGACCCCAGCACACGAAAAACCGGAGTAGCTACGTGCAGCTACTCCGGTTTTGCGCCCTGGAAGTTACGGTCGAGTGACCTCTTCGAGCAGTTCAAGCACGTGCCGGTACGGCTTGCCGGTGGCACGGGTCATGCCGAGCTCGCAGGTTCGATTGCACGAAGCGTGCGCCACGGCGTCCATGGCGAGCACGTCAGTGGCCTGGGCCTTCGTGGCCGATTTTGTGAGCTCCGGGTGCAGCATGCCGCGGTCGCCGGCAAAGGCACAGCAGCCCCAGTTCTCGGGTATCTCAACGTGCTCGGCCACGCTGGAAGCCACGGTCTGTAGGGCAGCGTTGGCGCCCATCCGTGTTGACGAGCACGTGGGGTGCAGCGCGAGTGACTCGATCTTCACATATTCGGGCAGGCCGGGCAGAATGCTCGTTGCGGCGAACTCGACCGCGTCCATGACCGTCAGCGGATGCTCGCTCCGGTCACCCTCGATGATGTGCCGCAGCCCTTCGGTGCATGAGGAAGCATCACAGATCACCGGCAGCTCGCCGTCGCGGGTCGCGGTGCGCAGGGCGGCCAGGGTCTTCGCCGCGATCGTGGCGAGTCCGCGGGTCATACCCTTGGAGGCCCACGGGGTACCGCAACAGAGCGCGTCGATGCCGTCGGGCACGAGTAGGGTCACGCCGGCACGCTCGCAGAGCTGCTCGAAACTGTATTGCGTGCCGGGAGTTCCGGCAACGGCCGGACCGAACATCGTTTGCACGCAGGCGGGAAAGTAGACGGCAGCCGGCGCCTGGCGCGGGGCAGGGCGCATCCGCTCGGTGGCAACTACTGCATCAACCATGGTGATTCTCCTTCTGGGATTGACCGGAGTGGGCGTGGCGGGGTCGGCCCCCGCCGGGCAGGTCGGGCGAGTAGAGGGGCACGGTGTCGGTGCCGAGCACGGTGCGCGCGAGGCGGTTGGGGCCGAGTACGAGCGGCACCGGAACCGAGGCGATCGCCTTGAGAGCGAGCCCCGCGCCGCGAGTGACCGTGCCCCAGTTGTTGGCGGCCACATTCCACAGCGCGCTTTCCAGTGGATTCGCCTCGTCGTGGCGCAGCCTCTTCATGAGGTCGCCGGTGTTGATGTTGACCGGGCAGGCCGTTTGACACATGCCGTCGGCGGCGCAGGTCTGCACGGCGTCGTACTCGTAGTCTTTCTCCATCTCGGCCACGAGAGCGAGATTACCGTCGAGCCTGGCCTGTTCGATTGCACGCAACGATACAATGCGCTGCCGCGGCGTGAGCGTCACGTTGCGGCTCGGGCACACCGGCTCGCACCAGCCGCACTCGGTGCAGCGGTCGACCTCTTTCGCCACGGCCGGGATAGCCTTGAGATCTTTCAAGTGGGCGTTCGGGTCGTCGTTGATGAGTACGCCGGGGTTGAGCATGCCAGCCGGGTCGAAGAGCACCTTGATGCGGCGCATCACGTCATAGAGCTCGTCGCCGAACTGGCGCTGCACATACGGCGCCATTACGCGCCCGGTGCCATGCTCGGCCTTGAGCGAACCGCCTTCGGCGAGCACGAGGTCAACGAGATCTTCGGTGAACCGGCTGAACCGCTCGAGACCCACGGCACTGCCGAAATCGTCGGTGAGCATGAAGTGCACGTTGCCGTCTTTGGCATGACCGAAAATCATAGAGTTCTTATACTCGTACTTGGCGAACAGCCGAATGAGCTCCATGCAGGTGCGGGCGAGCGCTGGCACCGGAACCACGATGTCTTCGAGCAGGGCGTTCGTGCCCTGCGGCCGGGTACCGCCCACAGCCGGAATAATCCCCTTGCGCAGGTACCACAGCTGGCCGCGGATGCCGGCATCGGTCGTAAAATCGGCTGGCAGGGTGAGACCGAGCGTGTTGACGGTCTGCATGCCGATCGCGAGCATCTGCGCCAGTTTCTCTGGCGACTCGGCGTGGTACTCCACGAGCAGGGCGGCGTGCTGGTCCACCATGAGATCGACCACGATCGCGGGCGCCCCCGGCATCTTCTGCCCCACAATGAGCGAGAGCGCGTCCATGAGTTCCAGGGTGGCCGCACCGGTCGCTACCAAGGCGGGCAGAGCGGCGGTGGCCGCCTCGAGCCCGGGAAACACGAGCAGGGCGGTGGTGACGTGCGGCAGTTTGGGAACCGTTCGAAATATCGCCTCGGCCACGAATCCCAGCGTGCCCTCGCTGCCCACGATCAGGTGCGCGAGCATATCCACGGCACGGTCGAAGTCGAGCAGCGAGTTCACGCCGTAACCCATGGTGTTCTTCATGGAGAATTGCTGACGAATGGTGGCGACGGATGCCTCGTTATCGCGGGTGCGCCGCGCGAGTTCGAGCAGGCCGTTGTATAAAACCGGCTCGTGCTTCAGCAACTGCTCATCGGCATCCGCTGCCCCGGTGTCGATGACCGTGCCGCTTGGCAGCACCACGGTGACCGATTCGAGCGTCTGGTAGGTGTTGTCCACGGTGCCGCAGGCCATGCCGGAGGAATTATTCGCCACGACGCCGCCGATGGTGGCGGCGGATTCGCTCGCCGGGTCGGGTCCGAACTTGCGCCCGTACTTGGCGAGGCGGGTGTTGAGCGCCCGCACCGTGACGCCCGGCTGCACGCGCACGCGCAGGCCGTCGTCGAGTACGTCGATGTTCTTGAAGTTCCGGCGCACGTCGACCAGCACACCGTCGGTGATGGCCTGGCCGCTCAGGCTGGTGCCGCCCGAGCGAAACGTGAGGTGCACGCCCTGCGCGGCGCCGGCGCGCAACAAGGCGCCGACCTCCGCGGCATCCGTGGCCACCACCACGGCCTGGGGAATAAGCAAAAAGTGTGAGGCATCGTGGGCGTTCGCGTGGAGGTCGAGTGCCCGAGTTTTCACCCGAGCCGGGTCGCCAACGGCGGCACGCAGCGCGCCGAACATCGCGGTGCCAGTCTCGGAGCTAACGGTTGTTGTACTCACAAAAACTCCCTTGTTTTCGACGTGCACGTGCAAACAGACTATTCGGTGGCGCTGACAATGAGCGAGAGCGAGGTGGGCGCATCGGCCGCTGTCACGGCCAGGTCTTCGAACTCGGTTACGGCGTCGATCTCGGCGGCGGCCATCGAGATATTTGTGACCCGCTCGAGGATAATTTCGACGACAACGGGAACCCTGAACTCGACCATCCACGCCTGGGCCTGCGCGAACGCTGCCTGCAAATCGTCGGCTTCGCGCACCCGGATGGCCTTGCAGCCGAGGCCCTCGGCCACCTTGAGGTGGTCGACGCCATAGCCCTCAAGTTCGGGCGAATTGATGTTCTCGAACGCGAGCGACACCTGGTAATCCATATCGAAGCGGCGCTGCGCCTGACGGATCAGGCCGAGATAGGAATTGTTCACGACGACATGTATATACGGGATGTGGAACTGGGCACCCACCGCGAGTTCTTCGATCATGAACTGAAAGTCGTAGTCGCCGCTGAGCCCCACGACCGTTTTCGACGGGTCGGCCACGGCCACGCCGAGGGCGGCGGGAAGCGTCCAGCCGAGTGGCCCGGCCTGGCCGCAATTGATCCAGTGCCGCGGGTGGAAGACGTTCAGAAATTGTGCTCCCGCAATCTGCGACAGCCCGATCGTGGTCACGTAGCGGGTTTCGGTGCCGAATGCCCGATTCATCTCCTCATACACGCGCTGCGGTTTTATCGGCACGTTCTCGAAGTGCGTCTTGCGCTGAAGCGTGGCCTTGCGGTGCGCGCAGTCTTCAACCCAGCTCTCCCAATCGGGGAGGGCGTTGGCGGCCTTGCGTTCGCGTGCGAGCTCAACCAGACCGCGCAGCGCTGCACCGGCGTCGGAGACGATGCCAAAGTCCGGCGAGAAAATCCGCCCAATCTGTGTGGGTTCAATGTCGATGTGGACGAATGTGCGGCCCTTCGTGTATGTGTCGAGGCCACCGGTGTGCCGGTTGGCCCAACGGTTACCGATGCCGAGTACGAAATCCGATTCGAGCATGGTTGCATTGCCGTAGCGGTGCGACGTCATCAGCCCCACCATGCCGGCCGCGAGCCGGTGGTCGTCGGGAATGCTGCCCCAGCCCATCAGCGTGGGAATCACCGGAATATTCAGCACCTCGGCCAGCTCGACCAGCTCCGCCGAGGCGTCCGCGTTTATCACGCCGCCGCCGGCGATGATCACCGGGCGCTTCGCGAGCAGCAGCATGTCGAGCGCCTTTTCGAGCTGGGCAACGGATGCTGCGGGCTTGGCTACCGAAAGCGGCTCATAGGTGTCGATGTCGAATTCGATCTCGGTAAGTTGCACATCGATCGGCAGGTCGATCAACACCGGGCCAGGGCGGCCGGAGCGCATCAGATAAAACGCCTTCTGGAAGACGCCGGGAACCTGCCCGGCCTCGAGCACTGTAACGGCCATCTTCGTGACGGGGGCCGCGATGGAGGCGATGTCGACGCCCTGAAAATCTTCCTTGTGCAGCTTGCTCACCGGAGCCTGGCCGGTGATACAGAGAATGGGCGTGGAATCTGCCCACGCGGAGTAGAGGCCGGTCAGCATATCGGTGCCGGCCGGTCCGGAGGTACCGATACACACGCCGATGTTTCCGGCCTTCGTGCGCGTGAATCCCTCGGCCATGTGCGAGGCACCCTCGACGTGGCGGGCGAGGATGTGGTCGATGCCGCCGTGGGCGCGCATGGCCGAGTAGAACGGGTTGATGGCAGCCCCCGGTACACCGAAGGTCTGGGTGGCCCCCTCCTTTTCGAGGATGGCGACGGCAACGTCTACTGCGCGCATTTTAGACATGTGATTCTCCTTGAATCTGAAAAGTTGGTGTTCAGGCGTGCGAGCGGCCGGACATCTGCTCGACCAACAGCAGCAATGCGGAGTGGTCGAGCGAGCCGTGGCCTTCGGCGCGCAGGGTGCCCATTAGCTGGGCCACCATCGAACCAAGCGGAATGGCGACGCCGGCCGCGCGGGCCGCTGCGGTGACTATGCCGAGGTCCTTGTGGTGCAGGTCGACCCGGAAACCCGGTTCGAACGTGCGCGCCACCATACCTGCGGCCTTGCGGTCCAGGATGCGATTGCCGGCCAGCCCGCCAGCCAGAACCTTGACGGATGCTTCGGTATCGACCGAGTGCGCCTCCAGAAACACGAGCGCCTCGGCGACGAGCTGGATGGTGCCGGCGACGATGAGCTGGTTGGCGGCCTTGACCGTTTGGCCGGATCCAGCCGGACCGACGTGGACCACGGTGCTGCCCATAGCGTCGAGTACGCCACGGATGGCCTCGACGTCGGCGAACTCCCCGCCGACCATGATCGACAGGGTGCCCTCAATTGCGCCGGCTTCGCCGCCGGAGACCGGGGCGTCGACGGGCTTGAGCCCGGCGTCCCTCGCAGCTCCGGCCAGGCGAACGGCAACGTCGGGCCGGATGGTGCTGGCGTCAATCCAATAGGCGCCGGCCGGCGTATGGGCGAAGACACCGTCCGGGCCGCTGACGACGTCTTCGACATCGGGCGAGTCTGGCAGCATCGTGATCACGACGTTGGCATCCCGCACGGCGTCGGGGATACTCGCCGCGCCTCGACCGCCCGCGGCGACCAGCTCGTCAATTCGTGCCGAACTGCGGTTGAAACCGACGACGTTGTGGCCAGCCTTCACGAGATTGATTGCCATGGGCAGGCCCATTATTCCCAGGCCGATGACGGCGACATTATTCATTTTATTTGTCCTTTTCTCAAGGGTGTTGGATGCGCAGCGGTCGGTTAGGCGGTTTCAAGCCAGGCAAACGGATTTGTTGCGACCGTCTTGTATTCCAGCCCGATGGGGCCGTCATAGCCGAGACCGTGACTGTGCGCGAGCCATTCGTGAATGGGTAGCGTGCCCGTTCCTGGTTCGCCGCGCCCGGGTGCGTCGGCAATCTGGATGTGTCCGAATCGGTGCGCGTGCTCGGAGATCACGGCCTCGACATCGTCGCCGTTGACGGCCAGGTGGTAAAAATCGGCGAGTAGTTTGATGTTCGTGTCGCCGCTCTGGATGCTCACCCGTTCGATCACGGCCAGCACGTCGGCCGCCGTGCGCAGGGGATACTTCGGTGCCCCGCTCACCGGCTCCAGCAACACGGTGCCACCGATCGGGGCGACGAATCGTGCGGCGAGGGAGAGATTTTCGATAGCGAGCTCATCTTGTTCCTCTGGGGCAACGCCGTCGATACGGTTTCCGTAGAGGGCGTTGAAGGACGTGCAGCCGAGGTGCCCGCCGATGCCAGCGGCGACGGCCAGATTGTCGCGAAACTCGTCGGATCGGGCTGGCCAGGACACCAGACCTCGATCACCGGCCGGCATGTCGCCGGCCGCAAAGTTCAAACCGGTCAGTCGAACGTCGGCATCCGTGATTGCGTTCTCAAAGTCGGCAATCTGCGTTTCGGTGGGAACGGCGGCGGCAAAGGGCCACCAGAACTCGACCGCGTCGAATCCGGCGGCTTTGGCCGCGGCTGGGCGCTGGAGCAACGGCAGTTCGGTCAGCAGGATGGAGCAGTTTACGGTGTACAGCATGGGGGCGTCCTTGCTCCTCGAGTTGATGATTATGCGACTTGATTCCACCAAGTTTCGTATTGTGGAAGTTAGTTTTTGTTATATGGAAAGACTACGGTCAGTGCGGCCCGGCGTCAACTTCTGTGTAATCTGGGTAACCTGGCGATATTTCCACAATGCGGATATCCGTTGCCACGTATGGCCTGGAGGCATAAAGATGGCAGAACGCACGGCTGGCAGCGGTGTGCAATCCGTGGAGCGGGTTTTTGAACTCCTCGAGCTGATCACGGCCGCTGGCGGGCAGGTGATGCTGAGCGAGCTCGCGGCCTCCACCGAGCTGCCCCTGCCGACCATTCATCGGCTGCTGCGCACGCTGGTGGCGAAGGGATACATTCGTCAGCTCGCCAATCGGCGTTACGCGCTGGGCCCAGGTCTCATTCGCCTCGGAACGGCAGCCAGTAAGCAGCTCGGCGCCCTGGCTGGGGCCCAACTCCGGGCCCTTGTCGACCAACTGGGGGAGACGGCGAACATGGCTGTTCTCGATGCCGACATGGCGCTTTACATCGCCCAGGCTCCATCCAAACACTCCATGCGCATGTTCACGGAGGTCGGCCGACGCGCGCATACTCATGCCACAGGAGTCGGCAAAGCGATTCTGGCCCAGCTGAGCGATGACGCCGTGCGCGCCATTGTGGCCAGGGCTGGCATGCCCACTCCCACGACGATGAGCATCGGCAGCGTGAACGATCTCCTGGCTGACCTGGCCCGAATCCGGGAACGCGGCTACTCCATCGACGATGGTGAGCAGGAAATTGGTGTGCGCTGCTTCGCGATGGCGGTTCCGGATGCGCCGACGCCGACCGCCGTCAGCGTCTCCGGGCCGGTGTCCCGGGTCGATGATGCGTTTGCAGAACTCGCCATTCCCGCGCTGCGCGCCGCCGTGGAGTCCATTTCCCAGGACCTGAACCCGGTTGCCTAGATTTATTTGTGGGTCAGGGCTCGGACATGTGTCGTGAGTCTATACAGCGTTGGTCACCTCCACAGAACTAACAGCCGAGCTCGCGGTCGATGCGGCTCAGGCGCGCGAGCGATGCCAGGTAGCCGGCATCGTCGATGCCAGCCAAGCTGCCAAGGGCCTGCACCGCCTCGCGATCATTGCTCCCCATCTCGGTCGCGCACCAGCGGCGCAGCAGCTCGGCGTCTCCGCTTGCACGAACGGATGCTCCGACCGCGCTTGTGAGTTCGGCGCGCAGCGGTTCGATGGCCCCGGCGGTCGACCTCACCAGCAGTGGGGCAGAGTACGCCGCGAGGGCTGCGGCAACCTGGCCCTCGCGCACGAGCCGCAGTACCCGCCCCACGTCGGACGAGCCTCGCAGGGTGGAGCCGAGGCGATACGGCGTGGACTCCAGTGACTCGCCGAGCACGTGGCGAATACGGTGCATCTCGATGCGGATGGTGGCGGCTAAGCCTGTTTCCCCGTGAATGGCGTAGGCGAGTTCGTCGGCGCTCCATCCGCGATCCCGTGAGTCGAGCAAGGCCAGAATCTCCGCGCGGCGCAGCGAGAGCGGCACTCGGCGTCCATCGCCGCCGACCACCCCTGGGCTATCACCGAGCAGAGCGAGCGATGCCACGGAGGTGAGCGCAGACGAGGCCACCGACAAGACCGCAGTTGAGCGCCCAGCAGTCATCAACTGCGACCCGCGCCCGAGTTCTCGTCGCGCCGCCCGCAACAACTCCTCGGCGAGCCGCACCCCGCACTTGACCATGCGCATGCTGTCGGCCGTGACCGTGTTGAGTGGCCCGGATACATTCAAGACGCCGATGACCGCGCCGCTGTCCGCGTCCCGAATCGGTGAAGCTGTGCACGCCCAGTCGTGGTGAGTGCGCACGAGGTGTTCGGCCGAGAATAACTGTGCGGCGCGCCCACTCAGGACGACTTCGCTGATCGCGTTCGTTCCTACCCCGGCCTCGGACCAGTCAGCGCCCTCGACGAACTCGAGCCTGTCGGCCTGCCGCAATGCCGCGCGGCTGCCGACCCGCCACAGCACCTCTCCACTCGCGTCGGCGAGTACGAGCAGATGCTGCCCATCAGAGCTCTCATCAGAGAGAAGCTCACTGAGGGCTGGCATCACGGCCTCTAGTGCATGGCCGCGGCGCAGCGCAACGACGTCGGCCACCTCGTGCAGATGCCGGGGCAGGTGTCGGTCGGGGTCGATGCCCGCAGCCAGCGAACGCTGCCAGGATTCCCAAACCTCGGTGCTGATCCCGAGCGGGGGCGAACCGGCCAGTGTTACCTCATGGGCCGCGCGCAGCATCCGTTCGTATTCATGGGGGGAGGAGAAACGCTGGTCAGCAGTGAGAACGGTGGTGTTCGGGCCGTGGGTCATGCGATGTCTCCTCCATTGGATCCGACGATGGCGCCAAGCAGGAGCACCGGGTGTAACGCCTGTGTAACCCCTGCGGCCGTGTACTTGAACATACAGGTCGCGTCCGACAATGGGCTCACCTTCCGCTAGCTCACAAAGGAGTGACATGCCCGATTCACCGACCACCGTGGTCGAAAACTGGCTCGCCCGGTTTGACTCCGCGTTACAAAACCGCGATATCGATGGCGCAGTGGCGTTGTTCGCGGACGAGTGCTATTGGCGCGATTTCGTGTCGTTTACCTGGAACCTGAAAACTCTCGAGGGCAAGGCCGACATAGAGCGGATGCTCGCTGTCACCCTCGACGAAGTGCGCCCGTACAGCTGGGCGCTCGCCGAACCCGCAACCGGCGCGGCGGGTGCCGTCGAAGCGTGGGTGACCTTTGAAACCGGCCAGGCCCGCGGCTATGCGCACCTACGGCTCAACGATGGCCTGTGTTACACCCTGCTCACCACGATGCAGGAACTCAAAGGCTTTGAAGAGAAGAAAGGCCGAAACCGCGACCAGGGCGTCTCCCACAAAATCACAAAGGGCCGCACATCCTGGCTCGAGAATAAGACGGCACAGGAGGCGCGCCTCGGCTACGAAGAGCAGCCCTATTGCGTCATCGTGGGTGGTGGGCAGGGCGGCATTGGCCTGGCTGCCCGCATGCGCCGGCTCGGTGTTCCCACGATTGTGATCGAGAAGAACGCGAAGGCCGGGGATTCGTGGCGCAACCGCTACAAGTCGCTGCATCTGCACGACCCGGTATGGTACGACCACCTGCCGTACCTGAAGTTTCCCGAGGACTGGCCGGTCTTCGCCTCGAAAGACAAGATCGGCGACTGGCTTGAGCACTACACGAGCATCATGGAGCTGAACTATTGGTCGAGCACCGAATGCACTAAGGCGGCGTTCGACGAGGACGCCCAGGAGTGGGTCGTGCAGGTTGTGCGAGACGGCACTCCGGTCACCTTGCGACCCAAGCAACTGGTTTTTGCGCTTGGTGTCTCGGGCTACCCAAATACGCCGGTCTTCGATGGCGCTGGGTTGTTTGAAGGGGAGCAACACCACTCGTCGAAGCACCCGGGAGGAGGGGACTATACCGGCAAGAAGGCGGTCGTGATCGGGTCCAACAACTCGGCCCACGACATCTGTGCCGACCTCTGGGAGCACGGGGCCGACGTCACCATGGTGCAGCGCTCGTCGACGCACATCTCCCGCAGCGACTCGCTCATGGACCTTGCGCTCGGCGGCCTGTACTCTGAGCAGGCGCTGGCGAACGGGGTGACCACGGAAAAGGCCGACCTGCTTTTCGCGTCACTGCCCTACCGAATATTGCCGTCCGCGCAGATTCCGGTCTTCGAGCAGATGGCCGAGCGCGATGCCGACTTCTATGCCCAGCTCAGCGAAGTCGGGTTCGATTTGGATTTTGGAACGGATGGCTCGGGCCTGTTCCTGAAATACCTGCGCCGTGGGTCGGGATACTACATCGATGTGGGGGCATCGCAGTTGCTCATTGACGGTCGCGTCGCTGTGAAATCGGGCCAACTCGACCACATTACGCCCAAGTCCGTGGTGCTCGCGGACGGCACCGAGCTGGATGCTGACCTGATCGTGTATGCCACCGGGTATGGCTCCATGAACGGATGGCTAGCCGATCTCGTCTCGACAGAGGTTGCCGATCAGGTGGGCCGCTGCTGGGGTTACGGGTCCGATACGCCGAAGGATCCTGGGCCCTGGGAGGGTGAGCTGCGCAACATGTGGAAGCCCACAAACGTTCCTCAGCTGTGGATTCACGGCGGAAACCTGCACCAGAGTCGGCACTACTCGAACTACCTCGCGCTGCAGATCAAAGCGCGCATGGAGGGGCTCGACACTCCGGTGTACGAGCTGCAGGAGTCGCACTACACCCGCTGAACGGGCCGTGCCCGAAAGCTGCTCGCGCCCCCGGCAGGCCGGCCGCGCGAGCAGCTTTCGACCGCACGACTGATCCCAATAACGGATGCCGCCCGCCGGCCGGTAAGCGCTGGCTACGGCACCAGCACGATCTTGCCGACGTGAGTGGATGCTTCCAGCCGCCGGTGCGCATCTGCTGCACTCGCAAACGAAAACCGGCCGTCGATCACCGGTCGGAACTCGCCCGACGCGATCCACGGCCAGACCGCCGACTCCAGGGAACGCAGAATGGCGATCTTTTCGGCCAGCGGCCGCGATCGCAGGGTGGTGCCCCAATAGCGGGCGCGCTTCTGCATGAGGCGAAACGGGTCGAACGTGGCCGGTTCGCCGCTCTGGTTGGCGAGCACCATGATGCGCCCGTTCACCGCGACCGCCTCGATATTGCGCGCCGCATAGGCGCCGCCCATGATGTCGAGGATCACGTCGGCGCCGTGCCCGTCGGTGGCGGTGTTGATCTCGGCGACGAAATCCTGCTCGTGGTAGTTGATCAGAATCTGTGCCCCGAGGCTCGCGCACGCGGCGAGTTTCTCGGCGGATCCGGCCGTCACGGCCACACGGGCGTCCATGAGTCGGGCGAGCTGAATGGCGGTCGTGCCGATTCCGCTCCCGCCGCCGTGCACGAGCAGCGTCTCGCCGGGCGCGAGTTCAGCGCTCATGAACACGTTCGACCAGACCGTGGCGAGGGCTTCCGGCAGGGCCGCGGCGTCGATGAGGTCCATCGACAGTGGAACCAGCAGTGCCAGATCTTCGTGCACCACGGCTTCGGTGGCATACCCGCCGCCGGCGAGCAGCGCACACACCCGGTCGCCGACGCCGAACCGGGTCACGTCCTCGCCCACCTCGATGACCAGACCAGACTCCTCCAGCCCCGGCCACTGCGGCGCGTCGGCCGGCGAGGGGTAGTGGCCCTGCCGTTGCACGATATCCGCACGGTTCACACCTGCCGCAGCCACCGCCAAACGGATGTCGTAGGCCCCGACAACGAGATCGGGCACCGTCGTCAGGGTGAGAGCTTCAGGACCACCGGGAGAGTTCACGATAATTGCGCGCATGCTCGCAGCCTACGCGTGGGGTACGACACGACCAACGGCGCCGAGGTGTCGGGCGGGCATCCGCTTCACCGATGCTTCGCCCCTATCGGGACGGCAGAACTCGGCGCATCATGGAATTGCGGCTCACGACTCTGACCGCTGAACAGGAGATTCTCATGAGTGCGACCGTTCTGCCCCCCATTGACCGCTGGTGGCCGCACCTTGACATCGACTTCAAGCACGAGATCCTGGCGAACCTGGATGCCCCTTTGAGCACGGAGGCGTTGGACGAAGTGGCCCGCCTGTGTGACGCGACTATCGAGCCAGGCCCGGCCGCCCTCTCCGATAGTGAGAAGGAATACATTCGCACCCAGATCGAAGTCGTCGACTGACGAAGACTCGAACTACCCGTGCCTCACTGCGTGAGCGGTGGCGGAGCGCCCGGCCCGAATGATCAGCACGATCAAAGCGAGCAGACTGGCGGCGCTAACGACGTAGAGCAACATGCCCCAGGGCGCGTGGTCTGCGCCCGAGACTAAAAAGGTGTCAGCGAGCGACATGCCAGGCCCGAAACCCGCGAAAAAGTGTCCGGGAGCTGCAAATACCAACAGCACCAGGTAGGCCGCGACCACCGGCCCGACCCGGCTGTTCATCCGTACGATCGTCACCAGCAGAACGACGGTGGCGAGCACGATTCCGCTCATGCCCCAGGCGAGAACCCAGTTCGCGGTGAGCGGCTGATCCGCGCGCGCCATCTCAGCGCGGATCTGCCCGAGCGTGGCGCCCGGAACTGCCGCCAACGGATTCCACACCAGAATCTGCAGGGCGCCCACAATCGCGTAGGCGGCCAAGGCCGCGAAGCCCGCGGCAGCCGCCACGACGGCGCGGCGCGGTTGCGGTTTCACGGTGTTCTCCATGCCGCCAGCGTACCGATCATTCGGGCGCGGCCCGACCCTCCGAAGTTGGTGACGAACGGTGACCCTGGTCCGGCCGGATCAGCGCCGGAAGGCGAGTGCCGCGGCCCGATCGGCCTGCACATTTGCCCGGTGAAGTTCCTGATGGCCGGCCAGTTCGGGGCGACGGCGAATAATCAGCCAGACGACGCCGAGCCCGATGAACCACACCGGCGTCACGAGCAGCGCCTGCAGGGTATCGGCCTTCTGGGTGAGCGCCCAGATCAGGAAGACGAAGAACGCGAGCAGGACATAACACATGTAGACGCCGCCGGGCATTTTGAACTTGGAGGCCGCGTGCAGTGCCGGGCGACGCTTGCGGTACACGATGTAGCTCACCACGATGATGGACCACACGAAGATGAACAGTACCGATGCCATGGTCGTCACCACGGTGAACACGGCGATGATCGACGAGCTCGCATACAGCAGAACAGCGGATACGAGCAAAAACATGCAGGAGAACAACAGCGCGTTGGCGGGCACCCGGTGGCGGCTCAGGCGTTGAAAACGCCCCGGTGCCGTACCCTCGACCGACAGCCCGAAGAGCATTCTCGATGTGGAATATAGGCCGGAGTTCGCGGAGGATGTCGCGCTGGTGAGCACGACGAAATTGATCACGGCTGCGGCCGCGCCGAGCCCCGCGAGGGCGAACATCGCCACGAACGGGCTCACATCGGCGGTGACCTCACGCCACGGAGTGACCGCCATGATCACGATCAGGGCCAGCACGTAGAACAGCATGATGCGAATGGGGATCGAGTTGATGGCCTTGGGAAGGTTCTTCTCCGGGTGCTGCGCTTCGGCGGCCGTCGTGCCCACGAGCTCGACCCCGAGGAACGCAAACACGGAGAGCTGGAAGCCTGCGATGAACCCCATCGGACCGGTCGGAAACATCCCGCCGTCGTTCCACAGGTTGCTGAAACTCGCCGGCGTGCCGCCGGGGGACTGGAACTTTGTGAACACCATCACGAGCCCCACGATGATGAGCGTGACGATCGCGACGATCTTGATCAGCGCGAACCAGAACTCGGTCTCGCCGAACGCCTTGACGCTCGTGAGGTTGAAGCCAAGCAGAATCAACACGGCACCGAGGGCCGGAATCCACAGCGGCAGATCGGGCCACCAGAAGCTCGTATACAGCGCGATCGCGATCAGCTCGGCGATGGCGGTCACGATCCAGCAAAGCCAGTACGTCCAGCTCGTGAAGAAGCCGGCCCACGGCCCGAGCAGGTCCCCAGCAAAGTCGCTGAATGACTTGTAGTCGAGGTTGGAGAGCAACAACTCGCCCATGGCCCGCATGACGAAGAACAGCATGAAGCCGATGATCATATAGACGAAGATCACGGACGGCCCCGCGAGGGAGATGGTCTTTCCTGAGCCCATGAACAGGCCCGTTCCGATCGCGCCGCCGATGGCGATCAGCTGGATATGACGGTTCGAGAGCGATCGGGCCAGGTGTGGCTGCGTGTTCGGGGCGGGTCGAGTGTTGGTTTTCAATTGCGACATCGGAGTTACTTCCTTGTAGTCCAGGCGATTGACAGAGCGTCGGGTTCTTTCGAACTCTGAGACAAAGCGGGCAGCGGATGCCAGGGCCGGCCGATAGGCCCGCGCCCGGCATCCGCTACGCAGCGCTGCTAGAGCAGCACGTTGAAACAGCGCTGCAGAGCGCTTTGAAAACAGCGCTCTCAGACCAGCGCGGGCTCGACCCGACTGATCAAATCGGTCCAGTCCGCGAGCGGCAGGTCGAGGGCCACGCTCACCGAACGGTTCGTGATCTTTCCGGCGGCGATATTAAGCCCTCCGGCGAGGGCGGCGTCCCGCTCGAACGCGGCGCGCACGCCCCGGTCGGCGATTGACAGAGCGTAGGGCAGGGTGACGTTCGTGAGTGCAAGGGTCGAGGTCTGCGGAACGGCGCCGGGCATGTTGGCGACGCAATAGAAGATCGAGCCGTGCACGGGGAACGTGGGGTCCTCGTGAGTGGTGGCGTGGGTGCCTTCGAAGCAGCCGCCCTGGTCCACCGCGATGTCGACGAGCACCGAGCCCCGCTTCATGCGCGACACGAGCTCGTTGGTGACGAGCTTTGGGGCCTTGGCGCCCGGGATCAGCACGGAGCCTATTACGAGGTCGGCCTCGGTCAGCGAGCGGTCGATCTCGTAGGCGTTGGAGGCGATGGTCTTGAGACGTCCGGCGTACAGGGCGTCGAGTTCGCGCAGGCGGTCGATGTTGATGTCCAGGATGGTGACGTCCGCGCCCATGCCGAGCGCCATGGCGGCGGCGTTGGAGCCTGCGACGCCGGCGCCGATGACGGTCACCTTGGCGGCGCGCACTCCGGGTACGCCGCCCATCAGCATGCCGGGGCCGCCGCCGGGGCGAGTCATCGACGCGGCGCCGACCTGAACGGCCAGGCGTCCGGCGACCTCGCTCATCGGGGCGAGCAGGGGCAGCGTGCGGTCGGCCTTCTGCACGGTCTCGTAGGCGATGGCGGTGACGCCCGCCTCAAGCAGGGCGGCGGCGAGAGCGGGCTCGGCGGCGAGGTGCAGGTAGGTGAAGAGGATCAGGCCCTCACGAAAATACGCGTACTCGGCGGTGACCGGCTCTTTCACCTTGAGGATCATGTCGGCGCTTGCCCACACCTCGAAGGCGCTCGGGGCGATCACGGCACCGGCAGCCATGTAGTCGGCGTCGGCGAAGCCGGAGGCGATACCGGCGCCGGCCTGCACCAGCACGGTGTGGCCGTGCAGCTTGGCTTCGTGCACTCCGGCGGCGGTGATGGCCACACGGAATTCGTTGTTCTTAACTTCGGTGGGAACACCAATGATCATGGGGAACTCCTGTTCCTGGTAGACGCAGGCCGATCGACTTTGGTCGGCGTAAGAACGATAAGCCCGGGTTTTCGCGGCTCTCCCGGCGGGGCGGCCGGGCAGCGGATGCCGTGGGCTGGTCCTCGCACGCCTCACCACCCCAAATTTGCCGCCTTTACAGGGGTTCTTCGCTGTCGCCGCCGGGGTCCGATGTGTCCCACTCGGCAGACACCCCGCGGCCGACTCGACATTTGTAGCGTCACGGCTCGTTGATTGTCGCCAGGCGTCCACACGGCTCCGTAGGATTGAAGCTATGACAGCGGCCGATATCGACCAGGCGGTAGTTATTATCGCTGCCCATCTGGGCCGTGCTCTCTCGCTCGAAGACCTCGACGGCGGGCTGCTTGCGTATAGTGCGCATCGCCCTACGGCTGACCGCGTGCGCACGAATTTTCTGCTGAGCAAGCTGGTTCCGCCCGACGTCAGCGCCTGGCAGCTGAGCCACGGTATCGCAACGGCGGTAAAACCGGTTCCCGTTCCGGCCAATGCCGATCTCGGAATGTTGGGCCGCGTGTGCGTGCCGCTGCTGGCGCGTGGATTCCGGGTGGGCTATCTGTGGGTCCTCCAGCTCGACGACGAGCAGACGCCGGAGTCCATTCTGCGTGAGTTGGGCATCATTCGCCCGGAGCTGGATGCCCTCGCGGAGATGCTTCTCAACCGCTCGAGCGCGGATTCTAACGGGCGTCTCGCCAGCGAAGGGCAATTTCTCGCCGCCTGTTTGGGCGACCGCGACGCCGTGGTGGCGGTGGGCGGTTGGCCATGCTTGCACGGGCGCGGACCCTGGCGTCTCGCCACGCTGCTGGAGCGCGGTGACAATGTTCAGCGCAACCCTGCCGAGAGTGGTCTGCTGCACCGGCTCTCCGCACTTCACTCCACTCTCGGCATTGACACCGTGCTGTTCTCAGCCGGAACCGAAACGCATGCCGTGCTACTGCTGCACGACGAGATCGACGGCTTCGACCAGTCCGAGGTTCTGAGACGGTTCGAGCTCGAAGTCGCGCGCCGTGGGGGCCAGGTGGCGGCGCCCGCTCTGCTTGGGCTGAGCGAACCCTTCACCGACCTGCGCGGGCTGCCGGGCGCCTACGCCGAGGCGCGGAGCGCCGTGCAGGCGGCTCGGGTGGATGCCCAACTCGGCAGGGTCGTCTCGTTTCGCGCGCTGGGGGTCTACCAATTTCTGGCCGTTGTGGGTCGAGAGGTGTCGGCGTTCGAGTCATCGCTGTTCTCCGAGTTGAGGGATCTCGACCGGAACGGGGAACTGCTGCCCGTGCTCGAGCTGCTCTACGACAAGGACGGTTCCGTGGCCGAGGTCGCCGAGCACCTGCACCTGCATCGAACCAGTGTGTACAACAGGCTGCGGCGCATCCGTTCTCTGCTGGGTGTTGACCCACTGGGTGGGCATGCTCGTCTCGAGCTGCACCTGGCCCTCAAAGCCGCCCGCTGGGCTGGCCGACCCCGCCTGTAACGACCGGTGTGGTCTCCGGCGTTGCGGTAGACGCGGGGAACGTGCGCACCAACGCCGTCGGCCTGGCTTCATCGACACTCCGCTGGTGCGTTCCTCGCTCAACGCTGAGGCGATCGCCGCCTTCGAAGCCTGGGGAATCCCTGCACCCGGCTTGTACCTATGGCGTGATTCTCGCGCTAACGCCGTCGGCGGCGCGACGCAGCCAGGGGTCGCCGTCGTGCGCCCAACGTTCGAGGGTGGCATCCGCTCTCAAACGACTCGGCCCGCTGAGCGCCCGCACCATGGGGAGCACGACGTCGAGGGTGAGCGGATCGACCAGCTCCGGCAGGACCGCGCCGCGTAGAAACCCCTCAATGCGGGTGAGATCGGTGTTGTCGAGTCGGGTCACGTTGGATTGCAGCAGCACGATGGCGGCGAGGCGGCGTTCGAAGACCGGAACCTTCCACAATTCAGAGCTCAGCGCCGTTACTTCGTCGTGCGTCATGTTCTTGTATCGGCGGGCCAGATCGCGGATGGTGCCGCGCACGGCGCCGACCGAGGCGCCGTAGAACTCCAGTTCGGTCCCGAACCGAGCCCGCGACTCGGCCGCGCGTTCCCAGGTTGCTTCGTACTGCAGCGTGCGATCCACGAAATCGTCGGCGTCGCTCATCCTTCTATTCTGCCTCGCCCAGGCTGGGCACGCCCCCGCTCAAGCTGCCGCGCTCCCGCACGATGTTCCCGCTCGTGAACTGCTCAGTGCACCAGCGCCAGCAGCAGCGCGACGGATATGAACAGCAGGCCGAACAAGCGGTTGAGAATGAGCTGGCCGCGAGTGGTGTTCGTGAAGCGCTGAAACGATTTGGCCGCGACCGCGAAGAAGAACCACATCACCAGGATGTCAATCAGCACCACGGTGACGGTCAGTACCAGATACTGGGGGAGCAGCGGCTGCTCCGGCTGGATGAACTGCGGCATGAACGCGAGGAAGAAGACGAGAGCCTTGGGGTTGAGCAGGTTGACCCACAGACCGCGGCGAAACATCGACCAGGCGAGTTCCCTGGCTCGCGGTGCAGCCAGGTCTCGAGACGGGTCGGGTTTCTGCAGAATTAAACGGATGCCCAGAAACACCAGGTAGGCGGCCCCGGCATACCGAATGACGTTGAACAGTACGGGTGAGCTGGTGACGAGCACCCCAACGCCGAGCGCCACCACGATCACGTGCACGACAAGCGCCGCCTGCTGCCCGAAAATTCCCCAGATCGAACGGCGAAATCCGCTGGTGAGCGAGTTGTTCATGGTGTTGATCGCGCCAGCGCCGGGGGTGAAGCTGATCAGCACGCCGGCGCCCACGAGGGCCAGCCATAGGGAAAGTTGCACATGTCAGCGTAGCGCGGGTACGGCGGATGCCTCCGCTTGCGTCACCAGCGAAGACACTGGCCCAGGTCGGTGTGGTCGGCACCTCACCTGATGCTGTCGAAACAGCGTTGAACGCCTGCTAGATGCACACCACTCGATAGCCGCAGCAATGCATTCGTTATAAAAATAATGCATTATTTTGGTTGAGAGCATATTTTTTTTGATAGCGTTGTTCTGGATGAACTTGACGCAATGCTCGTCACGTTTCGCCTAATCAATGACGATAAGGAAGAAACAATGCAACAACATACCCGTAAATCCCGCCTGATCGGGGCAACGGCCATCGCGCTCGGAGTCGTCCTCGTTCTCGGGTCCTGTTCATCCGCCCGCGGGTCTGCCGCGTCGGGCGGAGACGAGGACGAGGTCTACACGATCGGCTTCTCCCATGTGACGACGACGAACACGCCCAAAGGCGCCGCCGCCGAGAAATTCAAGGAGATCCTCGAGGCATCCTCGGATGGCCGCATCGAGGTCGAGCTGTACCCCAACTCTTCGCTGTACGGCGACAAGGATGAGCTGCAGGCCTTGCAGTCCAACAGCATCCAGATGATCGCCCCGGCGAGTGCCAAGTTCACCACTCTCGCCCCGCAGCTGCAGCTGCTCGACCTGCCATTCCTGTTTGAGAGCAGCGAGGACATCGCCGAGATCGCCTCTCGTGACTCCGTCGTGGGCAAGGCGATCTTCGAGAACGAGGACCTGCGCGCGGCGAAGATTAAGCCGCTCGGCCTCTGGGACAATGGCTTCAAACAGATGGGGGCCAACGTTCCGATCCGGGCCGCAGCGGACATGGCCGGGCTGAGCTTTCGCATCCAGCCGGCCGATGTGCTGGTGAGTCAGTTCGAAACCTGGGACGCCATCCCCTCTATCCTCGCCTTCGCCGAGGTCTACAGCGCGCTTGAACAGGGCGTCATTAACGGTCAGGAGAACACCTGGTCGAACATGGAAACGCAGAGCATGCACACGGTTCAGGACTTCATCACCGAGTCCAACCACGGCTACATCGGCTACATTCCGGCTATCAACAATGACTTCTTCGAGTCGCTGCCCGATGACCTGCAGCAGCTCGTTCTCGACGCCGTCGACGAATCCAGTGTCTACAACCGTGAGATCGCGGCCGAGGTGAACGAAGAGGCCAAGCAGGCGATCATCGCCGAAGGGTCGACCGAGATCATTCAGCTGACCGACGCGGAGCGCGATGCCCTGATGGCAACGGTCATCCCGAGCGTCTGGGAAGAGTATTCCGAAGTGCTGGGCCCGGAGATCGTGGCCGAACTGCTCGCCAACCGCGACTAGCCATCGCCCTCGTTTTTCACCCGTCGGCACGGGTTTCGTCGTGCTGCCCTTCAACTTAAGGACGCCCCCATTATCAGGTTTAGCCACGCTTTGACTCGGGTGGAAAACTTCCTGGTCTGCACCTGTCTGGCGGTGGCAACGCTCGTTGCCATCGCCCAGGTGCTGCTCAGGGCCATCTTTAACATTCACCTCTGGTGGGGTGAGGAGACCATTGTTTACCTCATCATCTACTCCACCTTCCTCGGTGCCATCATCACCCTGCGCCACAACGAACACATCGCCGTGAAGGTCTTCGAACCGTTCCTCGGCAGAATCGGCCGTCGCCGGATGGACATCCTCGGCATTCTGGTCACCATTGCCTACCTCGCCATCGTGGGCTTCTTTGCGTGGCTGCTGCTCTTCGAACCGTTCTCCACCTCCACGGTCACCCCCACGCTCAAACTGCCACTGTGGGTGGTCGAATTCTCTGTTCCACTGGGATTCACGCTGATGCTGCTGCGAGCGATTGAGATTCTGGTGCGACTCATCCGGGGCCTGCCGGCATCCGTTGACGGAGACAAAAGCGAGTTCGAACGAGAAGAAGAAGCGCTCGGCCTGGGAGAAGGGGAGGCGAAACTGTGATCGAAGGACTGCTGGCCCTCCTGGTTATCTTGTTTGCCCTGTTGCTCACGTCCGCACCCATCGCGGTCGCCATGGGGCTCACATCATTCATCTACTTCTACTTCTTCACGGCCATCCCGCTCACCCAGGTTCCCGAGCGGCTCTTCAACGCGCTCAATGCGTTCCCCTTGATGGCGATCCCCTTTTTCATCGTGGCGGCGAACCTCATGAGCCGCGGCGGAATCAGCAAGCGTTTGATCGCGGCCTCCAATGCCCTCGTGGGTCAGTTCCGCGGCGGCCTGGCTATGACGGCCGTGCTCGCCTGTATGTTCTTCGCGGCCATTTCCGGCTCGAGCCCGGCGACCGTGGTGGCCGTGGGAACGCTCATCATTCCGGCCATGATCAAGAGCGGCTATGGCAAGGACTTCTCCACCGGGCTCGTCACGACCTCCGGGTCGCTCGGAATTCTGATCCCGCCGTCGATTCCGCTCATCGTCTATGGAATCTCCACCGAACAGTCGATCGGCGACCTGTTCGTCGCCGGCATCGGGCCGGGAATCATGGCCGGAATCGGGCTGCTCATCCTCGCCGTGGTCATCTCGCGACGCAGAAAATACGGCATGGGCCTGAATGCCATCCGCATGAGCAAATACGAACGCTTCACAGCCCTGCGCGACGCCTCACTCAGCCTGTTTCTGCCTATCTTCGTGCTCGGCGGCATCTACACGGGGATCTTCACCCCCACCGAAGCCGCAGCCATGGCCGTGTTCTACGCCCTGATCGTATCGATTTTCGTGTACAAGGAGATCAAGCTCAAGGACCTTCCATCGATTCTGATGGCGTCCGCGCGAACGTCGTCGATGGTGATGTTCATCGTGGCCTCTGGAATCCTGTTCTCGTTCGTGCTCACGGCCGAACGCATCCCGGGCCAGGTGAGTGAAGCTCTGCTCGCGTCAGAGCTCACCCCGGTGATGTTCCTGATTATGGTGAACGTGCTGCTGCTCGTTGTGGGCATGTTCATGGAGACCTCGAGCGCCATCCTCATCCTGGCCCCGGTGCTGCTGCCGGTGGCGATGGAACTCGGCGTCGACCCGATCCACTTCGGCATCATCATGGTGCTCAACCTGGAGATCGGCATGATGACTCCACCGCTCGGACTCAACCTGTTCGTCGCGAGTGGGCTCACGGGAATGAATATCCTCCGAGTTGCGAAGGCGGCTATGCCGAGCGTTGGCGTGTTGTTGATCGCCCTCGTCATCGTGACCTTTGTACCGCAGCTCTCGACCTTCGCGCTCTAAGTTGACGCCTGGGCCACCCGACTCAATCGGGCGGCCCGGGTGTCACGTCAAGTGCCGCCGCGCTTGTTCGCTCGTCGAAGTGTGCGGCGAGCAACTCGCCGGCGTGCTCGACGTGCGCCTGCATGGCCACGCGAGTGGCCTGTGCGTCATGGGAACGGATGTCCGTCAGGAGCTGGGCGTGATCGTTCGCCGTGGCCTCGGGCCAGCCCGGAATGCTGGAATAGAACTTCCGGGGCACATACCGCGTCATCAGGCCGAGCGCCCAGATGATTTTGGGAGCACCGGCAATCAGGTTGATTTCTCGGTGGAAGGCGTGGTTTTTCTCCTCGAGCAGCTCGAGGTTGCCGCGCGCGGACGCCGCGATCAGCTCGTGGTGCAGGGCCTCGAGCTCGGCGAGATCTTCGGGAGTGGCGGCGACGGCGGCCCGTGCGGCGAGCTCGCCCGCGATCAGCGCCTGCACGGTGAACAGGTCCCGAACGTCTTGCCCGGTGAGCACGGCCACCTGGAACCCGCGCCGGGGCACGAGCTCGAGGAAACCTTCCACCCGCAGCGCCTGCAGCGCCTCGCGTGCCGGCGTGGTGGAAATGCCGAGTGCCGCGCCGATGGTCTCGGCGCGCACGGCCGTGCCGGGCGGCAACTCACCGGACATGATCATGCCGCGCACGTAGCCTGAGGCCTCATCGCTCAGCTGGGGGCGCGCGCGGGTCGAGGGGCGGCGGGAGGCCATCGCGGGTCCTTTCTCGGGCAGGGTCACTCCTAAGTTACGGCATCACCGGGGCCGAGCCAGGGTCACGATGCTTGGTTCAGAGGGCGAGCCCGAGCTCAGCCAGGATCTGCTCGGTGTGCTGCCCGATCGCCGGCACCGGGTCCATGCGAAACCCGGTCTCACGGCTCGTCACTGGCGGAATCAGGCTGCGCACCGGCCCCACCGGTGAGTCGACGTTCTGCCATCGGCCGCGTTCGGTCAGCTGCGGGTGCGCCGAGAAGTCGTGCATGCTACGTAGTTGCGCGTTGGCGATGTTCGCGCGGTCCAGTCGAGCGAGCACCTCCACGGAGGTGAGGGTGGTCAGCACCTCGAGGATCACCGCGTGCAGCGCTGGCCGGTTCTGCACCCGCAGGGCGTTGCCCAGAAAATTTGGGTGCGCTCCGAGAATCGGGCGTTTCAGCACATCAGTGCAGAATGCTGCCCATTCGCGCTCGTTCTGGATACCAAAGAAGACCGTGCCGTCCGCGGTATCGAACGGGCCGTAGGGCGCGATCGACGCGTGCTGTGCGCCGTTGCGCTGCGGGGGAGTACCGCCGTACTCGGCGAAGAAGTAGGGCTGCTGCATCCACTCGCCGAGCGCCTCGAGCATCGATACCTCGAGCACGTCGCCGCGCCCGGTCGTGGCGCGCTGCAGCAGCGAGGTGAGGATTCCCGAGAAGGTGTACATGCCGGCGCAGATATCCGCGATGGAGACGCCGACCTTGGCAGGGTCCTCGGGTGTGCCAGTGACGCTCAGCAGGCCGGCTTCGCACTGCACGAGCAGGTCGTAGGCTTTCTTCTGCTCATAGCTGCCGCCGCGGCCGTAGCCCGAGATAGAGGCGTGGATGAGCCGCGGGTTGAAGGCGAGGGCCTCGTCGGGTCCGAGACCGAGCCGTTCCACAGCCCCCGGAGCGAGATTTTGCACCAGCACGTCGGCGCGGCTGACCAGTTCACGCAGCACGGCCAGGCCCGAGTCGCTCTTCAGATCGAGCACGATGCTTTCTTTGCTGCGGTTGAGCCACACGAAGTAGCTCGACATGCCGTGCACGGTCTCGTCGTAGCCGCGAGCGAAGTCTCCGGTGTCCCGCTCCACCTTGATCACTCGAGCGCCGAGGTCGGCGAGCTGCCGGGTGGCGAACGGCGCGGCGACGGCTTGTTCGAGGGAGACGACCGTGAGCCCGGCCAGCGGCAGCGCGCGCATCCTCTAGTTCTTTTCGAGCGTCGCCGGCAGACTCGCCTCGTTCGGTCGGGTGTCCTCCAAGTCGGGCAGGTGCCCCTCGCGGTAGACCATGAACGTGCGCTGGTAGCTCATCACGATGACGCTGTTCTGGTTGTAGCCCTCGGTCGCCACGGTCACGAGGCCTAGGGTGGGGCGCGACTTCGAGGCGCGCGTAGCCAGCACCTTGGAACGCGAGTAGATTGTGTCGCCCTCGAAGACCGGGCTGGGCATTCGTACCTCGTCCCAGCCGAGGTTGGCGAACACGTTCATCGACAGGTCGATCGTGGACTGCCCGGTGACGAGCGCGAGGATGAAGGTGGAGTTCACGAGCGGCAGCTTGTACTCCGTGCGTAGCGCGAAGTTGCTGTCGATGTGCGTCTTGGCCACGTTTTGCGTCATCAGCGTGAACATCTGATTGTCACCTTCGGTGACCGTCTTACCCAACGGGTGGTAGTAGATATCGCCGACGGCGAAGTCTTCCCAGAGGCGTCCGGTCCAGCCCGCGACGACGCGTCCGGTGGATTCGGGGGTCAGGGTATGCTCGGCCATGAGTCGATCTCCTTGTACAGAATATATTATCTATTAGGGGTATTTTCTGCGAGAAACACAGACAAGTCAAGCTATTTGCTTCCTCAAAGCACGACAAATACCTCTGGCGCCGTTTTAATATATTATGTACTCTATTAACGTCCGGTCCGCCCGATACTCGACAAGGAGCCCTCATGACAGACCTGCTCGACACCGCACCGGCCACCCGGCAGGCCTCGCCGGGATTGTCGCTCGACGAAATTCGCCAGTTCACCAGGGACCTCTGCGCCGGCTTCCCCGACGAGTATTGGCGCCAGAGCGACCGCGACCGCAGCTACCCGCAGGAATTCGTGGAGACCCTCACCCAGGCCCGCCTGCTCAGCGCCCTCATCCCTACCAAGTACGGTGGCCTCGGCTACTCCCTCACCCAGGCCAGCGTGATTATGGAGGAGATCAACCGCTCCGGCGGCCATTCCGCCGCCTGTCACGCCCAGATGTACATCATGGGCGCGCTGCTACGCCACGGCACAGCAGCCCAGAAGGCCGAATATCTGCCGGAGATCGCGGCCGGCCGGCTGCGACTGCAGGCGTTTTCGGTCACCGAGGATGTCGCTGGTTTGGACACCACGAGCATCCTCACCCGCGCGGAGGCCGATGGCGATGATTTCGTGATCACCGGCCACAAGAACTGGACCAGCCGCATCAACGACTCCGACCTGGCCATGGTGCTGGCCCGCACGAGCGACCGGGGCGCCGACAAGACCGTGGGCCTCACCCTGTTCCTCGTCGACCTACGCAAGGTTCGTGCCGAGCAGCCGCATACCCTTGAAACCATCCCGGTGCGTACCATGTTCAACTACGCCACCAACCAGGTGCACTACCGCGGCATGCGGGTGCCCAAAAGCGCGGTGATCGGTGAGGTCGACCGCGGCTTCCGCTACGTACTGGACGGCTGGAACGCCGAGCGCATTCTGCTGTCGGCCGAGGCTATCGGCGACGGCTACTGGTTCAGTGCCCGGGCCAGCGCCTACGCGAACAGCCGCGAGGTCTTCGGCCGCCCGATCGGCAGCAACCAGGGCGTGCAGTTTCCCATTGCCGACGCCTACATGAAGGTGCGCGCGGCCGACCTGATGCGCTACGAAGCCGCCCGCCTCTTCGACGCTGGCGCGCCGTGCGGCGCCGAGGCCAACATGGCCAAGCACCTCTCCTCGGAGGCCAGCTGGGCCGCCGCCAATGCGTGCCTCGACACCCACGGCGGCTACGGCTTCGTGGACGAGTACGACGTGGAGCGCAAGTTCCGCGAGACACGCATGTTCCAGACCGCTCCGGTGAGCAACAACCTGATCAAGAGTTTCGTGGCCACCAAGGTGCTCGGCCTGCCCCGCTCATACTGAGCGTCACCGGTCTCGTGCCGATCAATCCAGGAGACACTATGTCCCGTACCACCACGGCTAGCGCCGTCACCGCCCTGTTCGTGCCCGGCGACCGGCCAGAGCGCTTTCGCAAGGCCACCGGTTCAGCGGCCGACGTCGTGATTATCGACCTCGAAGACGCCGTCGCGCCCGAGTCCAAAGCGAATGCCCTGGCCGCCATCCTTGAGCACCTTGCCGCCGGCCCCGACCCGGTTCGCGCCCTCGTGCGCGTCAACGCCGCGGGGGCTGTGAGCTTGCCCGCGGAGCTCGCAGCTCTCCGTGACCTCGCCGCGCGGTCCGGCCACGGGTTGCTCGGTCTCGTCGTGCCCAAGGCCGAAAACCCCGAACTGCTCCGCGAGGTCGCGGCCGCGTTTGCCGGGGTTGCCGGACCGCCGCTCGCGCTCGTGGCGCTGATTGAGTCCGCCGCCGGCGTGCAGAACGCGCCCGAGCTGGCCCGGGTGCCGGGCGTGACTCGGTTGGCCTTCGGCGCCATCGACTACGCCCTCGATATTAACGCCGGTGCTGGCGACCGCGTGCTCGACTACGCCCGGTCGGCTATCGTCGTCGCCTCGCGCGCGGCCGGCCTCGAAGCGCCGCTTGACTCGCCGAGCGTGCAAATTAGTGACACCGGGGCAGTGACCGATTCGGCTGCCCTCGCCCGGCAGTTCGGCTTCGGCGGCAAGCTCTGCATTCACCCCGCCCAGCTCGAACCGGTGGCGGCCGCGTTCCGCCCCACGCCGGCCGAGATCGACTGGGCACGCAGCGTGATCGGCGCCACCGGGGGTGCAGCTGAGGTGAACGGACAGATGATCGACCGCCCGGTCACCGTGCGGGCCGAGCGCATCCTCGCCCGCCGCGGGGCAGAAGCCGCGCAAGCGTGAACGTGTCCGGGCGGTGCGCCCAGTACAACGTACGGCATCCGTCGCCCTGGCCAACGAACCGCGCGTCAGTCGTTGGCGATGTCGAAAGGGTCGGCGGGCGGCTTGCCGGTGTAACGCGCGTTCAGCGCAATGAAGCTGCGCGACACGTGATGCTCAAGGGCCAGCCCCGCAGCTTCGGCGTCTCCGGCGCGCACGGCTTCGAGCATCGCTCGGTGCTCGGCCTCGGAGTCCTCGGCCGGTTCGGGGGAGTCGAGCAGCAAGTCCCACGGGAATACTCTCCAGAGAGCATCGATCTCTTCGACCAGGCTGGGGATGCCGCAGCGCTCGTAGAAGAAGAAGTGGAAGCGCTTATTCAATTGGCGGACGGCATCCGAATCGTGACGGGCAGTGGCCGCGTTCAGTTCGTCGAGCAGCAGTTCGACCTGGCGCAGTTCGAGCGGCGAAAGCCGGATCGCCGCGCGCCGCATGGCGTAGCTCTCGGTGAGCCGACGAATAATATAAGTCGCTTTGGCCCGCTCGAAATTGATACCGGCCACCCGCACTCCGCGCCGAGGTTCGCTCACCACAAGGTTCTCGGCTTCGAGGGCGCGCAGCGCCTCGCGCACCGGGGTGATGCTGCTGCTGAACTGGCGGGCTAGTTCATCTTGGGGCAGCTTTGCGCCGCGGGGCAGATTACCGCTGAGAATCAGGCGCCGGAGTTCGTCGACGATCTGATCCCGCTTTGTGGGGGGCGCCTCGGTCATTCCCATCATATTTCCTTGCATTTTTCGCGGGGTGGCGGTCAAAGGCCTCACTCTATCCGAACCGCATCCACCGGACGAGGGGTAGATGCCTCCGTTTCAGAATGATACATTATTTAGAGAATCATGCATTTTATCGTCAGCGTTGAAGGTTGAATATGTCCCAGACTCTGCCCCTCGAGGGCATCACGGTGATCTCCTGCGAACACGCCGTGGCTGCTCCCCTGGCCACCCGCCACCTCGCCGACCAGGGTGCCAGGGTGATCAAGATCGAACGTCCAGGCACAGGCGATTTCGCCCGCAGCTACGACGAGACGGTGAACGGGCTGTCCAGCCACTTCGTCTGGCTCAACCGCAACAAGGAGAGCCTCGCCCTCGACCTGAAACGGCCAGAGGCCCTGGCGATAATGCACGAGCTGCTTGCCACCGCCGACGTCTTCGTGCAGAATCTGGCACCGGATGCGGCGGCTCGCCTCGGTCTCGGCGCCGCCGAGTTGCGCGAGCGCTACCCGACCCTGATTACCTGTTCCATCAGCGGATATGGCAGTAGTGGTCCCTACCGAGACGCCAAGGCCTATGACCTGCTGATTCAGAGCGAGGCCGGACTCGTGGCGATCACGGGCACCGCGGAGGCTCCCGCCAAGACTGGTATTCCGACGGCGGATATTGGCGCTGGCATGTACGCCCTCTCCGGAATTCTCACCGCCCTGTTTCACCGCGAGCGCACCGGTGAAGGGTCAGAGGTCGAGGTGAGCCTCTTCGATTCCGTGGTCGAGTGGATGGGCTTTCCCCTCTACTACACCGAATACGGCGGAACCGCCCCGGCCCGTGCTGGCACCAGCCATGCGTCGATCGCCCCCTACGGCACGTTCCGGGCCGGAGACGGCGTGGACGTCGTGCTCTCGGTGCAGAATGACCGCGAGTGGGCGTCGTTCTGCGCCGGTGTGCTGGAACGGCCGGATCTGATCAACGACGAGCGCTTCGCCACCAGCAGTGTGCGCCTGACCCACCGCACCGAGCTGCATGCCGTGGTCGATGCGGTCTTCGCCGCCCACGATGGGCCGGAGATGGAACGCCGCCTCGCCGAGTCGACGGTGGCCTTTGCACGTCAGCGCGAAGTGAAAGACGTCCTCACTCACCCGCAGCTCAGCGCGCGAAACCGCTGGCGCACCGTCGAGACTTCGGCTGGACAAGTGCGGGCTTTGCTCCCGGCCGTGACCGTGGTGGGCCAGGCGGTGCGCATGGACCGGGTGCCCGACGTGGGTGCCGACACCCGGTCGATCCTTGGCGCCCTCGGCTACAGCGCCGCCGCCATCGACGAGCTCACCGGCGCGGGCGTGCTGTGATGGCTGAGTTCAGCTATGTCGACCAGTTGCCGCTCGGCCCCACCGACACCCCGATGCGCCGCCTCGACGTGGCCGGTTACAGGGTGCGCGGCAGCGGAGAAGAGGCCGTGCTCGAGGTAGACCAGTCCGCGATCGAGGCCCTCGCCGATGCGGCCTTTCGCGACCTGGCCCACTTTCTGCGTCCCAGCCACCTGGCCCAGCTGCGCCGCATCATCGACGACCCGGAGTCCTCGGCGAACGACCGATATGTGGCACTCGACCTGCTGCAGAACGCCAACGTCGCCTCCGGCGGAGTGCTGCCCATGTGCCAGGACACCGGAACGGCCATCATCTCCGCCAAACGGGGCCATCGCATCCAGACCGACGGAACGGATGCTCGCAGCCTCAGCCACGGCGTCTATCAGGCGTACCAGGACCTCAACCTGCGCTACTCCCAGATGTCCCCGGTCGATATGTGGACCGAGGCGAATACGCAGAACAACCTGCCGGCGCAGATCGAGATCGGCCTCGGGCAGGGGCTGGAATACGAGTTTCTCTTCATGGCGAAGGGTGGCGGCAGCGCCAACAAGTCCTTCCTCTATCAGGAGACCAAGTCGATCCTCGACGAGAAGAGAATGCTCGAGTTCCTGAAGGCGAAGATCGAAAGTATCGGAACCGCGGCCTGCCCGCCGTACCATCTCGCCGTCGTGATCGGCGGAACCAGCGCAGAATTCGCCCTGAAAACCGCCAAGCTCGCCTCGGCCCACTATCTCGACACCCTGCCCGAGCAGGGCAGCGACGCTGGACACGGCTATCGCGACCAAGACTTCGAGCAGAAGGTGTTCGAGCTCACGACCCAGCTCGGTTTCGGCGCCCAGTTCGGCGGAAAGTACTTCTGCCACGACGTGCGGGTGGTGCGCCTGCCGCGCCACGGCGGCTCGCTGCCCATTGCGATCGCGGTGTCATGCTCGGCCGACCGTCAGGTCCTCGGCCGTATCACTCCGGAGGGGGTGTTCCTCGAAGAACTCGAACGCGACCCGGCCCGGTTCATTCCGAGCACCGGGCTGGCAGAAATAACGGACGCGTCGGCATCCGTTGCCATCGACCTCACGGTGCCCATGGCGGAGATTCGCGCCCAGCTCAGTGCCTGCACGGTGAGCATGCGGCTCTCACTGACCGGCACACTCATCGTGGGTCGCGACATCGTGCACGCGAAGATTCGCGAGCGGATTGCGCGCGGCGAGGGCGTGCCCGACTACCTGCTCAAGCACCCCATCTATTACGCCGGCCCGGCCAAGACGCCGGAGGGAATGCCGTCGGGGTCGTTTGGGCCAACGACGGCCGGCCGCATGGACGGCTACGTGGCCGAGTTTCAGGCGCTCGGGGCCTCGCTGGTGATGCTCGCCAAGGGCAACCGCTCCGCCGCCGTCACCGCCTCCTGCCATGCCAACGGCGGGTTCTACCTCGGCTCGGTTGGCGGCCCCGCCGCGCGGCTGGCGCAGGACTGCATCCGCTCGGTCGAGGTCATCGACTACGCCGAGCTCGGCATGGAAGCCGTCTTCCGCGTGGAGGTCGAGAACTTTCCCGCCTTCCTGGTGGTCGACGACAAAGGAAACGACTTCTTCCAGAAAGACGACCGCACCTTCGTGGGGCTCAGCCCCACCCGCCTGCTGCCGTGATTGCTACGAAAGGCACCGACATGAGTACCGTCTCACACCGTCTCGCCGTCCACGCCGTGGCCGACCACACAGTGTCGCCCGAGCTTGCAGACTGGATGCGGCTGCTGCTGCTCGACTACCACGCCATCACCGGCGGCGGGTTTCACCGCGACTCGGCGGTGGCTGCCCGCGCTGCCGTCGAAATATCGGAGCAGCCGACGGCCTTCTTCCCGGCCGCCCTGCACGGAGTGGATGGAGCTGGTAAGAGCGGCTTCGCCACGGTGGAAAGCGCCGCCCTGGTGAACGGCATCACCGCACACGGCCTCGAACTCGATGACACCTTTGAGGAGTCCTCGCTGCACCCCGGCGTCGTCATCTTCCCGGCAGTGCTCGCTCTCGCCAGCACGCGGCAGTCGCTCACCGGCGAGGTACTGCGGGCCGCCATCGTGGGCTACGACGTGATGTGCACGGTGGGCGTGCTGCTCGGTGCCCGCGAGAGCTACGGGCGCGGCTTTCACCCCACGGGGGTGGCCGGCTGCCTCGGTGCCGCGGCGGCGGCGGCCCGGCTGCTCGGTCTCACGGTGGAGCAGACGGCGCATGCCCTCGGACTGGCGGCGAACATGGCGTCTGGTTCGCTCGAATTTCTGGCCGACGGCTCCTGGACCAAACGGCTCAACGCCGGGCATGCCGCGGCCACGGGTATTCGCGCTGCGAAGCTCGCCGCCGCCGGATTCACCGCACCGGCCACGGCCATCGAGGGCCGAGACGGCTTTCTCGTGCAGTACGGCGCGGGCGTGGTCGAGGGCCGACAGCTGGCGCTCGAATTCGGCCGTAGCGCGCTCGACACCTCGATCAAGTTCTACCCCTGCTGCCGCTATATGCACGGCAACATCGATCTGCTGCGCGACATTCGCGAGCAGAACCCTGAGCTCGGCATCGACGATGTCGCACGCATCCGAGTCGGCGTGATCCGGGCCGGTGCCTCGCTCGTTTCTGAGCCCGCGGCACGCAAACTCGTGGTCAACACGCCGGTGGACGCCCAGTTCAATATGCCGTTCGGCGCGGCGGTCGCGCTCGCAACCGGGCGCGCCACTGTCGACCAGTTCGACGACGCACCTGCCGTGGCCGCGGAGCTCATGGAGTGGATGGAAAAGGTCGAGTGCTATCGCAGCGACTCGCTCGAGGCCGCATTCCCGGCTCGGTGGCAGGCCGAAGTGCAGGTTGTGCTCCGAAACGGAACCGTGATCGAGAAGAGCGAAAATTCCTTCCGTGGGGCGCCGGGCGACCGGGCAACCTGGGCCGACATCGTGCAGAAGGCGGAAGGGCTGATCGGGGCGCCCGCGGCGAAGGCACTGGCCGCAAGCGTGTCCGAGCTCGACGACTCCACAGTGCTCGGCGGAGGCGTAGCAGTGCCCAGAGATACCCTCACTGCCTCTCGTGCGTAAGTGATGCGCCGGCGCGAGTCGGGCTCCCGTGCGGTGGTGCTCGCGGCGGGCGCCACCATCACTGGCGGGCTGCCGGTGTTCTTGCTTGGCGCCCTGTTCGTGCAGATCCAGCGCGATGTGCCGGCCCCACAGTGGGTGCTCGGCGCGGCGGTGGCCAGCTACTGGGGTGCGGCCGCGGTGATGTCCCTGCTGGCCGGCCGGCTTGTGTCGTGGTCGGGCATACGCTCGGCAACCCTCCTCGGGTTGGTCGTCGGCGCGCTGAGCCTCGCGGGCGCCGCATTCTTAGTGCCGTCGTGGGCCTGGCTGCTGGTGTGGGCTGGAGTGGGTGGGGTGTCCAATGGCATCAGTCACCCGGCGGCGAATCAGCTGATCAACCTGCGGGTGCGGCGCGGCATGCTCGCGACCGCGTTCGGTATTAAGCAATCGGCGATCCCGTTCTCCGCGTTCCTGGCCGGGCTGGCCGTGCCCGCGCTCGCGCTCACCCTGGGGTGGCATTGGGGATTCGGTCTGGCGAGCCTGTTCGCGCTCGCGGTGGGCGTGCTGTTCTGGTGGTCGGTGCCGCGCGGGGAGCTCTCGCGCCATCGACGAGGCGGCTCACACGTGCCGCTGACGCCGGCGCTGATGAAGTACCTGCTGCTGATGACGAGCGTCACCACGCTCTCCGCCGCGGCCACCGGCGCCGTCACCGCGTATGCGGTGATCACCGGCATCGAGCGCGGCCTGCCGCTAGCGTGGGCGGGCACCCTCTTGAGCGTAGGCGGTTTGCTCAGCGTCACCGTGCGCGTCATCGTGGGACGCATCGCTGATCGGGCAAACAGCAAATTCGCGCTCGCGACCGTGGCCACCATGATGTGCGTTGGCGGCGTGGGGGTGCTGCTCATGGCTGTCGACACCCAGTGGACCTTCGTGGTGGGCATGCTGCTTGCTCTCGGCATTGGCTGGGGCTGGCCCGGACTCACCCACTTTGTGGTGTCCCGCGTGGCCGGTCCGGCTACGCCAAGCGCGACGGGCATCATGCAGATCGGTACTTACGTCGGCAGCGGCGCCGGCCCGCTCGCATTCGGCCTGCTCTACGCGGCGGTACCCGAGGTCGCGCTGTGGATCATTGTGGGCGCGGTGCAGATTGTGGCCGGATACATCGCCGTGGTGCTGGCTCGAACCACTCCGCCCCCGGTGCCCGTGGCCTGAGTACTGTACTTTTCCACACTGTCAAAGGAGACATTATGACCACACTGTTCATCGGCCTAGGCAAAATGGGCGACCCGATGGTTCGCCGCTATGCGCCCGGTCGTGACGTGCTGCTCTATGACGTGGATGCGGCGGCGAGCGCGACGCTCGCCGCCGCGGTGGGCGGTCGGGCACTGGCCAGGCTCGAGGAGCTTCCGGCAGGCATCCGCACGGTGATCCTGATGCTCCCCAACAGCCGCATCGTCGAATCCGTCGTGGTAGCGCTGCTCGCCCAGCTCGAGCCCGGTGTGCTCGTGATCGACATGGGCTCGTCGGAGCCGGCGAGCACGCAGCGGCTGGCCGCGCAGGCCGCTTCCGCCGGGATCGCGTTCGTGGATGCCCCGGTGTCCGGCGGGGTGGCAAAGGCCAGCATCGGGGAGCTGTCGATCATGGTGGGCGGGCTCGCGGCTGATCGGGAGCGGGCGATGGAGCACCTGGCTCCGCTCGGCACCCGCATCACCGTGGTGGGGCCGAGCGGGTCCGGGCACGCCGCGAAGGCGCTCAATAATTTGTTGTCGGCCACCAATCTCGCGGCTGCGGCCGAGATCTTCACGGTGGCGCGCACCTTCGGCATCGACGCTGCGGTAATGCTGGACGTAGTGAATTCGTCGACCGGGCGCAGCCAGGCCACCGAGGTGAAGTACGCCAAACACGTGCTGAACGGCACGTTCGATTCCGGTTTCTCGCTCGACCTCATGCTCAAGGACGTGGCGATCGCTCAGGCGCTCGGTGCCGGAATGAGCACGCCGATCACGGACACGACCGTAGGGGTGCTCACCGAGGCCCGCCGGGTGCTCGGGGACAACGTGCCGTTAGACCACACCCTGCCCTTAGACCACACCGAGGTCGTGCGTTATGTCGAAGTCGTCAACCAGGTCGAGCTTCGATCTGAAATGAAGGAGTGAATCATGTCTGAGAACCCGCAGGACTACATCGACGAGATGGCCCGCAAGCGTGGTTATGTGCTCGATTACCACAAGGTGATGGCGAAACAGGATTTTCCGGTGCTGCAGGCCGCGAACCACCTGGTGTCAGCCGCGTACCTCGACCAGCGCACCCTGGACCGTCGTACCAAGGAGCTCATCTTCATCGTGAGCCTCACGGTGATGCGCGCGGCGAAGGGGCACATCCAAAGCCATATCCGGGTGGCTCTGGACCTCGGGGTGTCGGCGACCGAGATTCTGGAAGCGATCGAGATCTCGCTGCCCGAGGCTGGAATCGTGGCCTTTCAAGGGGGCTTTGAGGCCTGGCGCGAGGTGGTCGGCGCCGACGGCATCGAGCCGACCGTGAGCGTGCACGAGGGTGGTTCGGGCGCCGGCGCGTAAGAAATGTGGCGCATTCAAAACTTCACCCTTCCCCAACGAACTATCCAAACTTGGAGGTAACCCCATGACCATTCCCACCCACCGCATTGCCGTCATTCCCGGCGACGGAATCGGCACCGAAGTGATGCCCCCGGCACAGCGCCTGCTCGAGCTGGCCGGCCACCGTTTCGGGTTCGCCTTCGAATGGCAAAATTTTGACTGGAGCTGCGAGTACTACGCCCGCACCGGAGCCATGATGCCCGCCGACGGCATCGAACAGCTCGCCGAGTGTGACCAGATTTTGCTCGGCGCGGTTGGGTTTCCCGGCGTTCCTGACCACGTATCGCTGTGGGGCCTGCTCATACCCATCCGCCGCGCCTTCCAGCAATACATCAACCTGCGTCCCATCAAGCTGCTCCCGGGTATTGAAAGCCCACTGCGCAAGGTGCCCGCCGGGGGCATCGACTTTCAGGTGGTGCGCGAAAACAACGAGGGCGAGTACTCCGAAAGCGGCGGTCGCCTCTACCGCGGCCTGCCGCAGGAGGTCGCTATTCAAGAATCGATCTTCACCCGATTCGGCGTGACCCGAGCCATGAACTATGCCATCAACCTCGCCGAACAGCGCGAGGGACGACTCGCCAGCGCCACCAAGTCCAACGGCATCATTCACACCATGCCGTTCTGGGACGAGATTCTGCGCGAACTCGGGCAGGAGCATCCGTTGCTGGAGATCTCGGAATACCACATTGACGCCCTCGCAGCCTTGTTCGTGCTGGACCCGGGCCGCTTCGACGTAATTGTGGCCTCCAACCTGTTCGGCGACATTCTCACCGACCTCGGCGCGGCCATCATCGGTAGCATCGGCATCGCGCCCTCGGCCAACCTCAACCCCGAGGGCGAGTTCCCCTCAATGTTCGAGCCGGTGCACGGCTCGGCACCGGACATTGCCGGTCAAGGAAAGGCCAACCCGCTCGGTCAGGTCTGGGCGGCGTCGATGATGCTCGACCACCTCGGCCACCCCGAAGCGGGCGCCGCGCTCGTCGACACCATGGGCCACGTGCTGCTCGAAACGGATGTGCGCACTCCCGATCTCGGCGGACGCGCCACCACCGAAGAGGTTTCCGACGCCCTCGCCGATGCATTCGCTACCGTGACCGCCGAGGCTGTGCTGCGATGAGAATCGTCGACGTACGCGAAGAAACCATGCCGATCAGCTCGCCGATTCGCAACGCCTTCATCGACTTCAGCAAGATGACCCTGAGCGTGGTCGCCGTTGTCACCGACGTCGTGCGCGATGGCCGCCCGGTCGTGGGCTATGGCTTCAACTCCAACGGGCGTTACGGCCAGGGTGCCATCATTCGCGAGCGTCTGTTGCCGCGCCTGCTCGCGGCCGACCCGGTCGACCTGCTCGACCCGGTGCGCGACAACTTCGAACCGGAACGCATCTGGAACACCCTGATGGCCAACGAAAAGCCCGGCGGGCATGGTGAGCGATCCGTCGCGGTGGGCGCGGTTGACATGGCCGTCTGGGATGCCGTGGCCAAGATCGAGGAGAAGCCGCTGTTTCAGCTGCTGGCCGAGCGTTTCGGTACGGGAACGCCCAACCGTGAGGTCTTCGTCTACGCCGCCGGCGGCTACTACCAGCCCGGGCGCGGCCTCACCGGCCTGACCGATGAGATGCAGAGCTATTTCGACCGCGGCTACACCGTAGTGAAGGCCAAGATCGGCGGAGCGCCGCTTGCCGACGACCTGCAGCGCATCGAAGCCGTGCTGGGCATGCTTGAACCGCATCAGCGGCTGGCCGTAGACGCCAACGGTCGTTTCGACCAGGCGACCGCCGTGGAATACGCTCGGGCGCTCTCGCAGTACGACCTGTTCTGGTACGAAGAGCCCGTCGATCCCCTAGACTTCGAGGCGCAGGCGGCGGTTGCCGCCGCATATGACAAGCCCATCGCTACCGGCGAGAACCTGTTCTCCATGCAGGACGCCCGCAACCTCATTCGCTACGGAGGCCTGCGACCCGAGAAAGACTGGCTGCAGTTCGACTGCGCGCTCAGTTACGGGCTCGTGGAATACCTGCGCACCCTCAATATGCTCGAGCAGAACGGATGGTCCCGCTCGCGCTGCATCCCGCACGGCGGCCACCAGATGTCCCTCAACATCGCGGCCGGCCTCGGCCTCGGTGGCAACGAGAGCTATCCCGACCTGTTCCAGCCCTTCGGCGGTTTTCCTGATGGATCGGAAGTAGTAAACGGCTTCATCACGATGCCGAACCTGCCCGGGATCGGCTTCGAGGGAAAAGCCGACCTGTACTCGGTCATGCGGGCGCTGGGGGAGCCTGCGCTCGCGTTGTAGGGAACCGGTCGGGCGGAGGCTTGCTCGGCGATCCGCGCGGGGACCCGACGACGACCGGCTGGCTCATTCCGAGAGCGCTGATGGTCAGGCGCGCCCGGGTAAACCCGCTCAGTGCACCAGCGCCAGCAGCAGCGCGACGGATATGAACAGCAGGCCGAACGTGCGGTTGAGAATGAGCTGGCCGCGAGTGGTGTTCGTGAAGCGCTGGAACGATCTCGCCGCCACCGCGAAGAACAGCCACATCACGACGATGTCGATCAGTACTACGCTGACGGTCAGTGCGAGATATTGGGGGCGCGGCGGCTGTTCCGGCTGGATGAACTGCGGCATGAACGCGAGGAAGAAGACGAGAGCCTTGGGGTTGAGACCCCGGCCGAGTCCGTGTCGGCTGGCAGCCAGCTTTGTCGGTACTGCCTAGTCGCGGCCAAACAGGTTGCCGAGTGCTGAGAGACCGGGGATCTCAAAGTTCGATCCCAGATCTTTCACCTGCTCGCCCAGCCCGGTCGCGTACTCGCCCGCGCTGTCGGCAACGCCCTGGGTGACTCCCTCAAGACCGCCGGTGAGGCTCTCAACATCGACGCCCTGGGTGACTCCCTCAAGACCGCCGGCAAGGTTCTCGAAATCGACGCCAAAGCCGGCCGCCTGTTCCAGAAGAGGCCCGGCCACAGTGCTGAGCACCGCGCCACCGGCGACGGCGGCGAGTAGCCCGCCGGCCCCGAGCCCGACAGCGGCTCCAGCCAGAGCGCCGCCGACTCCTCGGCCGGACGGCTTCGCGAACAGTTTCTTCAGGAACCCGGGATTCTGGGCTTCGCCGCGGGTGGCCGACCGGGCCAGGTCGTCCGGGCTGGACGATGCCGGGTATTCGTTGGTGGGCAGCTCTGCGCGCAACTGGGAATTGACCTCGTCGCGTTGCGTCGGAGTGAGCCGCGCGAACGCGTCGCGGTGTACCTGCTCGAGCTGCTGCGGCTGCGCGGTCTGCAGCAGGTAGTCGTAACGGGCGATAGCCGCGCGGTCTTGCGCGCTCACGTTCGAACCAGCAAGGGGAGCTGCGCTGCGCTGCTCGTTGTTCGCCGGGGGCCTGCTGTCTCCGGTGACCTTGTCGGCTGCGGTGCGCACCATCGCGCGCCAATCCGTCTTGCCTGACCCGCCGGAGGACGGCTGCCCTTTCTGGTCAAGGGCCTTGGCTGCCATGCTCAGAATGCGCTGGAAATTGCTCATTGGGGGCCCTTCGGTTTGGCTGGGGTTTCTATTGTGCCCAGCCAAACCTGAGCAAAGCCTCCCAGTCGTCCCCGCCGCCCGCCGCCGATGCGCAAGCGGCCGCCACCGCAGAAGCTCTCGCCGCCCAGCGGGCCGCCGAGCAACCGTATGTTGCCCCCTACGTCGCTCCCTATGTTGCGCCCGCCGTCCCCAGCGTCGACAACTACACCGGATGCCGCGCCTACGGCAACAACGGAACCTCCGTTGATAACAAGGGTCGCCGCTACACCAAGATTCCCTGCCCCTAATCGAGTCTGGCAAGACTCCTTACTTCGGCTCAGGGTTTGTCCTCGTTACCTGACCCGAGGCTCAGCACGAAATCGTTCTAGGGCTTTCGGAAGCTCGGTGCGGATCTCCCGACTCGGAAGAACAGAAAAGGCGGCGGCAACGGTCATGTATAGAGTCGACGATGTGTGGTATCGAATGTGTACACATTCGTGACGATCGCGCTACGGCCGGGTTCCTGGGGTGTCCAGCTGCGTTCGGTGCTGTCAGGGACCGACCCCATGGCATCCGCTGTGCGCCTTGTATATCTCTGTGTATCTTGTGTAATTCATGAGTCTTGTGTACCGTCCAACGCCAGCGCGCTCGACGCTAGCCGCGATCCTTGGTCTTACCCTCGCCAGGTTGACTTACCCGTTCTATGGTGTGAGTCGTGAAGACCGTCGTCACGTGTAGGCCAAACGGGGCTGTCGCCTGAGGCGCGAGCACGGCTCACGAAGAAGTTCGAGAAGTCCGCGCGATATCTGGGCAGGACGCTGGAGTCGATTCTCGCGGAGCATGCGGTCTAAGAGCCGTATTACCGAAAAGTAATTGCACGCCAATCATTACCTATCGGTAATCGAATGCTAGGCTACTACCGTTCGGTAATAATGAAGCGGAGGTGCGATGATCGCTCAAATTCGGTCGGCGGTTGACCTCGGCGACTTCACGCGGCGCATCCGTCTTCAGCACGGTATGACCCAGCGGCAATTGGCGGTGGCCCTCGGCACAACCCAGCGCTACGTCTCCGAACTCGAGGCCGGAAAGCCCAAGAGGGCTGATGAGCGGTACTTCGAGATCCTGGCGAAGCTCGGAATTGCCCTTTCGGCGCAGTCGACGTCGCCGGTCGATGATGAGTGACCCCGCCCTGCGCGTCGAGCTCTATGGCGTACACATCGGCGACCTCACCCGCGCGCCCCGCGGTCGCGCCCTGTTCGACTGGAGCAACGACGCCCTCGCGCGGTGGCCCCTGCGTTCGACGCCGCTGTCGGCCTCCCTCCCCGTCGGCACGTCGAATGTCGACACCACGGAGTCCTTCTTCGGCGCACTACTGCCGGAGGGGCGCTGGCTCGACCTACTGGCCAATGCGCTCCAGGTGCGCAGCAACGACCTGATCGGCATCTTCGGTGCTGTCGGGGCAGACCTCATCGGCGCGCTCACGATCGGCGCGGGCCGCGTGACAGGGCAACCCCGATTGCTCGAGGAGTCCGAACTCGTGCAGTTGCTGAGCCAGGCGGCCGGCTACATTCTTGGCGGCGGCGGTTCCGCGCTGCCCGGCTTCCAACGAAAACTCGCCCTCACCCGTTCTGATGGCCGCTGGATCGCGGGTAACGGTACGAAACCCTCCACCCACATCCTCAAACCGGTCTCCGAAGAAAATCGCCATCTCGTCGAGGGTGAGAACTACGTGTTGGGTGTCGCTCGGGCGCTCGGCCTCCTTCACTTCGATTCGTGGGTGGACACGATCGGCCAGACGCCGGTGCTGGTCGTCGAGCGCTATGACCGACGAATCACGAATTCCAGCATCGAGCGAATTCATCAGGAGGACTTGGCGCAGGCGTTGGCGCTCCCGTGGGGCGGGGACGACAGGTTCGAGCGCAGCAACCGCGGTGCCAGCCTGGCCGCGATCGCTTCGGTGCTCGACCGCGACCGCAGCATCTTCGACCGCACAGAACCAGACCGCGAGAAGCTGCTTCGATACACAGTGCTCAACGTCGCGGCTGGCAACACCGACGCGCATGCGAAGAATTTTTCGCTCCTCCGCTTTGATGATGGCCGCTCACAATTGGCTCCCTTCTACGATGCCGCGCCGCTCGCTCTCGGGTTTGAGGCACCGCTGGAGCTGGCGATGTCCATCAGCGGCGAGCGCGTCATCACGCGGGTCACTCTCGATCACCTGGTCGACGAGGCCCGTGTCTGGGGCCTCGAGTCTTCGCGCGCCCGAGAGGTCATCGCTCAGACCCTGGACGCCGTGATTGCAGCGACGCGGGAGTTGCCCGCGCACCAGTCGATTTCGAAACACGTGCCGGGTTACATTCGTGGCCAGGCGCAGAATCTGGCAGCGGGAAAGCCGGCGCGCATCACAACGCCGATGCCTCCGATCCTGATGCCCAGACTGGGCACGCCCCCGCCCGACTGAGCGGCAACCGTGATCGGCTCTCCCAATTCACCAGCGGATGATCCCCGTTGCGTCGGACGACTGGCTAAAGTGACCGGGCTTGTCGCCCGGTTCACTGCGGGTTCGCCGCCGTTATCGCAGTCACGCGAAGCTCAATCGCGAGCACGGAGGGACTCTTGCTTCTGAACGCGCGAATGACTCTCGCCCCTTGCCTGCTAGTGACCGACTAGCGACCCGTGCGTCAGTCGGGCGGCCCAAACACCCGGGTAGCCTCGCGAACTGCCGCAACCCCGGGTACGTTCACCCCATGACCCGACGCATGAAGGAACCCGCCTACCTCGCTGAGCAGGTGAAGCATCGTTTCGATCGGCACATCAAGCCGATCAACGACTACGTCGACGAGATCAGCACGCCAGACCTCTGGGTTCCTTACGTCGCACCGATTCACGGTGGCATTAACGCTCGCGTACTCTCCGTGCTGCGCGATCCAGGCCCTGCCACACGCAAAGACAAGGGCAGTGGGTTCATCAGCATCGAAAACGATGACCCAACCGCTGAACGGCAGTGCGCGCGCTTCGCGTCAGTCGGCGTTAGTGCCTGCGATATTCTGCCGTGGAACGCCTACCCCTGGTACATCAATCGCGCCCCCAAGGCCGCCGAGTTAGAGGCCGGCGTTGACACCATCCTCGAAATGCTCCACCTGGCACCAGCCGTGCAGGTCGTGCTGCTTCAGGGCGGAGACGCCCTCAGATCGTGGCACCGGGTGCTGCGGCGCGCGCCGAATACGGCCAATGAACTCACCGTCATCTCCACCTACCATCCGGGAGCTCAGGCGCTCTGGCACAGAGATCCGGCCGAGCGCATCCGGCGTGCAACACATCAAGTGGATGCCTACCAGCACCTCGCCGCGGTTCTCGCCTAGCGCAGACTGGCTCGGTGTCGGATTCGCTAAAGTGGCACTAATCATCGGGGGATGAGTGACAACACAGCTACCGGGCATGAGCGATCAGATCGCCGCCCAATCGGTCATCGAAGAGTTACTACGCCAGCAGCTGTCGATGCCACCGCGCACGCGTTTCGCTCGGTTCTGGGGAATCTCCCCGCTGGCCGCCGACAGCGTCGCCTGGTACCGCGGTGCCCAGGGCGAGATCGAGGTCGGCAGAATTCTCAGCCGGCTCCCGCCCGAGTGGCGAGTCTTCCACGCTCTCCCCATCGGCACAGCCGGCGCCGACATCGACCACCTCGTAGTCGGCCCCGGCGGCATCTTCACCATCAACACCAAGCACCATCGGGGCAAGAAGATCTGGATCGCCGAACGAGCGTTCCAGGTCAACGGCCAAAAGCAGCCCTACCTTCGAAACTCCACGTTCGAGGCCACGCGCGTCACCAAAATCCTTCGAGAGCGGATGCCGCAGCTCCCGCCCGCGCAGGCCGTGATCGCGCTGGTCGGCCCCGCGTCGATCACGATCAAGAAGCAGCCCGAGGAAGTGAAAATCTTGGATGCGTACAACTTGCGGCGTTGGCTTCTGAAACGGCCCGTAATTCTTGCCGAAGCGGAACTGGTCGAACTCGCGGCGATCGTCGATGCGCCGGAGACCTGGTCTGCCGTCACGTCTGCACTCCCCCCGAACTTTATGGCGCAGTACACCAAGCTGGATGGCGAGTTTCGATCTGCGCGCGTTCGGCACATCAGCTGGAAGCTGCTCCGCATTGCAACGGTGACCGCAATCGGAGTATTCGTGGCTCTTCCACAGCTAATAGCGCTGGCGGAGAACGTCACTGGAAATTTCTGATGCCACAAAGGAACCGGAATTTGTGCCAGCCACGGGCCTGAGAGACGACGCCCGAACACCAAGGTGGTGCTGGACGGAGTCCAATGCCTGGTCGTTGCTATGGTCGTAGGCAGAAGTACCAGGCGCTAGAAATACTTGGGGGATTGCCAACATGAGACGTGTGCGTACGAGAACGAGCCGCGACCATGAGCCTGCACGGGCCGACCTCGCGGGTCCTCAGAAAATTACCCAATGACCGAACCGATGCCCTTCGGGCTCTATGAGACGCTCATCACCGGTTCCCTGACGAGTGAACTCGCCGTACGCGCCGAGACTGCAAGAAAGACGACCGATAAAATCGTCGATGCGGAGGCCCCCGAGTTCCTCGCCCGATTCCTCGCCCATGCCGCCCGTCGGGCGCTGACCGGCATCGATCCCGCTGATCGGGTTGCGCTCGTCAACCGCGTGCTCGCCGGCCTGCAGTCCGATGAATCTTTTGAACCCGGGGAGTTACGTCAGCTGCTCCAGCTGAGCGCTCCCGGCACCGGCGCAAAAGCGATCGAGCGCCCGGCGACAGCGCTGAGCGATTCGGCCCTTCTCACGAACGCTCGAGACGAGCCCAGTCTGGGCGCTGAATTGCGGGCCGAGCTTGCGAGCGCAGATGAGGTGGACCTTCTCTGCGCCTTCGTGCGCTGGCACGGCATCCGTGTTCTCGAAGACGCTCTCATCGAACTTCACGAACGCAAGATTCCGTTCCGAGTCATCACGACGACCTACGTGGGAGCGACCGAGCGCAAGGCGCTGGACAAGCTCGTGGCCAAGTATGGCGCTGAAGTGCAAGTGAACTATGAGACCCAGTCCACCCGCTTGCATGCCAAGGCGTGGCTTTTTCGGAGGAAGACCGGTTTCAACACGGCGTACGTCGGGAGTTCCAATCTCTCCCACTCCGCCCTCGTGGACGGGCTGGAGTGGAACGTACGGCTCTCGCAGATCAGCACGCCGGCGCTCATCCATAAATTTTCGGCGACGTTCGACAGCTATTGGAACGACCCATCGTTTGAGAATTACGATCCGGACCGCGATTCCGAACGCCTCGACATGGCATTGGGGCGCAGCGCGAATTACGGCCGTGGCGATTCCATCGACCTCTCGAACATTGAGGTCCGACCGTACCCGTACCAGCAGGCGATGCTGGAATCGCTCGAGGCCGAGCGAAACGTGCACGGTCGCCACCGAAACCTAATTATCGCCGCGACCGGTACCGGCAAGACGATCGTCGCCGGGCTCGACTACCAGAACCTGCTTCGGGCCCGTGGTTCTGACCTGAAGATCCTGTTCGTCGCTCACCGGAAGGAGATCCTTGAACAGACACAACGAGTCTTCCGCCAAATTCTCATGGACGGCACCTTCGGGGAGCTGTTTGTCGCCGGAGGCAAGCCCGAGCGGTGGAACCACGTTTTCGCGAGTGTGCAGTCCTTGAACTCCTACGGGGTAGAGAACATCCATCCCCAACACTTTGACGTGGTCATCATCGACGAATTCCATCACGCCGAAGCGAAGACCTACCGGCGCCTGCTGGAACACCTCCAGCCCAAGGAACTGCTCGGTCTCACCGCCACGCCGGAGCGCGCGGATGGTGTCGACATCAAGAACGATTTCTTCGCCGGCCGTGCCGCGGCCGAACTCCGGCTCTGGGACGCCCTCGAAGCTGACATTCTGGTCCCGTTCCACTACTTCGGCATCTCAGACGACGTCGATCTCAGGTCAGTTGAGTGGAAGCGAGGTAGTTACAGCGACGCTGGCCTCGACGCGGTCTACACGGGTAACGATGCTAGGACAGCCAAGATTTTGGTGACGCTGGCGGACAAAGTGACGGACGTTCACCAGATGCGAGCAATCGGATTCTGCGTCTCCGTAACCCACGCTGCGTACATGGCACGCAAGTTCAACGAGGCAAATATTACGTCGGCATGTGTTACCGGCACGACTCCGTCGGCGGAACGCGAAGAGACACTGCGTCGGCTACGCCACGGCGAGATCAGCTGTATTTTCGCGGTGGACGTGCTCAATGAGGGACTCGACATACCGGTCGTCGACACGATCCTGATGTTGCGCCCCACTCAGAGCCCGACGATTTTTCTGCAGCAGCTCGGACGTGGATTAAGACGTGCGCAAGGCAAGGCAGTTTTGACCGTGCTCGACTACATCGGTCAGCACCGCCGCGAATATCGTCTCGATACGCGCTATCGGGCGTTGACGGGTTTTGGCCGCAGCCGTCTAAGGCGCGAGGCCGCGGCAGGGTTCCCGTTCTTGCCGTCGGGGTCGCAACTCGTGTTGGACCGGGTTGCGCGAAAGGTCGTCCTGGAAAGCATCAGCTCGCAGCTCAAATTCAAGAAAGACGTCGTTGCGGACATCCGCTCACACGCATCGACCCGTCCGTCGGTACACGAATACCTGCTCGCGGAGTACCTCGAAGACGCCGAGCGGGGGATTCGCGAGATCTATAGCAGGTGGACCTGGACCGATTTGTCCCGAGAGGCCGGTTTGAGTGGGCCGACTGGTGACGATGCAATCATGTCTGAAAGCGAGGAACAGCTTCTCAAACGGATGGTTGCCTTCGTGCACGTCGACGACCCCGAGCGAGCGGATGCCTACACTCGGCTCTCGACACCGGGGTGCCCGGCCTACGCGGAGCTGTCCGTCCGGGACCAGCGATATGCGCGCATGCTTGTCTTCACTTTGTGGCCTGACGGTAACAAGTTCGCGTCTTATGAGGCTGCGTTGATTCAGCTTCGGGCCACGCGGACTGTCTGCTCGGAGATTCAGCAGATCGTGGCCTTTAGCGCGGATGCCTCCCGGCGGGTGCCGCTCGCCCTCGGGAAGGGGCTGGAAGACGTGCCGATGTTCAGCCACGCTTCGTATCGCCGGGAAGAGATTCTGGCAGCACTCGGCTACGCAAACTTGGAGACGGGCGGCCGCGTCGACAGCCACCGTGAGGGTGTGGCCTGGTGCGCCGAGACGTTGACTGATGCCCTACTCGTGACGCTCCATAAGTCCGAAAAGGACTTTTCGCCGAACACGATGTACCGCGACTATGCCCTCAACGCCTCCCTGTTCCACTGGGAATCTCAAAATGGGACAACCGTCGAGAGCGCGACTGGAAGCCGCTATATAAATGGCAGGCCCGGCGGTTCAAACGTTCTGCTCTTCACCCGCCACGACGGTAAGGACGACGAGGGAATGGTCGGCACCTACACCTGTCTTGGTCGCGTCAACTACCTCAAGCATGCAGGCGAAAAGCCGATCGCCATCACCTGGGACCTCCAACGAGAAATGCCCGCCGACGTCTACGTGAGCGCTAGCGCCGTCCCTCGATGAGCGATCTGCGGGCCTGTCGGCGGGGATCAAGACCGTGGCGCTCTGATGCTCCAGAACCTCCCTAAATCGGCCCTGTCCGAGGGCCGCGGGACGCCACAATGTGTCGCTACAGTTCGGATTACGCGCAAATGCCTCATGTCCGATAGGTCGCTGTTTCACGGAAACGTGCGGTGAGCAGACAACGCAGGGATGAATCCGACGTGACAGAGATGTAGTAACCCGGAGTCGACCATTTTCTCGTCCATGATGGCATCGCAATTCGCAGGAATGACAGCCGTGATGCTGTGGGCGGGAATCTTGCCGTTCGTTGCCTCCTGGCTGCTTGACGGCATCGTGCAGGTATTTCGGCACAACGGCCTGAAGCTCTTCTGGATGGCGCTGGGCTTCAACGTTCTCGTTGCCGGGGCCGGCTACGTCGCGCAGCAATATGGGATGAGCGCCTCGAACGTTCCCACGGCCTCGATCGCAAGCATGACTTCCCTGGCCCAAACGTTCCTCATGTTCACAATTCCGCTTGCCCTCATCGGCTTCGGCGCACGCACGATCAAGCTCCTGGTCAAGTCCCGATGACCAAACACGCACTTCCGTCGTGGCAGCCGTCCGCCTGGGGCAAAGCCTTCACCAAGTCCGGCGACTGGCAACTCGCGCTCCACGACGACATCGTCACCGTCACCGTCGGCGGTGACACGTCCTCGACCGCGACCGCGGTCGAGGACGTGTCGACCGTGGTCGTCACCCGCGGACTGTTCTGGAGCCGGATCGATGTGCAGTTGGGTGAGCGGGGTACCCGGCTCCGCGGCATCCGCTCGACCGACGCGGCAGCGTTTGACCAGGCGTTCACTGCGTCGCGCCAGTCGCTGTACCTGCGGCAGCTCATCGCGGAATTTGATGCGGCGGCGTATCAGGCAACGCTCTGGTTGAACAGCTTTACCGCCGCCCTCAGCCAACACCTGCAGACCAAGGGGTGGCTCACCACCGAATTCAGCACGGACTGGGCTGCGCGCAAGACCGCCGTGGGCTTCTGCCATCTGCTCGATGAGCCCCTGTTGCGCAGCCATATCGCCGAGCAGACCGCCGGCATCGCCGACACGATCGTTCTGTGGGCAGAAGACGTGCTCGACGTGATCGCGCGGGAAAACCAGAACCACCTCGAGTCCGAAACGGATGAATGTCGCGAGTTCTTCGAGAGCGTGGAATCCTCGCCGCTGACGCCCGAGCAGACCCGCGCCGTGATCTGCTTCGACAACCGCATGCTGGTCGTCGCCTCGGCGGGCTCGGGCAAAACCTCCACCATGGTCGCCAAGGCCGGTTACGCCCTGCACCGCAACCTCATTCCGGCCGACAAGATTCTTATGCTTGCTTTCAACGCGGCGGCCGCCAAACAACTGCAACAGCGCACGCGCGACCGCCTCGGACCGCTCGGTCTCGATGCCGACAAGGTCGTCGCCCGCACTTTTCACGCCTTCGGTCTCGAAATCATCGGCCAGGCCACCGGGCGGAAGCCGTCATTGGCGCCCTGGCTCGACGGCGGCGGTGATATCGAACAGCTCGGCCTGATCGTGGATCGGCTGCGCGCGACCGACGTCGTGTTTCGCTCGGAGTGGGACTTCTTTCGCGCCGTGCTTGCCCGCGATTACCGGGATGATGACGGGGCGAAGTCCGATTCCGGTGAGGGTTTCACAACGTCGCAGGGTGAAACCGTCAAGAGCGCCGGAGAGCGCATGATCGCCGACTGGCTGTTCTTCAACGGCGTTGACTACATCTACGAGCAGCGATACGAAATCGAAACCGTCGACGCCGAGCACGTGCAGTACCGGCCGGATTTTTTCTACCCGGCCATCCACGCGTACCACGAGCATTGGGCAATTGATGCCGATGGGTTATCGCCGTTCGAGGACTATCTCGATGGTGTGGCATGGAAGCGGCGCATCCATCGCAGCAACGGCACCACCCTGCTGGAAACAACCATGGCTGAGCTCTGGGGCGGAAACGCCTTGACCAACTTGGGCCACGAACTGACCGAGCGCGGCATCACGCTGCAGCCCGACGCTGGCCGCCTCGCCGCTGGCCAGAAGCCCGTCGAAAACGCGCTTCTGCTGGGTACCTTTCGCACGTTCCTGCTGCACGCAAAAAGCAACTGTCTCACCGACGAACAGCTCAGCGCTCGCCTGGCCGAGCAGGCTCATGGCCCCGTGCGTTACCGCGATGCGTCGTTCCTGCAACTATTCGCGGTAATCCGCCGAGAATGGAACGAGAAACTCCGTGCGGATGACTGCATCGACTTTGAAGACATGCTCACCCTTGCCGCGCAGCACCTCGAAAACGGCGATTGGGAGAGCCCCTACGAACTCGTGATGGTCGACGAGTTTCAGGACGCCAGCTTCGCCCGAGCCCGTTTGGTTCGGGCGCTCGTCGCCGCACCCGGCCGCCACCTATTCGCGGTCGGTGATGATTGGCAAAGCATCAACCGCTTCGCCGGAGCCGACCTCTCGGTCATGACCGGCTTCGAGAGCTGGTTCGGCCCGAGCGACGTCATGCGCCTCGAGCGCACCTTTCGGTTTCCGCAATCCATAGCGGATGTCTCCAGCACCTTCGTTTTGCAGAATCCGGCGCAAATCACCAAGAGCGTCGTTTCGTCGACCGCCGAGTTCGCACCCACGGTGGAGATCATGACGGTGCAAGCCGACAAGGCCTTAGCGGCCGGCATCCGTCATCGTTTGACTGAGCTGCACGGCCGGGTGGCCAGCGGCGCCATCCCCAGTGCGAACGGGCGCAAGGTGTCGGTGCTCGTGCTCGGTCGATACCGCCACCAAAGTAGTTATCTGGACGGCTGTAAACACCTCTCTGACCTGCTCGAGATGTCGTTCGCGACCATCCACGCTTCAAAGGGAGGGGAGGCTGATTACGTCGTGATTGCCGGTCTGGTGTCGGGAAAGTGGGGATTTCCGAGCACTATCCCCAACGACCCGGTGTTGCGCCTCGCTATGCCGCAGGCCGAAGAATTTCCGAAGGCTGAAGAGCGGCGCCTGTTTTATGTTGCGCTGACCCGCGCCCGGCGCAGCGCATTGCTGGTCACCATCGACAAACGTGAATCCCGCTTCGTGCTGGAGCTCATTCGCGACCAGGGCGTGCTGCGCACCAACGCGATCGGCGAGGAATTGAAGTCCATCGTCTGCCCGCGCTGTGGTCGCGGGTTCATGGTCGAGCGCACCGGTAAGCGCGGCCCCTTTCTTGGCTGCGCCCGCTATCCGCGCTGCAAGACGACGCTGGCGCTCGACGGCAGCGAATCGGTGCCGGTCGTGAAGCCGGTCGGCGGGTACCGCAAACCGTTCACGCCGCACCGTCGCAACCGCTGACAACCGGTTATCCGGTGACATTGTCTTTCGCGAACGGTTATGACCAAGTTCTTGAGGCGGCCGCCTGCCCTCTGGTGGGCGCGGCCGCAATGTGTGCGGGGCAACGACTGGTACGTGTGGACCGCCAGCGGTGTCGGTGCCGCCGGCCTCGTGACACTTCTCGTGCTCTTTCAACGTGCCCGTGCAAAGCGGATGGCGGCACGAGCGCACGCGGACGGCGCCTAACGAACGCCGTCTGGCCCTTGCCGTGCGCCCGGCTGCAGATCTGCACATGTACATCGCCATCACGCTGATGTACATTTGAGGCATGTCGAAGTCAAGCGTCACCGACGCCAGGGCGCGCCTACCCGAGTTGATTGCCCAGGCCAGCTCAGAGGCCGTCTTCTTGGAGCGTCGCGGAAAAGTCGCTGCTGTGCTGGTCAGCCCCGAGCAGTACGCGCGCATGCAAGAAGCGCTTGTGGATGCTGAGGATGTCGCGGCGTTTGATGTGGCGATGGCCGACGAGGGTGACAACATTCCCTGGGAGCAGGTCAAAGCGGATCTCGGCTGGATGTGAGCAAATACCGGATCGAATTGCGTCCGGCAGCGGTCAAAGCTTTGCGTCGCATTGATCCGCAGGACCGCGGTCGGGTACATGGCGCCATCGCCCTGCTGGGCGAAGACCCTCGAGCGCCCGGGGCGAGAGCGCTGCAAGGACGGGACGGCTATTGGGTGCGGGTGGGCAGCTATCGCATTTTCTACACCATTCGAAACGACATTCTGGTGGTGGTCGTGGTCACCGTCGGCCATCGGCGGGACGTGTACTAGTAGCGCGTGGTGCTGCTCGACGGCCGCGTTATCGTGGCCCACAACGCCGCCTTCGACGTCACACCAGGACTACCTCGTGCTGCGCGACCGGCAGCTCTCCACCCACGAAGCCGAGGCGCTCTGATTCGCCAGAACCCCTCCCAAATCGGCCCTGTCCGAGGGTCGCGGGCCGACTTCGTGTCAACTAGAGCGCGAAGTGCGGGTTGAAGCCCGCCTCGCGTAGTCAGGACCATTGTTGGAATGCACGGCCAGTCAGCCGCGTCCTGCAACCGGATCGAACGCGTCGAGCTAGCGAGAGGACAGCCAGCATGCCGCCAACCTGGCAGCCATCCGCCTGGGGCAAGGCTCTCACCAGCTCCGGCGACTGGAAAATCGAACTCCACGGCGGCACCCTCACGGTCACCCTGGGCGGCGTCCCTATCGTGACCGCAGTCGAGGATGTCGAGATCGTCACCGTCACCCGCGGCCTGCTCTGGAGCCGGATCGAGCTGCACGTGGGGGAGTGGGTGAGTCGGCTCTACGGCATCCGCTCGAAGGATGCTGCCGCGTTTGAACGAGCCTTCGCCGCGTCGCTGAAGGCGCTGCAACTTCGGCAGCGCACTGCAGAGTTCGATGCTGCGGCCCACCGTGCGAGCCTGGGCTAAACGGCTTCACCGCCGCAACCGCTGATGCCCTCGTCTGTGGGCCGCGGTTGCGCCTGCCTCCTCGCTACAGTCTTAGAACCACCACCCTCAGCTCAGGAGTACCATGCCCGGTTTCGCCGTCATCGACTTCGAGACCACCGGACTCTTCGCGGGTGGCCAAGACCGCGCCATCGAGGTCGCCGTCGCGCATGTCAGCGCTGACGGACAGATCGAAGGGCAGTGGGAGACGCTCATTAACCCCGGGCGGGACCTCGGTCGTCAGGATATTCACCGCGTGCGCGCCGCCGATGTCATGAATGCGCCCAGCTTCGTCGAGATTGCCCCACAGCTCGTGGCGCTGCTGGACGGCCGCGTCATTGTGGCCCACAACGCCGCGTTCGACACCCGCTTTTTACTCGCCGAACTCGCCCGCGCCGGCTACCCGATTTTCGAACCGGTGATCAGCCTGTGCACTATGCAGCTCGCCCGCGACTTTCTACCCGGCACCGGCCGGTCGCTCGCCGACTGCTGCGCCGCCTACGACATCGATCTCACCGGTGCCCACCGAGCCTCGGTTGATACCTGCGCCACCGCCCAACTGCTCAGCCACTACATCACCGGTGCCGCCGATCCGATCCTGTGGGCCGACGCCCTCGACCGTGCCGCCGCCTACCGCTGGCCGACCCTGTCGTTGCCGGAGCGCCCGTGGTACCCGCGGCCGGATTTCGCGACAGAGCAGACGGCATCCGCTTTTCTGGAACGCATCAGTGTGCGGCTGCCCGAGATCACCGGGCCGGCCGAACACCAGGACTACCTCGCCCTGCTCGATCGCTGCCTGCTGGACCGAAAGCTCTCCGCCCACGAAGCGCAGGCGCTCGTACAGCTCGCCGAGGAGCTCGGCCTCAGCCGCCACCGGTGCGAGCTGCTGCACGGGGAGTATTTCGCCGCGCTCGCCCGCATCGCCTGGGCCGACGGCGTGCTCACAACGGATGAGATGGCCGACCTCGTCGACGTCGCCAACCTGCTCGACATCTCAGCGGATGCCCTTGACGCCGCACTCGACCAGCCGGAAACGGCAGTCGTCACCGTGACGAGTACACACTTCGAACTGCACCTCGGCGACCTCGTGGTACTGACCGGCGAGATGACCCGACCCCGCAGCGACTGGGAGTCGGAGTTGCTGGCCCGCGGCTTCGCGCCGAAAAGTGCGGTGACCAAAAAGGTGACGCTGCTCGTGGCCGCCGACCCGGACTCGCTCTCGGGCAAGGCGCGCAAGGCCCGCGACTACGGAATTCCGATCGTGGGAGAGGCCGCCCTGGCCCGGCTGGCGGGGGCGTTCCCTCTGCGCTGACTTCCGGTTGTTCGCCGGCTCCGGCGTGATTTGGCGACGGAGCAGGCGGCATCCGCTTTGTTAGGGCGTGTCGACGATCTGCTTGCCGAGCGGCATGAGCGCGACCGGAATCAGCTTGAAGTTGGCGATGCCGAACGGGATGCCGATGATCGTCACGCAGAGGGCGATGCCCGAGAGCAGGTGCTCGAGGGCGATCCACCAGCCGGCCAGAATCACCCAGACGACATTGCCGAACAGTGACGCGGCTCCGGCGCCCGGGGCGTCGACCACGGTCTTGCCGAACGGCCAGAGCGCGTAGACGCCGATGCGTGCCGCGGCGATTCCCCAGGGGATCGTCACGATGAGAATGCACATGATTGCGGCTGCCAGCATGTAGCCGAGAAACAGCCAGAAGCCTGACAGCACGAGCCAGATGATGTTGAGAAGGGTCTTCATGGTGGTTCCATTCTCGCAGGTCGCCCGTGCCGGGATCGGTGCGGGAGACACACCTGGCACGATTGCAGGACTCCGGGCAAGATAGAGGCCATGGCCCACCGTCAACGGCACCGTTCCGATGCTGACCCCGTAACCGACCGGGCGGATAAGACCTGCGCGTCGTGTGGGCGACGCATCGAGTGGCGTGCGAAGTGGGCCAACAATTGGGACTCGGTGAAGTACTGCTCGGCAGCCTGCCGCTCACACGGGATCAACACGACAGACCTCCAGCTCGAAACGACCATCGTGTCATTGCTGCACAAAAGCGCGCACGATGCCACGATCTGTCCGTCTGACGCGGCGCGCGCCATCGGCGGCGAGGAGTGGCGCGACCTGATGGAGCCTGCCCGACGAGCCGCACGACGCATGGTCGCCCGCGGCGAATTACAGATCACCCAGGGCGGCGTCGTGGTCGACCCGTCAACCGCCAAGGGTGCAATTCGGTTGCGAACGCCGCGATAAGCGTTCCGCACCACATAAAAAGGAGCACACAAAAATGACAGTGACCTGCGACATGATGGTCTCGGAGGACGGCTACGCGGCCGGCGTGAATCAGAGCCTGCAGCATCCGCTGGGCGAGGACGGCGAACGACTAGCCCGCTGGCGTTTCGAGCGGCCCGATGAGAACGCCGCCGAGATCGCCGCCATAGCGACCGCGGGCGCCTACATCATGGGGCGCAACATGTTCGGGCCTGGCCGTGGCGAGTGGGACGACGAGTGGACGGGCTGGTGGGGCGACGACCCGCCGTACCACGCGCCGGTGTTCGTACTGACGCACTACCCGCGGGCTCCGCTCGTGATGCAAGGCGGCACGACCTTCACGTTCGTGACCGCTGGCATCCTGGCGGCGCTGGAGCAGGCTCGCGCCGTTGCGGGCCATCGCGAGGTGGCGATTGCGGGTGGGGCCGCGACGGCGCGGCAATTTCTGTCCGCCGGGCTGATCGACGAATTGCGGCTGCACGTAGCGGCGGCGGTGCTCGGCGCCGGCGAGCCCTTGCTGGCGGGACTGGAACACCTCAACCTGGAACAGGTCAGCTCGGTGGAGCGAGAGCTGGTCACCCACGTGACGTATCGGGTGGTGCGCTGAAGGGATTGTCCCGCCCACGTGAGACGCCATTCGTGGGAGCATGACGCATGCCCAACTTCGTAAGCGAGATCGTCACCCAGACTGTGCAGCAAAACAACTGGTGGCTGAACGGTGGCGGGTGGTTCGTGTTAGCCCTGGTGAATGCGGGCCTGGCCGAACAGAAGAACCGTTCCCGCTGGAACTGGTTCGTTCTCTCGCTGTTTCTCGGGCCGGTGGCCACGTTCTTTATTGTTGTCTGGGAACCGCTGACCCAGCCGCCACTCGAACTCCGGAATCCGTTTGAGAAGGCCGACGGACGTTACCTCACCCTGGCCATAATGTCGCTGGTGATCACCGTCGGCCTGGTGTTGTTCGCGATAGCCGGGCAGGCTTGGTACGTGTGGGTGGCCAGCGCGGTCAGTGCCGCGGCCCTCGTCGCATTTCTCGTGCTGTTCCAACGCGCACGCTCCAAGCGGATGCTGGCGCTGAGGCACGCAAACGGCGCCTGACACAGAGTTGCCATGATCGGTCGGCGGTGTCTGGGAGCCAGCCCTGAGCATCCGTTCTGGGGTAACGCTCGAGGCCATCGCTGGGTATCGTTAGACCTATCGCTGTGTATCGTTCGCACGTCATACCGAGGAGGCAATCATGGGCAACACATTCCCCACCGGCGGGTTCAACGCCGCCAACATGGACGGCATCTGGCAGGCCATGGAACAGTTCCGCTCCCGATTCGAGAAGCAGGCAGGCACAGCCACCCGAGCCGGTCGCGGTGAGGTGCGCACGGCGGTGCTCGCCCTGCTGGCGGAGCAGCCGATGCACGGCTACCAGATCATCCACGAAATCGAAGAGCGCAGCGGCGGCACCTGGAAGCCCAGCGCCGGCTCGGTCTACCCCACGTTGCAGCTACTGGCTGATGAGGGCCTGATCAGCGCCGAAGAGAACAACGGTCGCAAGATCTACTCGCTCACCGATGAGGGTCGCGCGGCAGTCGCTGACGCCGACACGAGCGCCCCGTGGGCCGCGACGAGCTCTACCGGGTCACACACCCACACTGCGCTGCCGAAGGCGGGCATCGAACTCGCCCAGGCTGCTGCTCAGGTGGGTCGCACCGGATCGCCGGAACAGATCAAAGAGGCTGCAACCGTGCTCGACGACGCGCGTCGCAAGCTCTACTCGATCCTCGCCCAGGACTGACGGGTGCCGCTGGCTCGTCGAGGTAGCTACGATTCGAATTCGGGCGCGGGCAACATGCGCGCCCGGTACCGCCGCATTCTGCGTTTTGCCAGCTGGTATCTCGCCATAACGTGGTGGTTCGAGTTGTTCCTGCCTCGCATCGGGCTGGTGAAGATCGCCGAGCGCACGCGCTCCAAGCGGATGCAGCGCTTCGCGAAGGGTTTTCACGTGCTCGCGGCCGACCTTGGCGGTCTCATGATCAAGGTCGGGCAGTTCATGTCATCGCGCCTTGACGTGCTGCCACCCGAGATCACTAAAGAGCTCGAGGGGCTGCAGGACGAAGTCGCGCCGGTATTGTTTGCGGCCATTCGCGCTGCTGTCGAGGCGGAGCTGGGCATGCCGCTCGAACGGGCCTTTACGTCGGTCGACGAGACTCCGGTAGCGGCGGCATCCCTCGGGCAGGCACATCGCGCCCGGCTCACCGCGCTCGATGCTGCTGACACGGGGCTCGACGGGGTCATTATCAAGGTGCAGCGCCCGGGAATCGACGAAATCATCGACGTCGACCTTGCCGCCCTGCGCAAGGTGGGAGGCTGGCTCAGCCATGTGAAACTCGTCTCCAACCGGGTCGACATGCCGGCGCTGGTCGAAGAGTTCGCACAGACGAGTCTCGAAGAGATCGACTACCTGCACGAGGCGAGCAGCTCCGAACGTTTCGCAGCGGCCTTTCCCGATGACGACCGAGTCGGCGTTCCCGGTGTCGTCTGGGAACGAACCACCCGCAAGGTGCTCACTCTCGAAGATGTCACGGCGATCAAGATCACCGACGTCGACGCCCTGATCAAGGCCGGCATCGACCCGGCCGAGGTGGCTCCGGTCTTCGCCGAGGTCATGTTCGACCAGATGTTCACGAGGGGCTTCTTTCACGCCGATCCGCACCCCGGCAACATCTTCGTCACCCCGGACGCCGACAGCGAGCGCGGCTGGCAACTCACCTTCATTGACTTCGGCATGATGGGCGAGGTGCCCACGAGCACGCGTACCGGACTGCGCAAAATGCTCATCGCGGCCGCCTCACGCGATGGGCGCGGCCTGGTCAATGCCATGAACGATGTCGGCGTGCTCCTTCCCTCGGCCGAGACGACCGAGCTCGAACGGGCCATGACCACTCTGTTCGCCCGGTTTGGTGGTATGGGTTTCGCCGAGTTGCGCGAGGTGGACCCGCGAGAGTTCCGCGAATTCGCGGTGCAGTTCGGCGACGTGGTGCGCTCGCTGCCGTTCCAGCTGCCCGAGAACTTTCTGCTCATCATCCGAGCCATGTCGCTCACCTCCGGCGTGGCCAGCGCGCTCAATCCCGCCTTCAACCTCTGGGATTCGGTCGAGCCCTACGCGGCGCAGCTGCTGCGCGACGAGAGCGGCAACTTCGTGCAGGACATCGCGAAGCAGGCAACGGAGACGGTCGGCATCGCCGTTCGCCTGCCCAAGCGCCTCGACGGATTGATCACCCGGATCGAAGACGGCTCCGTTGCGGTTGCCAGCCCGGGTCTCGAGAAGCGCGTCGCCCGCCTCGAGCGCACCCTGCGGCAAGCCGTGTCGGCGCTCCTGTTCGGCGCCCTGCTCATCGCCGGCGTGCTGCTGCGAGCGGATGATGCGGTGCTGGGCACCGTCTTAATGGTCGCGTCGGTCGTCCCCCTGCTGCACACGCTGTTCGCGGGGCGTCGCGGGTTCTGAACGGAGCGTAGCCGTTTGGTCGTCCGGCAAAAACTTGCAGTCGACCCGTCCCCGCGTGTTCCAGGGCCGGTCGGAGCGGTCGGCGGTGCCGGCTGCGGCATCCGTTTCACGGCCCAGAGCGGCACAACCCCTGCGATTTGGGCCGCGGGCGACATTCCACCTCGGAATTACGGGGACGTTTTTTCGTCGCGCGGCGCTAACAAATTGCAGGAGTTATGCGCAGAGAGCGCCCGGGAGCCGGCTTTTATACCGGGCGGGCGGCATCCGTTCGCGGCGAACGCTCCCGGATACCGGGCAGGCCCACCAAATCGGCGCTCACCTGCCAGAGCCGGGCCGCAGCCGCGGTGTCGTCGCTGGCGGCCGACGACTTTCTGGGCCGCTTATTGGTGAAGTAGCAGGCGGACCCCCCCGCTCAAAAGTGGTCGCCACGTAAATCGAGGTGACTGCGCCCTTTGCGGGAGGCTTCATGAACGGTCGCAACAGTGGCACGAGCAGGCGCTGGGCCCGCACGGGATCCTCGACGCCGAACCTCGTACTCACGAGCCCCGGATGCACGGCGTTCGCGGTGACTCCGGTTTCCGACAGGCGCGGGGCCAGCGCGTCGGTGAACATGACGTTGGTGAGTGTGGACTGGTTGTCGGCCCCCGAACCGGAGTACTCCCGCTCGCCCGGCAGGTCGTCGAAATCGAGCCGGCCCATGGCCTGCGCGTTCCAGGCCGTCGTCGTGCACGGCGGCGGCTATGCAGCGCCTCGCCTAGGCGCCATCCCGTGGATAAACACGGGCCGCGTCATCTACTGGGGCGACCTCGACTCCGACGGATTTACCATTTTGCACGCGCTCCGCTCGGGCTGCGACAACGTCACGAGCACACTCATGGACGAGGCGACCCTGCTGCAATTTCGCGACCTCTGGGTGCCGGAACCGAAGGCCGCCGGCGGAACGTATTCGACGCTGACGGCGGGGGAGCAGACCGCGCTCGGGCGCATCCGCTCGGAGGGAAACGTGCGCCGCGAGCAGGAACGCATCGACTGGACCTACGCATTGCCCCGGCTGCTCACCCTCGCCACGAACCCCTCTTAGGTACCCCGCGGGTCGCAAAGTATGTCACGGCTGAGCGATCGTGACCGAAAGTCAGGGTATTCGGAGAAAATCGTGAGGTTTCGTTCAAAAATGCGGTGCAAGCTAGCGACCTTGCCCGCGCCGACCCGAAGCGCGCGAGCCCGAAACCCGGCGAGCCGGCGTACCTAGCGCCGCGTCCTCGCTCCCGATGAAGGATATGCGCCAAAAAAACTTCGAAACTTCCCATGCTCGTACCGTCCGCAAATCCCCAAAACGCGGGCACCAGATTATCTTCGCCGCCAGTGCCGTGCTGGTCGTCACCGGCCTCGTCGCCGGCAGCGAATTCGCCGCCCAGTCGGCTGATGCCAAGCAAGACAGCATCGCAGCCACGACCGCACTCGCCGAGAGCACCGGCCGCCAGATCGAACAACTCGACTATTACGCCCAGCGCGGCGAGGCACTCAGCCGCGACAGCGCATCCGCTGCCCTCTCGCAAGCCAACTTGGTCATTGCCGCCAGCGTGAGCAAAGTGGATGCCTCCACCCTCACCTCGGTAGCCAGCTCGCTCGCCAGCTACGAGATCATGCCGATCGACCAGCTCGAAGACCTCACGGCCCAGGCGAAGACGCAGACCGCCGCAGTTGCTGCGGCCACCGCCGAAGTCGACCGGGTCGCAGCTGAAGTTGCTGCAGCCGAGGCCGCTGCGGCCGCCGCCGCTGAAGCCGCTCGAATGGAGTCCCTCGCGGGCGGCAATACCGTCGACGGTGCCCGCGCCACAGCGCGTTCAATGGCCGCCTCCCAGTACGGCTGGGGCGAGGATCAGTTCAGCTGCCTCGACCGGCTGTGGCAGAAGGAATCGGGCTGGTCCTACTCGGCCCTGAACTCCAGCAGCGGTGCGACCGGCATTCCGCAGGCGCTGCCGGGCAGCAAGATGGCGTCGGCCGGCACCGACTGGGCCACCAACGCCACGACGCAGATCAGCTGGGGCCTGGGCTATATCAAGGCCTCCTCCTATGGAACGCCGTGTGCGGCCTGGTCGCACTCGCAGTCCGTCGGCTGGTACTGACCGACCGCCGTCGACACCAAACCGTAGCGAAGATCGGGCCGCTCATCAGTTCTTTCGTGCCGCCGCAGGTTCTGCGGCGGCACGGCTGGGGCGCTGGGGCCAGCGCTACGATGAGAAAGTAAGGGAACTCCACGTTTGAGTTCGACTGGTACACCGAAGTACCCGTTGCAGGAGCCCTGCGCAGATATTTGATGGAGGCGTTTTTTCGATGTCGTCTGGTTTCACCCCTACGGGTCTAGCCCCGGTAGACCCCACACTCGAGTCGTTCATAACTGATTATTATGAGCATTTGACGGACGAAGACGCGGCGCACTATTCCCCGCCAGTATTGCAAGCCCGAGCGCGAGCCCATTGGAAGGTCGCGCAGTACCGGGTGCCCAAAACGGCCTCGGTCGAGATTCAGAATGAGCCCGGACGCAGCGTCATCTATATCGTCACCGACGACATGCCCTTCCTGGTGGATTCGGTCACCGCCGAGCTGGTGCGCCAGCACTCCGCCATCCACCTCGTCGTGCACCCGCTGCTCATCGTGGCCCGCAGCAAGGCCAGCAATGAACTCGTCGACATCAACCGCATTCCGGCCGGTGTTGGCGTCTCCAGCGGTGATACCTCGGCGATGCCCAATATTGCCCACCTGATCGCCACCGGCGATGACGCCTCGCACCTCGAATCGTGGATCGCCATTGAGATCGACAGTGCGAGCGACGAGGAGCAGGCCCTGCTGGTGGCTGGCGTGACAGCCGTTCTCGGCGATGTTCGCGCCGCCGTCGCGGACTGGCCGCTCATGCGCACCAAGGCGATGCAGATCGCGAACGCCCTCGACAAGGTCGTCGGCGCCGATCAGGTCAAGGACCTCGCCCAAACCCAGCAGCTGTTGCACTGGCTCGACGAGGGCAACTTCACCTTTCTCGGCTACCGCGAATACAACCTCGAGACGCGGGACGGCGAAGACGTCCTCACCCTGATCGACGGCAGCGGCCTTGGCCTGCTGCGTTCCGCCGACGATCGTCACCAGATTCAGCATCTAACGGATGCCGGTCGGCAGAAAGCGCGCGAGCGCACCGCCCTGGTGATCACCAAGGCCAACTCGCGCTCCACCGTGCATCGCCCCGCCTACTTCGACTACATCGGCATCAAGAGTTTCGACGCCGCCGGTCAGGTCAGCGGAGAACAGCGCTTCATCGGCCTGTTCGCCGCGAGCGCCTACACGAGCTCGGTCACTGCCGTTCCTGTGCTGCGCGAAAAGGTCAAGGCCGTCATGACCGAGGTCGGTTTTCCGCTCGAGTCGCACAGCGGCAAAGACCTGCTCGGCATCATGGAAACCTACCCGCGTGACGAATTGTTCCAGATCGAAGTCCCCGACCTGATCACTGCGTCGCTCGCCATCCAACGTCTGCAGGAGCGCCGACGCACCCGGCTGTTCCTGCGCCCCGACATCTACGGCCGGTTCATGTCGGCCCTGGTCTACCTGCCGCGTGACCGCTACAACACCGCCGTGCGCCTGCGCATTGAGAAGGAATTGCAGGAGACCTTCCACTCGGAGGCCCTCGACTTCGAAGCGCGCATGACCGAATCGGCACTCGCGAGACTGTTCTATCGCATCCGCTTGCCCAAGGATGTCGCCGCCGACACGGTCGATGCCGCCGCCCTGGAACACCGTCTCGCCATGGCCGTGCGGTCCTGGCCCGAGGGGATCAGCGACGAACTTCGCGAGACACACTCGGTCGAGGAAGCCGAGCGCCTGGCCGCTGTCTGGGCTGAAGCTTTTCCCGATAGCTACCGGGTCGATTATGAAATTGCCGATGCCCTCGAAGACATCGGGCGGTTCGAGGCCTGCGCTGCGCCGGTGAGAGCATCCGCTGACCCGCGCACCCGCCCTGGACTGCACGTCTACCGGCCTCACAGTGTCGGTGACCCCGCCGAAGACGCCCGCATCAAGCTGTACATGACCGAGCCGAAGAGCCTCAGCCAGATTCTGCCGTTTCTGCAGAACCTTGGCATCGAGGTCCTCGACGAGGTGCCGTTCGACATCGAAACCGCTGACGGGCGCCGCTTCTACCTGTACGACCTGGGCCTGCACTACCCGGCCGGAGTCGACCCGATCGCGACCGGGACTCTGCTGGCCGACTCGTTTGGTGCTGCGATCAGCGGCGCCATCGAGTCCGACAGCCTCGATCGCCTGGTTCTGCAGGACGGCCTGCCGTGGCACCGCGTCGTCATCCTGCGCAGCTACGCCAAATATCTGCGCCAGATCGGCAACACCAACTCCTACGGTTTCGTCGCCAACGCCCTGCTCGCCAACCCGGCCGTTACGCGTGGCCTGGTGTCACTATTCGAAGCCCGATTCGACCCAGATCTCGCCGACGATGAGCGGATGCTGCGCGTCGCCGACGTGCGCGACCAGCTCACCCTGGCCATGGAGCAGGTCGCGACCCTCGACGCCGACCGGGTGCTGCGCACCCTGATCACGCTGATCGAAGCGTCGCTTCGCACTAACTTCTTCCAGTACAAGCCGTATCTGAGCATTAAACTCGATCCGTCGCAGATCGAGCAGATGCCCTCACCGCGACCGATGTACGAAATCTGGGTGTACTCGCCGCGCGTCGAGGGCGTGCACCTGCGGTTCGGCAAGGTTGCCCGGGGTGGCCTGCGCTGGTCGGACCGCCGCGAGGACTTTCGCACCGAGGTGCTCGGGCTGGTCAAAGCGCAGACGGTCAAGAACGCCGTCATTGTGCCGACCGGTGCCAAGGGCGGATTCTTCGCCAAGAAGCTGCCAGATCCGGCACTGGACCGGGCGGCGTGGATGGCCGAGGGCATCGCGAGCTACCAAACCTTCGTGCGCGGGCTGCTCGATTTGACTGACAACCTCGTGGCAACGCCCGAGGGTGAACGGGTTGTTCCGCCGAACCGCGTGGTCAGCCACGATGACGCGGACACCTACCTCGTCGTCGCGGCCGACAAGGGAACCGCCTCGTTCTCGGATATCGCCAACGAACTCGCCGCTGAGTACGGTTTCTGGCTCGGCGACGCCTTCGCCTCTGGCGGTTCGGTCGGATACGACCACAAGGAGATGGGCATCACGGCCAAGGGCGCGTGGGAGTCGGTCAAACGCCACTTCAGCGAGCTCGGCGTCGACGCCCAGTCCGAGGAGTTCACCGTGGTCGGCGTCGGCGACATGTCCGGCGACGTGTTCGGCAACGGCATGCTGCTCTCCAAGCACACCAAGCTCGTCGCGGCCTTCGACCATCGCCACATCTTCCTGGACCCGACCCCCAACCCGGCGCTTTCCTTTGCCGAGCGCAAGCGGTTGTTCGAACTGCCGCGTTCCTCCTGGGCCGACTACGCGACCGACCTGATCAGCGCCGGCGGCGGCGTCTTTCCGCGCCAGTCCAAGGTTGTTCCGATCTCGGCTGAGGTACAGGTCGTGCTCGGTTTGCCCGAGGGCACGACGCACCTGAGCCCGCCGGAGCTGCTGCGCGCAATTCTGCTGGCCCCGACCGATCTGCTCTACAACGGCGGAATCGGCACCTACGTGAAGGCCAGCACCGAGACCGCAGCGCAGGTTGGCGATAAGGCCAACGATTCCATTCGCGTCGACGGCAAGGACCTGCGAGTCAAGGTCGTCGGTGAGGGAGGAAACCTCGGCTTCACCCAGCTCGGGCGCATTGAAGCTGCCCTCAATGGCGTCATTCTCAACACCGACGCGATCGACAACTCGGCCGGAGTGGACTGCTCCGACCACGAAGTCAATATCAAGATCTTCGTGGACCGTATGGTCGCCGCCGGCAAGCTCGACCCCGCCGAACGGGCCGAGTTTCTGGCCGAGATGACCGACGAGGTCGGCCGCCTGGTTCTGGTCGATAACGTCGATCAGAACATTCTGCTGCTCAACGACCGGGTCCTCGTCAATAACTGGAGCCCGAGCTACGAGCGCCTGATGAACTGGCTCGAAGCATCCGGCGATCTGCAGCGTGAGCTCGAGGCACTGCCGACGACGGCCACGCTGCGCGAGCGCCTCGACCAGGGCCAGGGGCTGACCAGCCCCGAGCTCAGCGTGCTGGCGGCCTACGCCAAGATCGAACTGGCCAACGCGCTGCGCGACAGCGATCTGGCCGATGACCCGTGGTTCGGCAGCACCCTGCGCCGGTATTTCCCGACGCACCTGTCTGAACGTTTCGATGCCGAGTTGGATACGCATCCGCTTCGCCGGGAGATCATCGCGACGGTCGTAGCGAACGACATGATCAACCTGGGCGGCATCACCTTCGCGTTCCGCACGATGGAGGAGACGTCGGCGAACCAGGCAACGATCGCGCGAGCCTTCGTGGCCCTCCGGGAGATTTTCGAGTTGAACGAGATGGTAGACGAGCTCAACGCGCTGCCGTCATCGTTCCCGACCGAGAAGTGGACGGCGATTCACCTCGACATTCGCCGGCTGCTCGACCGTGCGGTGCGTTGGCAGGTTAACCATGGGGGCAATATGCCCGTCGCCGGGGTGATCGCAAAGTACCAGCCGCAGGTCGCGCTGATGCGCGAGCACCTCGGGGAATACCTGCAGGGCGCCGACCTCAAACGCCTCGAAACCCAGCAGGAGCAGGCCAAAGAATGGGGCCTGCCCGACGATCTCGGTCGCCGCTGGTCGGAACTCTTCGAGGCGTACGCGCTGCTGGACGTGGCCAAGGTCGCCGCCCGGTCCAACCTTCCGGTCACCGAAGTCGCGGCCATCTACTATGCGGTGTACAACCGGTTCGGTGTCGACAACCTGCTGGAGCGCATCACCAAGCTGCCCCGCAAGGACCGTTGGCAGGCCCTCGCCCGTGCTGCCCTGCGCGACGACTTGTACTCCACGGTCGCCGACATGGCCAGGTCCGTGCTCGATGAAACGGATGCCGGCGCCCCCGACGAGCGCCTCCTCGCCTGGGAAGCACTCAACGCCGAACAGCTCGGCCGGGCGCGCAGCGTGTTCGAGGAGGTCAACTCCCTCGCGCAGGACGACATGGCGTCCCTGTCGGTCGCCGTACGGCTGCTGCGCTCCATCGTGCGCCGCTGACCGACTAGCCCGCTGAAGCGCTGGAGCATCCGTTCGAGGGTGCTCCAGCGCTTTGTTGACGGCGATCCGCCGTCTCAGCCGCGCGACGGCAAGTTGTTGATCCAGTCGCCGAGAATGCTCGCGGTGACGTGCCAGGACCCGGCTGTTAACGGTAGAAAAACTCTTTGGAGGGCACTAGATCAACGAGACGATCAGAATGGCAATGGCCAGCCAGAGCGGCATCGCCACAACCACGAGGATGAGGCCACCCCACTGCAACCGGGTATAGGTCTGCCCGGCGTCGCCGCGTTTGCGGGTGCGCACGATGTCAACCACCGAGACGACCATGCCGATGAACAACAGTGGCGACACGGTCAGCAGCGCAAACAGCAGGCGGGGGTCGGTCGGGAGTGACACGCAGACGGCGATGCCCAGAGCGCTGTACAGCACGAACAGAACGATGCTCACCCACAACGAGAGCGGAAGGCGTCGAGTCGGCTGGGCGGTTATTGCGTGCATGGTGCGACCCCCATTGGTATCTGCGATTTTTGACAGTAGCACGAAGCCGGTCAGTCGCCGGGCATGCTCAGCTGATGCGGCCGAGCGCCACGAGCTTCGTGCGCACCTCGGCGTCGCTCGGCTCCACCATGTGAGTGTCGTCGGGAAACACAATGACCGGAATGTTGGTGCGGCCGCTGATGGCGCGGGCGCGGTCGGCGCCATCCTCGACGAGCAGCAGGTCGACATAGTCGTAGTCCACCTCGAGGCGGTCGAGCAGTGACTTGGAACGACGGCAGTCGCCGCACCACTGGGCTCCATACATCGTGATGCGAGCAGCGGGGGCAATGGTTTCAGTCATGCTAACGATCCTAGGCGGCGCGCCTGTGTGCCGCGGGTGGACATCCGTTTCAGTCGTGCAGGTGGTCAACCTGCCAACCGGTGGACTGCTCCAGCAGGTCCAGAATATTCTGAGCGGATGCCCGCGCCTCGGCCGCGCCGCGCGCATCGACGACGTCGATCGCCAACGGCAGGCTTTCGCCGAACTTGGCAATCTCCACCTCGACCCGACCGCCGTCCGGCAGTGCAATGAACGCGTCCGCGGCCGATGTGCCACTGACCTCTCGGCTGAGTGCGGTCGCGATGGCCCACAGGGCATCGGGCTTGGTGCGCTGAACCTGGGCAACGATCGTGGCCGTGAAAGTCATGGGTCTCCGAACTTGGGGATGAGGGACCCAATCAGTAAAGCAGTACCCGTACCCTGAAACCATGCCTTCTTATCGCGTCACCATGAGTATCGACTCCCTGCACCCGGGAACGGAACCCGCCTCGGTCGTGCCGCGGGCCGCAGCGGCGGCGGCCGAATTCACCACGGTGGAGGCCTCCGACCTCACCATCGTCGCCGGCGCGGCCCGGGTCATCGTGCGTTTCACAGCGGATGACGCGGCGTCGGCCCTGCGGATCGGCGCCCACGTGGTGGCCGACCTGCGCGTCGTCGCCGAGTTGCGGGCGTCCCTGATCACCGAGCGCGTGAAGGGTACCTGGGTGCCGGTGCGCTGAACCGGCGAGGGCGTGGGGACAATACGTTACCCACGTCCTCACCCGGTGGCTTGCTCGACGGGCGCGGCCACCTGCCAAGTCAGGTTCTGGGCCGAGGCCTGCTGCCGGTCCAGAGAGAGCTGAAACATGAACACGTCGGTCGCAGTTCCGTTCGCACGCCCCAACGACAACGGTTTCAACACAAAGAATCTTCCTACCCCGAACTAGGGGTATTGGTCCGTGCTGCGTCAGACCACCGGGTCCATCGAGCTCAGATGGCAGGCGTCGTTCCACATCTGCAGCACCCGGTTCTCGCGTTCCCAGCCGAGGGTGGAGACGGTTGCAGTGCCGAGGCTGAGGTTCTTGCCGGCGATTGCCGGCAGGCCCATCCAGCGCGCGGTCATGATACGCAGAAAATGTCCGTGGGCGAAGACGGCGACACGACCCTCGGCGGCGAGGCATTCCTCGATCGCGAGGTCGGCTCGCGCCCCCACCTCATCAACGGTCTCACCGCCCACAATTGGGTTAGCCCACACGGTCCAGCCGGGTATCTCAGAGCGGATGTCCACGGTGCGTCGGCCCTCATAGACCCCGTAGTCCCATTCGAGCACGTCGTCGCTCGCCACGCCCTGGCTGGAGTACCCGGCCCGCTCCATGGTCTCCCAGGCGCGCACGAGCGGGCTGGAGTAGACCCGATCGAAATGCTGGCCGTCCAGCATCTCGCCGAGGGCATCCGCTTGTTGACGGCCGAAATCGGTCAGTGGAACGTCGGTGCGCCCGGTGTGCTGGCCGGAGATGCTCCATTCCGTCTGCCCGTGGCGAATAAGAACGATGTCGTTCTGGGTCATGCTGCTCCCTCACGGTTGCCGCTGTGCGGCAGGTCAAGTCTACGTTTCGACCCAGCCACAGGTGCCCCGACGGGGGAACGGACGACCCGCCTGCTACGTTTAATACGTCAGTGCAGACGCCCTGAGCAACAATGTTGTAGCAAATCAGGGGGAACCATCGTGTCAACTGCCACCGAGAAGCGCGCCAGCGGCCCAGCCGCTGCGTTCATGCGCCCGATAAATTCGCTCGTCGAACGATTCATTCCGAGCGCGCTCGTGTTCGTGATCGTGCTGACCGTGATCGTGGCGATTCTGGCCCTGGTGCTCACCGATTCCGGCCCGATTGATGTCGTGCGGAGTTGGGGCGACGGTCTCGCGGGGCTGCTCGCCTTCATGACCCAGATGGCCCTCGTGCTGCTGCTCGGGCACATTCTGGCCAACACGACCCCGGTGCACCGGCTGCTGGTTCGTCTGGGTGCTGTGCCACGCACGGCGCTTCAGGCCTACGTTTTCGTCTTCACCATCGCCGCGGTGGCGTGCCTGATCACCTGGGGCCTCGGCCTCGTAGTCGGGGGGCTGCTCGCCAAGGAGGTGGCTTTTCAGCTGCGCGCGAAGGGCGTTCCGGTGCACTTCCCGCTCCTGGTCGCCGCCGGCTACTCCGGCTTTGTGATCTGGCACATGGGATATTCCGGGTCGGGACCGCTCACCGCCGCCACCGAGGGCTCCTTCCTGGCCGAGCAACTGGGGCGCACCATTTCGCTCAGCGACACCACATTCTCGCTGTGGAATATTTTGGCGGCCGTCGCCACCATCGTGGTGGTCGCGCTGGCGCTGGCCCTCGTCGCCCCGCGGCGTAACGCCCCGATCTTCGTGCTTGAGGTCGATGCCCGCGATAAGCAGGTCGCCGAGGAACCGGTCGTGACGCCCGCTGACCGGCTCGATGCCAGCCGCATAATGACCCTGATCGTGGGGCTCGCCCTCGTCGCCTACCTGGTCGTTCACTTCGTCGAGGGCGGTACCCTCACGCTCGACATCGTCAACTGGACATTCCTCGCGCTCATATTCCTGCTGGTGCGTAACCCGTTCGAACTGATTCGGCTGACCAAGGATGCCGCCTCCAACGTCGGCGATATCCTGCTGCAGTTTCCGCTGTACGCCGGCATCCTCGGCATGATGGTCGGATCCGGGCTGATCGGGGTATTCTCTGACTTCTTCGTGAACGTGTCGACTCCGGCGACGTTTGGCGTGATGGCGTTGCTGGCGGCCGGACTGGTGAACTTCTTCGTGCCCTCCGGCGGCGGCCAATTCGCCGTGCAGGGCCCGATCATGCTCGACGCGGCCGAACGGCTCGGCGTTGACCCCTCCGTCGCCATCATGGCCGTCTCCTACGGCGACCAGTGGACCAACATGATTCAGCCGTTCTGGGCGCTTCCGCTTCTGGCGATCGCCGGGCTGAAAATGCGCGACATTCTTGGTTACACCACGATCACTTTTCTGGCGGCCGGTCTGGTCTTCATCGCGACGATGTTCATCGTCGGTGCCGGCTAACCCGGCGCAGACTGGATGCCGCCTGCGCATATCCCAATTTGCGATAGAAGTTCAATTTCAACGCGGGCGAGAGCCGTAGGCTTGTCTCAAAGCCATCAAGTCTGAGACGGGTGCCATGAGGGTCATTAGTTACAACCTCCGCAAGAATCGTGCCAGCGGCGAACTGGTCGCGCTGTCCGAGCGTTACAGTCCCAACATTCTCTGCCTGCAGGAATGCAACACCATCGACCTGCCGGCCGAGGTCGGCACTCTGCACCTCGCCGACGCGACCCGGCGCAACCGGCTGGGCCTGGCCATCTACTACAACCGGGACCGCTACACGGCGATCAAGACGCAGGCCTTCGCGCTGAAGAAATCCCTGCATGATCACCTGGCGGCGCCGGCACACGAGCGCCTGATCGCCACCCGCCTGATCGACAACGTCGCCCAGCGGGAGCTCGTCGTCGCATCCTTTCACGCAGCGCCGCTGACCGCGCTCAACTCCCTGCGCCGCAAACAGATTCGCACCGCCCACGAAGAGCTCAGTCTGCTCGGCCCCGGTCTGCCGACCCTGATGGTCGGCGATTACAACTACCCGATCTTCCAGGGCAAGCTCGGCAACAAGGTCAACCAGTCCGGTTACGACCTGACCCTCAGCGACACCCGCACCTACACCCGGTACAAGTTCTTTCGCGGACACTTCGACCTCGCAACCTCGATGGGCCTGGCGATCACCAACGTGGAGACCCTTCCGCAGGGCACCTCAGATCACATGCCCATTCTGGTGACGGCTACCTACCCTGACGAACAACCGATGCAAACGGATGCCGCGCATCACCTGGCCAATCCCGCTACCGGTGAGTCCGTCACGGTCGAAGGCGCCGACTTCACGATCTAGCCCCGCGGCGTCTCGCGCGGTCAGGCGAGCAGCTCGAGCACGCCGCGCACGATCGTCGCAAACGACCCCAGGTACGCCACTATCACGAGCAGGCGGCGGGCTACGTGCGGCTCGATCACCCGCGACAGCAGGTCGCCGACGATGAGCCCGACGATGCAGGCACACCCGATCAGAATCCAGACCAGCACGGGCAGCTCCGGCACGCCGGCGGATCCGAGGGCGAATTTGGACGACAACGAGGCCAGCCCGATGGTCAGAAAGTACGGCTGCATGGTCGCGGCGAAGGACCGCTGCGGCCAGCCTGTGGCGATCGCGTAGATGCTCACTGCCGGGCCGCCGACGCCGGCCGTCGTGTTCATGACCCCGCTGGTCATGCCGGCTATCACGCGAAAACTCAGCCGGTCCCGCACGACCACCCGGCCGAGATTCACCGATACGGTCAGCCCGGCGGCCACGAGTACACCGATCGAGATCTCAAGCCACGCCACCGGTACGAACTGCAAAACGTAGGAGCCCGGCACGATGCCGATCACGGCGCAGGCCGCCAGAATTCCGTAGCGCCGCCAGTCCACGTCTCGAAACACGCGCGTCAGGATCACCCCGGCGGTAAGGGCCCCGCAGACGTTGACGACGATGACACCGTCAATCGGCCCCAACAGCAGGACCAGAAAGGGCGCAGCGACCAGGGCGAACCCCATGCCGGTGATGCGCTGCATGCTCGAGCCGATCAGCACGGCCGCAATCACCAGAACGGTCGTCCACACGGTACGGTCTCCCAGCTCGGTTGTTGCACCCAACGATACCGGCCCAGACCACACCAACCGACGTCGCGGACGCGTGGGCTACCGTTAATGCGGGGCCGCTGCACGGCAGTCACCCGACAAATCGACGAAAGGACAGTGGATGCCCCACGCGAGCTTGCCCACCGAGAACGTTCTGCAAGGGCGCACCTTCGATGCCGTGCTGTTCGATATGGACGGCACCCTCATCGACTCCACGCCGGCGGTCGACCGCTCCTGGGCTGCCTGGGCGCGTGAATGGGGAGTGGCGAAGGACGACACCGCCCACGGCCGTCCGGCGCGCGACATTATCGAGGAACTGGTACCGGCCGACCGGGTAGACGAAGCCATTGCCCGCGTCCTCGCGCTCGAAACAGCCGACACGGACGATATCATCGTGCTGCCCGGCGCCGCCGCGCTCATGACGAGCCTGCCCGAAGCCCGGCGCGCGATCGTCACGTCCTGCGCCCGGCCGTTGGCCGAAGCGAGGCTGGCAGCATCCGCTTTTCCGGCACCCGCGGTGATCGTGACCATCGATGACACTCCGAACGGCAAGCCCGAGCCCGACCCGTTTTTGGAGGGGGCGGCGCGGCTTGGCGTAGACCCGAGCCGCTGCCTGGTGATCGAGGACGCACCCGCCGGTCTGCAGGCCGGCCGCGCCGCCGGCTGCACCACGATCGCCGTCACCGGAACCTACCCAGCCGCCGAGCTCGACGCCGATCTGGTCGTGCCCGGGCTCGACTCGCTGCGCATTGAGGTCACGCCTGACGGTTTGATCGTTCACGTGGAGTCACCGAAAAGCTAAGAACGGTCACCGCCCGGGCCTAAATGAACGTAACGTTGATAGGCGGTATGCACGTTCGGCTTTTCCGGGTGGCGCGAGCCGCGAAGAGAAAGGTTTTGGCACTTGGACGACGAATGCATCCACGGACTTGAGGGCAAATTGTGCGCCCTGTGTTATCCCAAAGTCGTTACTGAGCCCCTGGTGCCGGTGAAGAAGACCCGCGCTCCCAAGCTGTCGTCCCTGCGCGACCCGCTGCCCACGGCGGCTACACCGCCCGCCCGCGCGGCTCGCCCGGTTCGCGTGGCCGGCGCTCCCCGCCCGGTGCGCGCCGAGAAGGCTTCGACCGACAACGTCGACGAGCAGCGCGTGTACCACCTCACCCACATCAGCAACCTCGCCGCCATTCTGCGCGACGGATGCCTGTTGGCCAACGCTGCGCTCACCACCCGACCCGCCGTGGACATCTCGGCGCCCGCCACGCGCGAATCGCGTCGCGACGTCCTCGTCGCTGGCACTGAACGCAGTGTCGCAGAGTACGTGCCGTTCTTCCTGTCGCCGAATGCGACCGTGTGGGAGAGCATTCGTGCCGAGTCCACCGACCCGCGCCTCGCCCTCGACGCCCACGGCTCCGAGGCCTTCGCCTTCGTCATGCTCGTGAGCACCGTGAAGAAGATCAACGACGGGCTCGCCGCTGTAACGGATGCTTCCACCACCGACGACGAGACCCCCCTCGTTCCCAGCCTGGTCGCCGTCACCAACGGTGATGCGGCCGGATCGCTCACCCGGTTCGGTGCCACACCGGCCACGGCCGAGCGCATGCTGCAGACGCTCCGCGCCGAAGCCGACGGCGCGATGATGCTCGAAGCCGAGCTGCTCGTTCCCGATGCTGTCCCAATGGAGCTGGTGACGCTCATCGGCGTCTGCAACGACAATGTGCGCGAGACGGTTCGGGGCATTCTGAAGGCAAGCGCGTTCAAGCCCAAGGTCGCGGTCTACCCGCCGTGGTTCCACACCTCCGCCGACGCCGAGTAGCCCGACCCTTTTCTGTCCGGGGCCCGGGCCCGGAAACGGGGCCCATGTTCTATCGTGGGCCCCGTTCCCTAAGGTGGGCCCGGGGGCGGATGCGTGCGTGGGCCCGGGGGGCGGATGTGGATGCGGATGCGGATGCGGGCGTGGGCCCGGTCGCGGGATACCCCGGCTATGGGTCCTGCTACACGACCCCGAGGGGCACGTGTTCGCCGGCGGGTAGCTCCACCCGGATGCCGTCGCCCGGGTTCACGACCCCGCCGGTGACGACGACGCCCATGATGCCGCCGCGGCGGTGCACTGTGCCGACGGCATCCGTTGTGATGAGCTGCTTCATCAGGCCTTTTTGGTAGCCGTTGATGAGCGAGCATGGGCTGCGCATGCCGGTGATCGAGACCACGGCCTCGGCGCCGAGATGCAGCCGGGTGCCGAGCGGTAGGGTCATCAGGTCGATTCCGGCGGTGGTCACGTTCTCGCCGAGCTCGCCCGGCGTCACGGTATACCCGGTCGGCACGAGGTCGTCGAACAGCTCGGCGGCCATGAAGTGCACCTGGCAGAGGTTCGGTGCCAATGGGTTGCGCTTCTTCGCGTAGCGGTGCTGCACGGTGACTCCGGCGTGGGAATCGCCCTCGACTCCGATTCCAGCCAGCAAACGGATGCTGCCCACCGCCGGCTTGCTGAACCGGTGCAGGTCGTCGCGGCTGACCGAAACGACCGTGCCGGGGCGCTTGTCGTGTGTCATGCAGACGATTCTGCCACAGGCGCACGCGCGTTCGAAGGCATGCCAGCAGCCCTGTAACCGGATACGTCACCGTGTCTGTGTAAACCCGTTGACGCGGCACCGCCCGAGGCCTACATTGCATCAATGGAAAGGTTTCTCAATGACCAGTGTTGCGCCCGCCAATAACGACCAGCCCAACGAATCCGCGTCCGTTTTTCCGCGCGCGGAAGACGTCGCCCCGCACATTGCGCGTCCGTACCGAGCTCTCGAACGCGAACTGGAACGGGCGGTGCGCGATCGGGTGGAGGTCAACCTCCGGGTGACCGCGGCGGTCAACGCCATGCGCGACGGCGGATGCTCCTGGGCCGACATCGCACGAATTCTCGGTACCGCTCCGCAGACCGCACACAAGAAGTACAGCAAGCCGCGCCCGCCGCGAGGCGACTGACGGGCAGGCAGCCATCAGCACGCCCGAAAACCGGGGGCCACACGTCGGGTCAGCGGCCGCCCAATGGGAGTGATGGAATTCTGGACCGGATTCGCCTCCGGTGATATAGTCTCGAGTCAAATTCCCCCCAATTGAGAGGACACCATGAAAGCCTCAGAAACACTCAGTAATAACCTGCAGTCCGTTCTGGTCGACCTGATCGAGCTGCACGTGCAGGGAAAACAGGCGCACTGGAGCGTCGTTGGAAAGAACTTTCGCGACCTGCACCTGCAACTCGACGAAATCATTCTCGATGCGCGCGAATTCTCCGACGAAGTAGCCGAGCGGATGCGCGCCCTCGACGCCATGCCCGATGGCCGCAGCGAGACGGTCACCAAAACCACCCATCTGCCCAAGTTTCCCGATGGCGAAGTCGACACGGCGGAGACGGTGACGCTCATCACCGAACGACTCGATGCCACCGTCGACAATATTCGCAAGGTGCACGATGAGGTCGATGAGGAAGACCCCACGAGCGCGGATATTCTGCACGCGTTTATTGAGAAGCTCGAGCAGTATTCCTGGATGGTCAGTGCGGAGAACCGTAAACCACGCAAGCGCGCAGCACTGAAATCCACCTCGCGGGTGTCGTAACACATCGGTTGATGCCGCGTGGGTCGAGGGGGAGTGATGAGGCTTGAATCGCAGCTTCCACCGGGCCCGCTCAGTGCCGCTGCGTTAGAGGTCAACGGTGACGCGCAGCGGGCGACTGCACTGGCGAGCGGTCTCGCATCCGTTCCCCGCCCGGGGGAGGGAAAAACGGCCGTTCTGTTCGACACGCTGTGCACGCTCGCGTTGGCCGACCTCACGGCAGCACGAGTGGCCGAGGCGCACCTCGATGCGCGGGCGATTCTCGCCCAGGCCGGCCAGGACGCCCAGTCCGATCACACCTGGGGCGTGTTCGCCGCGGAGACCGCCGGCACCGTGCTCACAGCGACGCCAGAGGGCGACCGCTGGCGGCTCGACGGCACCAAGCCGTGGTGTTCCCTCGCGGGACTGCTGACTCACGCGCTGGTCACCGCCCACGTCGGCGACCACGGCAGACGCTTGTTCGCCGTCGACCTGCGGCAGGCCGGCATTACGGTACATGACGAGCTGTGGATCGCCCGCGGCCTGCCGCAGGTGACGAGCGGCCCGGTCGATTTCGACGGTGTTGGGGCCGATGCGGTTGGTGATGCGGGCTGGTACCTGCGCCGGCCTGGGTTCGCGTGGGGCGGTATCGGAGTCGCCGCCGTGTGGTGCGGCGGTGCCGTCGGCCTGGCGCGCACCCTCTACGACTCGACCCAGGGGCGCGCCCCCGACCAGATTGCGCTCGCCCATCTCGGCGCTGTCGACGTGGCAGTGACCACTGCGGCGACGGCACTGGCCGCGGCCGCGGCCGCGATCGATGCCGGCGAGGCCGACGGACCGGCCGGTTCCCTCCTGGCCGCCCGGGTTCGCGGGATCGTCGCCCGCGCGGCCGAAGACGTCATATTCCATATCGGGCATGCCCTCGGACCGGCGCCGCTGGCCCTGAACGATCGGCACGCGCAGCGGGTCGCCGATCTGCAGCTGTACGTACGCCAGCACCATGCCGAGCACGATGACGCTGCGTTGGGACGCATGCTCGTAACGAAGGGGAGTGCACCGTGGTGACATTCAACAACCTCGATGGCGGAACACCAGAGAAGAGCTGGGAGGCAGCGAACTGGCCAGACCGGTTCGCCGCGCTGAGCACGGACGGGCTCGGCCGTCTCGTCGTGGTCGCGGCGCATCCGGACGACGAAAGCCTCGGCGTTGGCGGATTGATCGCGCACGTTGCGGGGCTCGACGTGCCGATCGTGGTCATCGTACTCAGCAACGGCGAGGCGTCTCACCCGAGCTCCCCGACCCACGACCTGGCCCGACTCGCCCAGATTCGCCGCATCGAAGTGACGGATGCTCTCGCACACCTGGCACCGAACGCGCAGGTGCACCTGCTCGAGCTCCCCGACGGCAAACTCGCCGAGCACATCGACCTGGCCGCCGGGGCGATCATCGAGGCGATCGGCGACGTGGACGCGTCGACCTGGGTGGTGGCACCGTGGCGAGCCGATGAGCATCCGGATCATGCGGCAGCCAGCGCGGCCGCAGACCGAGCCGCACGAGAACGCAGCGCCCGCCTGTTCGACTACCCGATCTGGGCCTGGCACTGGTCAAACCCGGATGCCCCCATCTGGTCGGACGCCACCGTGCGCGTCTTTGATCTGCTGCCGACCGAGCGCAAGGCCAAGGCGCGCGCTCTGGCGCTGCATCGCAGTCAGGTCGGCCCGTTGTCGGATTCGTTCGGCGACGAAGCGATCCTACCGGCCGGTTTTCAGGAACATTTCACGCGCACCTTCGAGACCCTCATCGAGGTGACCGTGAAAAAATCCGGAGGAGCGCCAGCGCGCCCGCAAACGGATGCCCCCGCACCCGCCGACCCGAATCACACGGTCACGACCGGGTACTTTGACTCGATCTATTCCTCGGGTCCGGATCCGTGGGGGTTCGAGACCCGCTGGTACGAGAAGCGCAAACGAGCCGCTCTGATCGCGGCGCTGCCCCGGCAGCGCTTCGGCGCAGCCCTCGAACTCGGCTGCTCGAACGGTGTGCTCACGGCCGAGCTGGCCGAACGGTGTGACACCGTGCTCGGCATTGATCTGATCGAACAGCCGCTCAGCATTGCACGAGCGCGACTCGCCGGCCAGCCCGGCGTGAGGTTTGAGCGGCGAACGGTTCCGGCGGACTGGCCGGAGGGGGAGTTCGACCTGATTGTGCTGTCCGAGGTCGGATATTACTGTTCCAGTGCCGACCTGCGGCGACTGCTCGAGCGCTGCCGGGCCAGCCTCGCCCCCGACGGGGTTCTGGTGGCCTGCCATTGGCGACACCCGGTAGCGGAGTGTCCCCTCACTGGCGATGCTGTGCACACGCAGCTCACCCACGTGGTCGGGCTGCAGCGCACCGTGCATCACCTCGAACGCGACTTCGTGCTCGAGGTGTATGAACCCCGGCCCGCACTCTCGGTCGCGCAGCGCGACGGCCTCGTGCCGTGAGCGTACAAACAAGTCCGTCGAGCCCCGAATTCGTGACCATCGTGGTGCCGGTGTGCAACGAGGAGGTCCTGCTGCCGCGCGCCCTGGCAGCACTCGCCGTGGCGATCGACGCGCTCACCGTGCTGCCGCAGCCGGACCGCCCAGCGGTGTCGGTGCTGCTGGTCCTGGACCAGTGCACCGATTTATCGGCCCGAGTCGCCGCACTCTGGCCCGACTTCGACCGAGTTGAAATTGAGGCCGGCGCCGTCGGCGTGGCGCGTCGGTTCGGTGTGCAGCGCGCGCTGCGCCGGCTGGAAGCGGTCTCGGCGTCGGGTGCGGCGGCATCCGCTGTGGGTGATGGCCAAGCCGAGCGAATCTGGATCGCCAGCACCGACGCGGACTCGGCCGTGCCGCCGAACTGGCTGATCACACAGTTGGCGTTTGCCCGCAACGGTGTCGATCTGGTGCTCGGAACGGTGCTTCCCGACGACGACCTGGCCGCCCACGAGCTGGTGAACTGGGAGTCCCTGCACATGATCGGTGAGGGGCATCCGCACGTTCACGGAGGCAATCTGGGCGTGCGGGCTGATCTGTACCTGGCCGCCGGCGAATTTGCGCCGGTCGATTGCGATGAAGACAGGCTTCTCGTGGCAGCCCTGCGTGAACTGGGGGTCGCCGAGGCACGCACGGCGTTGATTCCGGTGCTGACCTCGGGACGACGCGTCGGCCGAGCCCCGGCGGGGTTCGCCGAGTACCTGCGCGAACACATCAAACCCGATTGGGCTGACACTGAAGCGGCGCACTGATTCGCAGGCGAGCTTTCGTACAAGCCTCTGGCGTGGCGTGGCGTGGCCTGGAAGTGGAAGAATAATCGAATGACTTATCTTCCCAATGACTCTCGATATGAGTCCATGCCCTACCGTCGCGTCGGACGCAGCGGCCTCAAACTTCCCGCCATTTCCCTCGGACTGTGGCAGAATTTCGGCGATGACAAGCCGCTCGCAACGCAGCGGGCCATTCTGCGCCGGGCCTTCGACCTCGGCATCACCCACTTCGACCTCGCCAACAACTATGGCCCCCCGTACGGCTCAGCCGAAACGAACTTCGGTCAGTTGTTCCGCGAAGACTTCGCCGCCCACCGTGACGAGGTCGTGCTCTCGACCAAGGCTGGCTACGACATGTGGCCGGGCCCCTACGGAAACTTCGGCAGCCGCAAGTACCTGCTTTCGAGCCTCGACCAGTCGCTAGGCCGCATGGGCGTCGACTACGTTGACATCTTCTACTCCCACCGCGCCGATCCAGACACCCCGCTCGAAGAGACGATGGGCGCGCTGCACACCGCCGTCACGAGTGGCCGCGCCCTGTATGCCGGGATCTCCTCGTACTCGCCGGAGCGCACCCGCCAGGCCGCGGCGATTTTGGCCGACCTCGGCACACCGCTGCTGATTCACCAGCCCTCGTACTCCATGTTCAACCGGTGGGTTGAGGGCGATCTGCTCGATACCCTCGAAGACATCGGAGCGGGTTGCATTGCGTTCTCGCCGCTGGCGCAGGGGCTGCTCACCGACCGCTACCTCGGGGGAATCCCTTCGGACTCCCGCGTCGCGCGGGAGGGTTCGGCCAAGAAGTCCATGGTGAGCACCGAGGCGCTCGTGCACATCCGGGCGTTGACCGAGATCGCCGTCGAGCGCGGTCAGTCGCTCGCCCAGATGGCCCTGGCCTGGGTCCTGCGCAACTCCGAAGTGACCAGCGCGCTCGTCGGCGCATCGTCGGTCGCCCAGCTCGAAACGAACGTGGGAGCTCTGCAGAACCTCGAGTTCAGCGCTGCGGAGTTGACCGCGATCGACGTGCATGCCGTCGACAACGGCATCAACCTGTGGTCAGCCTCAAGCGACGTCTAGCCTCTCCCGCCGGCTTTCTTCCGGGCCGGCCAACGGAAGTGGCGGTGACGCTCTGACCAGGGGCGGCGGTCAGGGCTCGAGCAGGCCGCGAATGTCGTCGGCGGTCAGCGCGGTGCTGAACAGGGCGTCGTCGTCGAGCACCGCGCTGAACAACTGTGCCTTCTGGGCCTTGAGCGCCATCACCTTCTCCTCGATCGTGCCGGTGGCGACCATCCGGTAGACCATGACGTTGCGGGTTTGGCCGATGCGGTGGGTGCGGTCAACGGCCTGCGCCTCGGTCGCCGGATTCCACCAGGGGTCGAGCAGAAAAACATAGTCGGCTTCGGTGAGGTTGAGGCCGAAGCCACCGGCTTTCAGGCTGATCAGAAACACCGGGGTCGCGCCGCTCTTGAACCGGTCGATCACCTCGCTGCGCCGTAGCGTCGACCCGTCGAGGTAGCAGTACGGAACGCCCAGAGCGTCCAGCCGGGCGGCGGCGAGCTTCAGAAACGACGTGAACTGGCTGAAAATCAGGGCCTTGTGCCCCTCGGCGATGACGTCGTCGAGCTGCTCGAACAGGGCGTCGAGCTTGCTGGAGCGCACGCCGGCATACTTCTGATCGACCAGCGAGGCGTCGAGGCTCAGCAGTCGCAGCAGGGTGAGTGAGCGAAAAATAATGAAGCGGTTCTTGTCGAGGTCCTCGATCAGCCCATACAGTTTCTGCCGTTCGCGCTGCAGGAACGTGTCGTAGAGCTTCTGGTGCGCCGGGTTCAGCGCGATTGGCAGTTCCTGTTCCTGTTTCGGCGGTAGATCGCGGGCGACGACCTCTTTGGTGCGGCGCAAAATCAGCGGGCGGATGCGCCGGCGCAGCTTGGCGAGCCGCTCCGGGCTCGATCCAAGGGTCACCGGCCGCACGTAGTTCTCGGTGAATTTGCGCGCGGACGCGAACAAGCCGGGTGCGACGATGCTGAACAGCGACCACAGGTCCATCAGGTTGTTCTCCAGCGGAGTGCCCGTGATCGCCAGTTTGAACGGTGTGTTCAGCTCTTTTGCGCAGGCGTAGGCGCGGCTGGTGCGGTTCTTCACGAACTGCGCCTCGTCGAGGATGAGGCCGGCCCAATTCAGGGCTTGGTATGCGTCGAAGTCGAGACGGAACAGAGCGTAGGAGGTGACGAGCACGTCGACGTCGGCGGCGGCATCCGCGAGCTGCGTGCGGCTTTTGGCCTCGGTCGCCGTCACCGTGCGTATCCGCAGCCCGGGAGCGAACCGGGTGGCTTCGTTCAGCCAATTCATGACAACGGATGTCGGCGCCACCACCAGAAACGGCCTCGAGTCGCGCGCGTGCACCAGCAGCGCGAGGGTCTGCAGGGTCTTGCCGAGCCCCATGTCGTCGGCGAGCACCCCGCCGAGCTGGTGCTTCCAGAGGAAGGCGAGCCAGGCGAACCCCTCCTGCTGGTATGGCCGGAGGGTCGCGTGCACGCCAGCGGGGAGGTCGACCGGGTCGATCCCGGTCAGATCTTTCAGACCGGCGGCGGCCGCTCGCCACGACACGGCCGGAACGGTCTCATCGGCGAGATCCTCAAAATCGCTCCACAGGCTGGCCTGATAGCGGCTGATGCGCAGGCCGGTCTCCCATTCGTGCAGCGCGCGGGCCTCGTTGATGAGCTCGTGCAGCTGCTCGAACTCAGGGCTCTGCAGCGAGAGATAGCTGTTGTCGACCAGTTTCAGGCGGGTCTGCCCCTTCGCGAGGGCCTTGAACAGTGGGCCGAACGGCACCGTGATCGTGCCGACCGTGACGATCACGCCGAGGTCGAACCAGTCGCGCTGGTCGGTCTCGACCGTCGTGATCACGAGGTGGGGCGTTTCGGTGCGCTCAAAGTCGTCGGGCATTACCGCGGGAAAGCGCACCGAGGAATCCATGCTGGTGACCGCGACCGTGCGCTGCAGGGCCGGGTAGACCGTGCCGAGAAACTCGACCGTGTCTTCGGCGGGAACGCTCGCCGCCTCGACCTGCCCGACCAGGTGACGCTGTTCGCCGCTCAGCGGGCCGGCGGCCGGGGCGAGCGTGAACACGGTCGGCGTGCCGAAGCGCACGCTGTAGATACCGTGGCCGGCGATGACTCCGGCGGCCTCGAGCGGATGGTCGACGCCGTCGATCTGCAGGCGGGACTGCAGGAGCAGCGGGCCGGCAGCATCCGTTTGCGAGGCGTCGAGGCTGATTTCGGCGAGCGAACCGATGCGTACGACGACGTCTTTTTTGTTGCCGACGAAGCCGATGCCGAGCTGCTCGGCCTCGCGCAGCAGCGGCCACAGCAGCGGGCTGGTGAAGTTGTCGAGGTAGATCCAGTCGGTTTCCTGGCTCGTGTAAACCTCGCGCACGGCCTTGTACAGGGCGGCGAACTGGGAGATCCAGCGGTGGTGTTCGGGGTCGAGGTTGAACCGGTTGAGCTGAAAAGTGAGGTGGCTCCAGGTGACGTTGCTGCGCACCCAGTTGCCCTGCGCATTGTGGATGACCGGCCGAACGCCGAGCCGATAGTCGCCGTGCCCGGCCACGAGCGCCTTCACCGGTTTAGCGGTCGGACCGCGCCAGCGGTCGTTGGTGCGCGGAGTCTGCTCGCGCAGCTCGAACTGCAGCCCCATCGGCACTTTCAGTCCCGTAGCCAGCGGTCTCGGCTGCCCAAAATTGCCGATGCGCAGACCAGCGGATGCCGGCGGTTCCCCTGGCAGCACCAGCCGCTTCCATGCTGGGGTGCCCTCTGACATTTCTAGCTCTCGGGCATGTTCAGGCCGGCGGTGTCGAGCACCCAGGCGTAGTTGAACGCGCGTTCGTGCCAGGCACTGTACCGACCGGAGACTCCTCCATGGCCGGCTGACATTTCGGTCTTGAGCAGGGCATCCGCTCCCACCTCGCGCAGCTTGGCCACCCATTTGGCCGGCTCCACATAGAGCACCCGGGTATCGTTCAGGCTGGTCACGGCGAGAATCGCCGGGTAGGCGACGTTCCGCACGTTCTCGACGGGGGAGTAGGACTTCATGTAGGCGTACACCGCGGCGTCGTGCAACGGGTCACCCCATTCGTCCCACTCGATCACGGTCAGCGGCAGTGACGGGTCGAGAATCGAGGTCAACGCATCGACGAACGGCACCTCGGCGAGGATGCCGGCGAACAGCTCGGGCGCGAGGTTGGCGACGGCACCCATGAGCAGTCCGCCGGCGCTGCCGCCCTCGGCGACCAGCCGGGCCGGGGTGGTGAAGCCTGCGTCGATGAGGTGCCGGGCGCAGCTCACGAAGTCGGTGAAGGTGTTGCGCTTGGTCGTGGTTTTACCGGTTTCATACCAGGTGCGGCCGAGTTCGCCGCCGCCGCGCACGTGCGCGATGGCGAAGATCATGCCGCGGTCGAGCAGGCTGAGCCGGGCGATGCCGAAGCCGGGGTCGATGCTGTGCTCGTAGGATCCGTAGCCGTAGAGCAGGGTCGGCGCCGGGGTTCCGGGCGTAACGAGGTCGCGGCGGTAGACCAGCGAGATCGGCACCCGGGTACCGTCCTCGGCGGTCGCCCACTCGCGGCGCTGCTCATAGAGCGCCGGATCGTAGCCGCCGAGCACGGGCTGCTGCTTGAGCAGGCGTCGTTCGCCGGTCGCGACGAAGAGGTCGTAGACCGTTGGCGGGGTGATGAAGCTCGTGAAGCCAAACCGCAGGGTCGGCTGGGTCCACTCCGGGTTGCCGGCTGAACCGACGGCAAACAACGGTTCGTCGAAGTCGAGCTCGGTCAGGCCGCTCGCGTCGTGTCGGTCGATGGCGAGGCGGGTGAGGCCGTCGCGGCGGTACTCCACGACGAGAAAGTCGGCGAAGGCATCGACGCTTTCCAGCCGGATCTGCGGGTCGTGCGGCAGCAGCATCCGCTTTTCGCCTTGCGGGTCTGCGGCTGCGACGCTGACCAGTTCGAAATTGACGGCCGCGCCGCCGTTGTGCACGATCAGCAGGCGGTCTTCCGCGGCGATCACGGCGTGCTCGACATCGTATTCCACGTTGTCCTGGCGCGGCCAGACCACGGCGAAGTCGCCGGTGGGGTTGCTCGCGTCGAGCACCCACGATTCGGTCGTGACGCTGGATCCGGCCTCGATCATGAGGAATTTGCGGCTGCGGGTGATGCCGACGCCCACCCAGAATCGTTCGTCGGGCTCGTGAAAGATGCTGGCGTCAGCGACTTCAGCGGCACCGATTTCGTGCCGCCATACGGTGTCCGGGCGCCAGGCGTCGTCGACGGTGGTGTAGAAGAGGTAGCGTCCGCTCGGGTCGAACAGGGCGCCGGCGCTCGTGTTTTCGATCGTGTCTGGCAGGTTCTCGCCGGTCGCGATGGTGCGCACCCGAATCGTGTAGCGTTCGTCGCCCTCCACGTCGACGGCGTAGAGCAGCCGAGTGCCGTCGTCGCTGAGGTCGAAGCTGCCGAGCGAGAAGAACTCGTGGCCGGCTGCTTCGACGTTGTCGTCGAGCAGGATCTGCTCGCCGGGCACGCTCTGGTTGGTGCCGAGCACGGGCGCCGCCCAGTCATCCGGGCCGCTGATCGGTGCGCGACAGTGGATGCCGTATTCCTGGCCCTCGACCGTCCGGGTGTAGTACCAGAAGGCGCCGCGACGCACCGGAACGCTCAGGTCGGTCTCCTGGGTGCGGTTCTTGATCTCGGTGAAAATCTGCTGCCGGAGTGGTTCCTGGGTGGCGGTGCGGGCCGCGGTGTAGCTGTTTTCGGCCTCGAGGTGGGCGATGACCTCGCGGCTGTCCTTGTCGCGCAACCACTCGTAATCGTCGACGTAGACGTCGTTGTGGTGCTCGCGGCGTTGCGGCTTCTTGGTTGCCAGGGGAGGGGTGATCGGGCCAGAGGTCATCCCCCCAGCGTAGTTTGCCGCGTCTCGCTAGAGCGGGAAAAAGGTTGCTTCGGGTGTGCTGAAGCAGCTATTTTCTCGCTTTCGCGGTTCAGGCCACCCGCACTCCCCGTCTCCAGACGTTTGCGGTCAGCGGCACGCCGGGGCGGTAGGCCAGGTGCGAGATCGACGGGGCGTTCAGAACCTGCAGGTCGGCCAGGCCGCCGACCCGCAGCGAGCCGACGGCATCCGTTCCCTGATCGCGGCCGAGCGACGCGGCCGCACCACGGGTCGCCGCCCAGACCGCCTCGGTCACGGTCAGCCCCATCTGCAGCACGGCGGTCGCCACGCAGAACGGCATTGACGTGGTGTACGAGGTGCCTGGATTGCAATTGGTCGCCAGGGCGATGGTCACACCGGCGTCGAACAGCTGGCGGGCCGGCGGAAACGGTTGCCGGGTGGACAGGTCGCAGGCCGGTAGCAGCGTGGCGACCGTGGCCGACGCCGCCAGTGCGTCGATATCGGATGGCTCCAGGTAGTTGCAGTGGTCAACGCTGTGCGCGCCGAGTTCAGCGGCCAGCCGCACGCCGCCACTGAAGCCGAGCTGGTTGCCGTGCACGCGCAGCCCGAGGCCGGCGGCCCGGCCGGCCAGCAGCACCTCCCGCGTTTCTTCCACGTCGAACGCGCCCTGCTCGCAGAACGCGTCGATGAACTGCACGTAGGGAAGCACCGCGGCGAGCATCGGCCCGGTGACGAGGTCGAGGTAGTCGCGACGATCCAGCCCGGTCGGCACGATGTGGGCGCCGAGATAGCTGACGACGTCGGCGACACGGGCGGCGGCCCGGGCCGACCGCGCTTCACTGTCCACGTCGAGCCCATAGCCGGTTTTGGTCTCGAGAAAGGTGGTGCCCTGCGTTTCGGCTTCGTGGCGCAGGCCCAGCGCTGTGGCTACAAGCTGCTCCTCGGACGCCGCGCGGGTTGCGGCGACGGTCGTGTTGATGCCGCCGGCGGCGTACTTCTGGCCGGCCATGCGGGCTTCGAACTCTGCCGAACGGTCGCCGCCAAAGACGAGGTGGGTGTGCGAGTCGACCCAACCGGGCAGAACGGCGCGGCCATCGACATCCGTTCGACGATCGGCAGCCGGAGCCTGGCTGGCCGCACCGATCCAGAGGATGCGGCCGTCGCCGATCACGAGTGCCGCGTCGTGCCGACGCTCGCCGGACTCATCGTGCGTGGTCAGCTCACCGATTCCGGTGATGAGCTCGGTGCCGCTCATTCGCCGAGCCTTCCAAGCGCGTCGGCCATCAGCTCCGACGGCCGCGCGCCGCCGACCAGCCGACCTCCATCGGCCACGACCTGCCCGCCCACGATGACCCGCAGCACATCGGAGGCGGTCGCGGTCAGCGGAAGCTGCTCGACAGACGATCCGACCGTGCGCACGCCGGCGGTGCTGATCTCGACCAGATCGCACGGGTCGCCCTCGCGCATCGTGAGACGGCCGAGCCCGAGCGAGGCATAACCGGCGCTCGTGGCCGCGGTGAGCAGGGCGGTCGGGGCAAAGCGTCCGCGCTGTCGCGAGGCCAGCCGCTCGCCCATTTCCAATCCGCGCATCTCCAAAAACGGGTCGATGACGGCGTGCTGATCGGAGCCTAGGGCAATCGGGCAGCCCGCCTCGGCCAGGGCGAGCGCCGGACCGATTCCGTCGCCGAGATCGGCCTCGGTGGTCGGGCACATTACGACGGTCACGCCGGCGTCGCCGAGCAGCGCGCGGTCCGCGTCGCTCAGATGCGTTGCGTGCACCACACTCAGTCGCGGTCCGAGGGCGCCGAGCGAATCGAGCACACCGGTCGGGGTCAGGCCATACGCCGCGAGGCAATCCGCGTTCTCCTGCGGCTGCTCCGACAGGTGCACGTGCAGCGGAACGTCCGCCGGCAACCCGGCGAGCACTTCACGCATCGCCTCGGGCGTGACGGCACGCACCGAGTGCAGCGCGGCGCCGAGCGTCACGAGGTCGTCGTTCCCCAGTGCTGCGCGCAGCGAGTGCCATCGGGCCAGCCAGCCCGCCGCGTCAAAGTCGCCAAACGCCCGCTGTTCGGGTGCCAACTCCTGCCCGAATCCGCCCTGCAGATACACCGTGTCGAGCAGCACCAAACGGATGCCGACGGCCCGCGCCGCCGCCGCAAGCGCCAGTTCCATGGCGTGCTCCGTCTCATACGGTTCGCCATTCGCGCGGTGATGCACGTAGTGAAACTCACCGACGGCGGTGTAGCCGCTCACGAGCATCTCGGCGAACACCGCCGTCGCCAGCGCCTGGTACTTCAGGGGGTCGAGCTGCGCGGCGACCCGGTACATCCGCTCGCGCCAAATCCAAAAATCGCCACCCTCGGTGTGGGTCTGGCCGCGCAAGGCCCGGTGAAACGCGTGCGAGTGCGCATTACCGAACCCCGGAAGCACCGTTCCCAAACGGATGTCCGCGGCCTCCGCCCCGTGAATCTGAACCCGAGAGATGCGACCGTGATCGTCGACCTCGACCCTCACCCCGGTCACGGCGACCCCGTCGATCAGCAGGGTTTCGCACCAGAAGTTGCTCATAGCAGATCCCTCAGCAGCAGTTCGAGCGCGTCGATGCCGGCCACGCAGTCCGCGGCTTCGGCGAATTCCTCCGGCGCGTGGGAGATTCCGGTCGGGTTGCGCACGAACAGCATTGCGCTCGGCACGTGGGCGGCGAGCACGCCGGCATCGTGGCCGGCTCCGGTCGACAGTTGCGGCACCTGGCCGAGCGCTTGCGCGAACCGCTCGCGCAAGCCGGGGGTGAACTGCACGGCGCCGGCCCAGGATTCCTCGGTGAGGGTGGCGGAGCATCCGTTCTGCTGGGCGGCCTGCTGGGCGCGGGCTGCAATGTCGGCCACGAGCAGGCGGGTTTCTTCGTCGGTCTCGGCGCGGGCGTCGAGCCAGGCGTGCACCGAACTGGCGATAACGTTGGTTCCGCCGGGGATCGCTTCGATGCGGCCGATCGTCGCCCGGGTTCCCGGGCGACCCAGAGCGGCGGCCTGCACACCCACGATGGCCTGGGCAGTCGCGACCATCGGGTCGCGGCGCTCGATCATGGTGGTCGCGCCGGCATGATTACCCTGGCCGGTGACGGTGAGGCGCCAGCGACCGTGGGCCAGAATCGATGATGCCACGGCCACCGGCTGGTCGAGGTCGATCAGGCCGCGGCCCTGTTCGACGTGCAGTTCGATGAACAGTCCGATGCGTTCTAGTGCAACGAGGTCAACGCCGAGGTGCGCCGGGTCGACACCAACTTTCCGGGCGGCCTCGGCCAGCGTGACGCCGTCACGGTCGGTCAAGGCGCGGGCCTGATCGGCGTCGATCGCTCCGGTGAGCAGCCTCGAGCCGAGGCAGGCGATGCCGAAACGGGAGCCCTCTTCTTCGGCGAACATCAGCACCGCGCACGGCCGGGTCGGCACGAACCCGCTCGCCTGCAGCCGGCCGATGGCCTCGAGCGAAGAGATCACGCCGAGCGGCCCGTCGTAGGCGCCGCCGCCGGGAACGGAGTCGAGGTGGCTGCCGGTGACGACCGCATCCGGTCCTGGCTGACCCCACCAGGCCCAGAGGTTGCCGTTGCGGTCGGTTTCGACCTGCAGGCCGAGCCGTTCGGCGCGTTCGACGAACCAGGAGCGCAGTTCGAGGTCGGCCACCTGCCAGAGATGGCGGGAGTACCCGCCGCGCCGGTGGTCGCGGCCGACCTCGGCGATCTCGGCGAGACCGGCGAGCACGTTTAGTCCTCCCACATGGGCACACGCAGGCCGCGGTCGCGGGCCACTTCCTTGGCCCGCTCGTAGCCGGCGTCGACGTGCCGCATCACTCCGGTGCCCGGGTCGTTGGTGAGCACACGCGCGATCTTCTCCGCGGCCAGCGGGGTGCCGTCGGCGACGATGACCTGCCCGGCGTGAATGCTGCGGCCGATTCCGACCCCGCCGCCGTGGTGAATGGAGACCCAGGTCGCGCCGGAGGCGGTGTTGAGCAGCGCGTTCAGCAGCGGCCAGTCGGCGATCGCGTCGGAGCCGTCCAACATACCCTCGGTCTCACGGTAGGGCGAAGCGACCGAGCCGGAGTCGAGGTGGTCGCGGCCGATCACGATCGGGGCGCGCAGCTCGCCGGAGGCGACCATCTCGTTGAATTTGAGCCCGGCCAGGTGGCGTTCCTGATAGCCGAGCCAGCAGATGCGGGCCGGTAGGCCCTCGAACTGCACCTTTTCTTCGGCCTTGGTGATCCAGCGGTGCAGCCCGGCGTCGTTCGGAAACAGCTCCAGAATGGCCTTGTCGGTGGCGGCGATGTCGGCCGGGTCGCCGGAGAGGGCCACCCAGCGGAACGGGCCCTTGCCCTCGGCGAACAGCGGGCGAATGTAGGCGGGCACGAACCCCGGAAACTCGAACGCCCGCTCGTAGCCGCCGAGCTTCGCCTCGGCCCGAATCGAGTTGCCGTAGTCGAAGACCTCGGCACCGGCATCCTGAAATTCGACCATCGCTTTGACCTGCTTGGCCATGGCGGCGCGGGCGCGCACGGTGAACTCCTCCGGGTTTTCGGCCGCGTAGCTGTGCCATTCCTCGACGGTGACGCCCTCGGGCAGGTAGGAGAGCGGGTCGTGCGCGCTGGTCTGGTCGGTCACGATATCGATCGGCACTTTGCGGGAGAGCAATTCGGCGAACACGGTCGCGGCATTGCCGACCAGACCCACCGACAGAGCGCGGAGTTCCGCCTTGGCCGCGAGCACCCGGGCGATGGCGTCGTCGATGTCGTCGGTCATTTCGTCGAGGTAACCGTGATCGACGCGGCGCTGCAACCGCGCCGGGTCGACGTCGACAATGAGCACAACGCCGTCGTTCATGGTGACGGCGAGCGGCTGCGCGCCGCCCATGCCGCCGGCCCCGCCGGTGAGGGTCAGCGTGCCCGCCAGGGTGCCGTTGAACTTCTTGGTGGCCACGGCGCCGAAGGTTTCGTAAGTACCCTGCAGAATGCCCTGAGTGCCGATGTAGATCCACGATCCAGCGGTCATCTGCCCGTACATGGTGAGCCCCAGGTGCTCGAGTCGGCGAAACTCCGGCCAGGTGGCCCAGTCGCCGACGAGGTTGGAATTGGCGATCAGCACCCGCGGCGCCCATTCGTGGGTGCGAAACACGCCGACCGGTTTGCCCGACTGTACGAGCAGGGTTTCGTCTTTCTCGAGGGTTTCGAGGGTACGCACGATCGCGTCGTAGCACTCCCAGTTGCGGGCGGCTTTGCCGGTTCCGCCGTAGACGACGAGGTCGTCGGGGCGCTCGGCAACCTCGGGGTCGAGGTTGTTCATGAGCATGCGCAGCGGGCCCTCGGTCTGCCAGCTCTTCGCGGTCAGTTCGGTGCCGCGGGCGGCGCGAACGGGGCGTGGGGTGTGGGTGGTCGGGTGCGACGAGGTGTGAGTCATAGGTGGGGCTCCCTTGTTCTGGCGGGGCAGTGGATGGTGCGGGAAAGTTTCAGGGTGATCAGCGGGCGTAGAGCTGGCGCGCTTCGCCGAGCAAGAGCTGGCCGATACGTTCGATACTTGACGTGGTGATGCGGTAGCTCGGAACGACCACACTGAGGGCGCCCACGATGCGGTCGCCGACGCTGATCGGTACCGCTATTGCCGTGACGTCACGCTCTACACCGTCACTCACGACGCAGTAGCCGGTGTCACCGGTGCCGCCCTGCAGGGCCTTCCCCGAGGCGCTCGAGTCAAGGGGAAACTTGCGGCCCACCCAATTCGAGTGCCGAACGGAGTGGGTTCCTTCGACAATGGCCACGTAGAGGCCCTGTCGTCCCGGGGCCGGGATGCTCAGATACGCGGATTCTCCGGTTTGTTCGACAATTCGCGTCATCGGATCGCGACAGAGCGCCACGAGTGATTCCTGACTCAGGGCGAGTACGCCGAGCTGCACGATCGCCACTCCTGGGCGGTAGGAGCCCTCGTCGTCACGGCGAATAAAAGTGGCTGCCTCGAGGGTGCGCAAGAGGCGAAGTGCTGTGCTGGCGGAGAGATCGACCGCTTTCGCGGCTTCACCGAGGGTGAGTGAGCCTCGCTCGCAGACGACGCTGAGCAGAGCGAGGGCACGCTCGGCCGTTCGCGTGGTCGTGTCTGGTTTGCCGGGTACTGCGCTCATGTCAAGCTCCTCGTGTTTCCATGCCACTCACAATTGCATTTAGTAAAACACTTATTTCATTAGATGACAAGAGAATTCAGTCATCACTGTCGGTTGAACGCCGGTCCGGTGCTCGCAATGAGTGCACAGTCAGCCTGTGGAGCGGATGTTTCGCTCAGGTAACGTGATCATTACCATCTGACGAGACCTTGACATTGTTTGGCACTGGCCGTTACTTTTCATAGATTGACAATGAAGTTTCATTTTGAACGCCTGTGCGTCGTTGTCAGCCAGTACCTGATTCAGTAACCTCCCCGACCATGTCGGAGGAGCTCAGCGTTTGTTGCACCCAGACCAACCCTCACCTCGTCACGAGTTTCCGGGCGGCGCTCGCGGAATTGTTTGCGTATGCATCCGCTAATGAAGACGCTGTTCGGGAGATTATCCAGAACTACGCTTCGCTCGGCCCTGAGTTTGCCGCCGCGGTTGGCCTGTCGCGGCACCAGCTTCGAAGCACTGCGCGACGTGAAGATCACGACCCTGTTCGTCACGCACGACATCGACGAGGCCGTGTACCTGGCCGAGCGCGTCATCGTGCTGTCGTCGACGCCCACCATCGTGCAGCGAGAGAGGGCCGTCGACCTGCCCGGGGAACGCGATCAGCTCGCCACCCGTTCGCTGCCGCATCCGCAGCAGCGATCAACGATGACTGCCTCGGGTGGACACAGCGCCAGGGTCTGCTCGACCAGGAACTCGGTTCGGCCACGCGGCACGAACACGCCCGCGTCGACCAGAATGTGCCGGCCGCAGAACTCGGCCCAGCCCACTCATCCGTCGAAGGCGAACGAAGAAGCCTTTGAGCTGGCCGTGCACGAGATAGCGCGCATCTCTCGGCACCTGCTCGAAGATCTGGTGAGCTCCGCACCGCCGAAAAACCGGGAAATCGAGGCCGAGAACGCCAAAGCGCGCTCGCAGAAGCGGTTTGCTGCGGCCTAGCGGGTGTGACGATCCGCGTAGAGCACCATCACGGCCGCCACCACGCTTGCCGCCGCGCCAAAGGCCACGCCGAAGGCGATGGTGATGCCCGCATACAGTCCGTCGTCCAGCATCGTCAAGACTGCGGCGATCGTCAGGGACAGCAACACCACACCGCCCATCGCGCCCAATGCGGCCGCTGTCGTGCGCAGGCGCCGCGATTTAGTGAGCTTTCGATCAGCAATCGCCACCGCCACGAGACCGCCCAGCAAAGCGACCGCCCCGATAACGAGGCCGATCACGCCATAATTCGCCATGGAACGCACGACAAACCAGAACCGAAACTCGGTTTCACCGCTGCCGGCGTCGGTCATGACGACTGCGACGCAGGCCGCTATCAGAAACCCCACGATCGGTGCGAACACCGCGATGCGCCAGTAGCGCCGAACTATCATGTGCCCACCCTACGTTGCGACGGTTCGCACCGGCATTCTAGAAATCGACCCAGGCGCTGGGCAGCGGATGCTCCAGCCGCTCTGGCCGGGTGCGCTCGCTTCGTCGCTCAGCCCGGTGCACCAGAAACGCTGCCGCGATCCCCGCCGCGGTAGCGAGCGCCACGGTGAAGGTGATGATGAGGTACGCCCAGCCCGCTCCGATTATCCCCTGCACGGTGGCGAACACGATTCCGAGAATCAGCACGCCACCGGCCGCACCGAGGGAGGCCAGGGCGGTGCGCGCACCCGACGATTTTGCGAGGTGCCGGTCGAGGCCGCCAACCAGAACGACGCCGCCGACCAGCGCGGCGATGCTGACGACCAGGCCGACGGCACCGAAGCCCAGAATCGCCCGCACGACGCCTTCGATCGTCTGGCCGGCTCGCGCCTGGGGGTTACTGCCCAAGGACATCACTCCCACCACGGCGGCACCGAGGAGGAACCCGATCACGGGCGCAACCAGCGCGATGCGCCAGTAGCGGTGAACCATCATGGCTCCCACACTATGGCGCGCCGGCCCTTGAAGGGGTGGGCGAACCGCATTATCGTTGGGGTCGAATCGTGGCCAGCACCGGAAGGACACGAAGATGACATTTGTTCGCGCTCCGAAGCCGTCCCGCATTATTCGCCGTAGTCTCGCCGTGCTCGCGTTGGGTGCCATTTTCGTCACCGCGTTTGCACCGCTGCCAGCCAATGCCGCCGACGCCGTCACAACGCCGACAGCAGTGCAGACCACAGTGCAGACCGCCCCCGATCTGGCCAAACTGTGCGCCAAGCTCAAGATCACGGTCGCCAAGACCCTCCTGTGCAGCCACGGACCCGACCCGGTCGAGGCGTTCGGCGGCGCGGCCAGGCTGAAACAGACAGCCGCTGCGGCAGAAGAGAGCGTTCCCGCCGCACCGGCCTCTGAGCTGACCGCACTGTGCAGCGCCGGCGGTGTGAGTGGTACGCGCATCGAGGTGATCTACGGGGTTCCGCAGGATCGCACCAACCGGTACGCAACAATGTTGGCCCCCCTGCGTGACGTGATGCGGCAAGTGAACAACAATCTCGAGGCAGCGGATGCCGCTACCAGCCAGAACTACCGCTTTTTGTGCACCAACGGCGTCGACGTCACGGTGCGCAACGTGACCCTGCTGCCGGTCGGATCCGACGCCACCTACGACTTCAACGACTACGTCTGGAGCCTGCAAAATCAGGTCGCATTCGGGCTGGGACCGGTCGACTTCATCGCCAATGATCGTCTGTACATCACCTATATCGATCAGATTCAGGATGTCTATCCCTACGGGGGTCAGGGTGAGCTCTCGATCGACGACCAGCCGAATCCCGCGCTGAACGCCAACAACGACACCCGGCCGCGCTATTCGATGTCGGCCTACCTGGACCTGCTCGTGATCGTCCACGAAATCGGCCACAATATCGGGGCGGTGCAGTACTCGGCGCCGCATTCCAGCCAGGCCGGCCACTGCTACGACGAGGCCGACCTCATGTGTTACGACGACGGCGGGCCGCACTTCGCCGCGGGCGGCACCCTGACCTTCACCTGCCCGGGCACCGAATGGGCCATCGACTGTCACGACGAGGACTACTATTTCTCGGGCACGCCGCCCGCGTCGAACTACCTGGCCACGCACTGGAACACCGCCAGGAGCGGTTTTCTAAGCCCGATCGTGGCGGCGGAGGTCCCGCCGACCGTCACGGCGAAACCACCGGTCAGCCTGGCCACCCGGGTCGCGCAGACCGCCAACGCGACCGCAACCTTCAGCGAAGCCGTGCAGGGGGTGTCGACGACAACGATGCGGGTGAAGAATCCGGCCGGCACGGTTCTCTCCGCCGCGGTCAGCTACAACGCGACCACCCGGGTCGCGACGCTCAATCCGACCGCGACCCTCGCGCCGGACACCAAATACAGCGTCAGCCTCACCGGCGGGGCCGCAGCAATCCGTGACGCGACGGGCACACCGCTGGTGTCAACCAGCTGGAGCTTCACGACCGGCCCAGCGCCGACGATCACCACGCGCACTCCCGCCAGCGGGGCGACGGGTGCCAGCCGCACCGCGAGTGTCTCGGTGACGTTCAGCGAGGGAATGGCGGGGGTGGCGGCATCCACTTTCAGGCTGAAGAACACCGCGACCGGCGCTGCGATCGCCGCCGTCGTCTCCCGAAGCGGCACAACGAATCAGTGGATTCTGAACCCGGGCAACACCTTGGCCGCCACCACCAACGTCACCGTCACGGTCACCGGCGGCAGCAGTGCCGTGCGTGATCTGGCCGGCAACCCCGTCTCGACGAGCATCTGGAGGTTCACCACCGGCAGCTGACGGCGGGGCAGCTAGCATCGAGGGATGCCTGACCTTGTCTGCTCCGAGTGCGCCGCCGTCTATCCGGTCGCGAGCCTGGTCTGGCGCTGCACCTGCGGCGGCCTACTCGACGTCGCCGAATTCGACATTAAAGTGGATGCCCAGGCGCTGCCCGGCCGCGCCCCCTCACTCTGGCGCTATGCCGAGGCGCTGCCGATCGCCGTCGACCCGGCGATCACCCTGGGAGAGGGCTTTTCGCCCCTCGTGCCGTCCCGCGCTCTCGCCCACGTACAGCTCAAACTCGACTTTCTGCTGCCGACGCTCTCGTTCAAAGACCGCGGCGCGGTCTTGCTCGCGACCCTCGCCCAACGGCTCGGTGTGACCAACGCCATGGTCGACAGCAGCGGAAACGCCGGCACGGCGATGGCCGCCTATTTCGGGCGGGCCGGCATCGGCTGTACGGTCTACGTTCCCGAATCCACCTCGCCCGGCAAATTCGCGCAGATGCGGGCGCACGGCGCCACGGTCGAGCTGGTACCCGGCTCGCGCGCGGATACCTCCGCGGCGGCCCTGCGGGCAGCGGGCCGACCCGGCGTCATGTACGCGAGCCACGTCTATCACCCGTACTTTGTGCACGGCGTGAAAACGTACGGCTATGAGATCTGGGAACAGCGCGGGCGCTCGCTGCCCGAGACGGTGGTGGTTCCGGTCGGCAACGGCACACTGGTGCTCGGCTGCTACCTCGCCTTCAGCGAACTGGTCGCCGCTCGTCTCGCCGAGCGGATGCCGCGGATTGTCGCGGTGCAGGCATCCGCTTGTTCGCCGCTGGAACAGGCCATGGCGCAGGGATTCGCGATGCCCGCGGCGGTTGACGGCGGCGCCACGATCGCCGAGGGTATCGCCATCGCGGCGCCTCCCCGGGGCCGGCAGATTCTGTCCGCCGTGCGTGCCACCGGTGGCACGATCGTTTCCGTCAGTGACCGGCAAACCGCGGGCGCGCGCCAGGAATTGGCCGATGAGGGACTCTTCGTCGAGCCGACCTCGGCTGTCTGCTTCGCTGCCGTGCGCGCCGCCGTTGATTCGACGTTCGACAAAGCCAGCCCCACCTGGGCGGTGGCCGCGAGCCTGCTCACGGCCGAGTCCGTGGTCGTGCCGCTGTGCGGCGCCGGCCTGAAATCGCCTGTGTGATGAAGGACTTTGACGACGACGGTCCCGCTTGCCCGGCCTGCGGCACCGAGATGATCCCGGACGGCGTCGACACCGCTGACGGTCTGGAAGAGTGCCATCGGTGCCCCAGGTGCCGGCTGGTCATCGTCGTGCCCGGAGATGCCCCCGAGAACACCCAACTCCGTGAATAACTTTTCAATTGCAGAAGAATCGCATTTATTCTCTCGACTTTCTTGGGAAAGACTCACTGTTCTTGCGCCAATCTGGGTTTATCAGCCGATAGCGGCTCGTTGAGTCAGAAGTTCCGGCTCAGCCCAACTCACACGTCGAAGGAATTAACATGACTGTCTACCGGAAAGACATCGCGGCCATCGAAGCCCTCAAACAGCAGGTTGGAAGCAGCTGGGACGCCATCAACCCGGAGTCTGTCGCCCGCATGCGTGCCCAGAACCGTTTCAAGACCGGCCTGGAGATCGCGCAGTACACGGCCGACATCATGCGCAAGGACATGGGGGAGTACGACGGAGATTCCTCCATCTACACCCAGTCGCTCGGTGTATGGCACGGCTTCATCGGCCAGCAGAAGATGATCTCGATCAAGAAGCACCTCAAGACCACCAACAAGCGCTACCTATACCTGTCCGGCTGGATGGTTGCGGCGCTGCGCAGCGAATTCGGTCCGCTCCCCGACCAGTCCATGCACGAGAAGACGACCGTTCCCGCTCTCGTCGAGGAGATCTACACCTTCCTCCGCCAGGCCGACGCCCGCGAGCTCGACCTGCTCTTCACCGGCCTCGACAACGCCCGCATCGTTGGCGACGACGCCAAGGCAGCTGCGATCCAGGTGCAGATTGACAACTTCGAGACCCATGTTGTGCCGATCATCGCCGACATCGATGCTGGCTTCGGTAACCCCGAAGCCACCTACCTTCTGGCCAAGAAAATGATCGAGGCTGGCGCCTGCGCCATTCAGATCGAGAACCAGGTGTCGGACGAGAAGCAGTGTGGCCACCAGGACGGCAAGGTCACCGTTCCTCACGAAGACTTCATCGCCAAGCTGAACGCGGTTCGCTATGCGTTCCTCGAGCTCGGTATCGAGAACGGCATCATCGTCTCGCGCACCGACTCGCTCGGTGCCGGCCTCACGCAGAAGCTTGCCGTGACGTACACGCCCGGCGACCTGGGCGACCAGTACAACTCCTTCCTCGACGTTGACGAGATCACCGAAGCCGACCTCGGCAACGGCGACGTCGTCATCAAGCGCGATGGCAAGCTGCTTCGCCCGAAGCGCCTGGCCAGCAACCTGTTCCAGTTCCGCGCCGGAACCGGCGAGGCGCGTTGCGTGCTCGACAGCATCACGTCGCTGCAGAACGGTGCCGACCTGCTCTGGATCGAAACCGAGAAGCCGCACATCGGCCAGATTGCGGGCATGATGAACGAGGTGCGCAAGGTCATTCCGAACGCCAAGCTGGTCTACAACAACAGCCCGTCGTTCAACTGGACCTTGAACTTCCGTCAGCAGGCCTACGACGCACTCCTCGCCGAGGGTAAGGACGTCTCCGCTTACGACCGTGCCAAGCTCATGAGCGTCGACTACGACGAGACCGAACTGGCCGTGAACGCCGACGAGAAGATCCGCACCTTCCAGCGCGATAGCTCGAAAGAGGCTGGCATCTTCCACCACCTCATCACCCTGCCGACCTACCACACGGCCGCACTCTCGACGGATGACCTGGCCAAGGGCTACTTCGCCGACCAGGGCATGCTCGCCTACGTCAAGGGCGTGCAGCGTCGCGAAATCCGTGAGGGAATCGCCACGGTCAAGCACCAGAACATGTCGGGCTCCGACCTGGGTGACAACCACAAGGAGTACTTCGCCGGCGAAGCCGCGCTGAAGGCTGGCGGCGTAAACAACACGAGCAACCAGTTCGAGGAACCGGCTTTGAGTAGCCACTAAGTTAAATCGGAGTAACGAAGAGGCCTCAGTCGAAAGACTGAGGCCTCTTCGTGTGCCCGAACAGCCGTTGACGAGACAGCCTCTGACGAGCGGATGCGCCGAGCCGGTCACCGGGTCGCGGCGGGTATTCTCTGCGTTGAGGTCGCGGTCTTGCGCTCGACTTCGTTGGCCGGGGCAATCGCCAGGATGGCCAGGACGCCGGCGATGACCGCGAGGCCGACCCAGCCGAGCGTCGTGAGGCGTTCGCCGACGATGAACACAGCGAGGATGGCCGCTATCGCCGGTTCGGTGAGCGTGATCGTTGTGGCGGTGCTGGCCCCGACGCGGGTCAGGCCGTAGCCGAACAGAAGGTAGCCGAGGAACATCGGAATGATCGCCATGTACGCGGCAACGCTGAAGGCCTGGGTGGATGCGAGCAGCGGGGCGCCGGTGACAATGAGCACGGGCAGCAGGAGCGTGCCGCCGAGCCCGAACACGAAGCCCATCGATGCTGCGCGGCTGATGCCTCGGTTCATGAGGCGGTGTGCTGCCCAGGAATAGGTGGCATAGGTTGCCCCGGCGAGGAGTCCGAGGGAGATGCCGGCCACGGTCTGACCGGCCGACTCTGCGGCATCCGTCATCTTGGACAGGCACAGCAGCGTGCTGCCGATGATTCCCAGGCCCGCCGCCAGGGCCCACCACCGGCTGAGTCGTTTGTGTTCGAGCAGGAATTCGAGGAGGCCGGAGGCGAGGGGCGCGGAGGCGAGTGAAACGACCGATCCGATCGCGACGCCCGCGAAGTGCATGGAACTGTAGAAGGCCAGGGGGTAGATCATGACCGCCACCGCGCCGAGAACGATCAGCCGCAAATTGCCGCGCACGGCGGGCAGGACGGCCCGAAGCGCGGGGATGGCGATGACGGCCTGCAGAATCCCCCCGATGCCGAGAGCCGCTGAGCCGATCGCGAGCGGCCCAACGCCGGGCGCGAGAGTCGCGGCGGTTCCGGTGGTGCCCCACAGAATGGACGTGACGGTGATCGCGCCGATTCCGGCGAGGCGATGCCGATTCACAGCGCCTCGATCACGGCTGGGGCTTGGCCGGCCCGACGCTGTTCTTTCCAGCCATCCACAACCTCCCCGATCAGGTAAATCAGTCTAGCTACTGGTCTGGAGCTCCGTCTGTTCGCGGGTGCGCAGGTGGCGCTGGTGTGCCGCCCGACGGGGAGGGAACGCCCTTGCCGAACACGGCGAGGACTCCGAGAGCTAATGCAATGTCGGTGGCCGTGGGAATCGGCCAGCGACTGCGGCATCAACCCAACATGCGCATCCCCTGTACGGTCAAGTTCAGACGCTCAGCGACCCCTGCCGCCGTCATGGAGGACGAGCATGGGAGAGTGGGCTCACGGCTGAATGTCAGCCGACTTTGGCAGCGCTGCTCGCCCCCGTAGGAGAAGGTTAGGTATGGAACATTTCGATGCGATCGTGGTTGGCGCCGGGGTGGCGGGGCTGGCCGCTGCTCGACTGCTGGCGAACGCCGGTCGCCGCGTCGTGGTGCTCGAGGCCCGCGACCGTGTGGGCGGCCGGGTCTACACGGATCGCGCCGACGGGTTCGTCACCGACCGCGGCGCATCGTGGATCCACGGCATCACCGACAACCCCGTCGCAGCAGCGGCCGCAGCATTTGGGATGCCAACCATGGAGTTCACGGTCGGCGGATACCAACCGGACAGCCGCCCGATCGCGTACTACGGTCCGAGCGGTGAGCGACTCCCCGATGATGCCGCGCGGGCCTTCACCGACGACATCCGCTCGGTTGATGCCGCGCTCGTCCAGGCGGTCGCTGCGTCAGAAACGGATGCCTCCTACCGCGACGTGACCGAGACAGCGCTCGCTGGCCAGGGCTGGCACCCGGCTCGGGCCGAACGTGTGCGGGAGTTTTTGCAGCACCGCAGCGAAGAGCAGTACGGGGTTTGGATCGACGATCTTGCCGCCCACGGACTCGACGACGATGTCATAGAGGGTGACGAGGTGGTTTTTCCCGACGGCTATGACCGACTGGCCACGCACCTCGCGACCGGACTCGACATCCGCCTGGAGCACGTCGTCACCCACGTGCGATGGTCCTCAACGGTCGTCACGGTCACGACAGACCATGGCATTCTGACGGCGGACACGGCCGTCGTGACGGTGCCCGTCGGGGTTCTCCAGTCACCGGAGTTCACCATCGAACCGCCGCTCCCGGAACCAAACGTGGGCGCCTTGGGGCGGCTGACGATGAACGCGTTCGAGAAGATTTTCCTGCGGTTTCCGACGAAATTCTGGGACGACGGAGTCTTTGCAATCCGGCAACAAGGACCCGAGGGTCGCGCGTGGCACTCCTGGTACGACCTGACGGCCCTGCACGGAACGCCTACCCTGCTGACTTTCGCCGCCGGGCCTGCGGCCCGCGAGATCCGTAACTGGACTGACCTGCAGGTTGTCGACTCGGTTCTGGCGCAGCTGCGGAGGCTGTACGGCGACAAGGTGGAGTTTCCAACCCGGGTTGACATCACCGCGTGGCAGGACGATCCCTTTGCTCGTGGTTCCTACGCGTACATGACGCGCGGCGCCACCACGGCCGACCACGACGACCTCGCGACGCCCGTCGGCGGGGTGCTCCACATCGCCGGAGAGGCGACCTGGACGGATGACCCTGCCACGGTCACCGCGGCGCTCTGCTCCGGCCACCGCGCCGCATCGAACGTGCTGAACCGGGAGATCCCAATCGCTGAGATGTGGGCCGGCCGATGACCGGGGCGCAAAGGTCGCGACGACACGCGACAGAGCGCGGCAGACTGATCCGTTCGCTCACCGCAAGATAACGATCGCCAAGAAGAGCCACTATATGGACCTACTCATGGCCAGGATTCGGGCCTTCGGTGGTGGCATGCAGACGCTACCGATTTCTAAGGTCAAGGACCGGCTGAGTGAGTTCGTCGACGCGGTGTCGCTCACTCACGAGCAGGTGACGATCACGAAAAATGGATTCCCGGTGGCGGTGTTGATCGGAGCCGATGAATGGAATTCGTTGCAGGAGACGCTCTTTTGGCTCTCTCGGCCCGGGACTCTTGCTGCCGTCGCCCAAGCGCGCCAGGAGCTGGTCGACGGTCGCACGATTGGCGAGGACGAGATACGCGCCGAGTTCAACGTTCCCCGTCGATCGTCGAAGTGAGCTCGGACGACGAGAAGAGCGACGAGGTCGAATTCGCTGGTTCGGCCCGCCGAGATTTACAAGGAGTACCGCCCCGGATTGTGCCAGCGATAATTGAGTTCGTCTACGGAGACCTCGCCCGATGCCCGCGGCGAGTTGGTAACCCTTTGCAACGCGAACTCGAAGGTCTGTGGAGCGCGCGCCGTGGCCCCTATCGCATTATTTACGACATCGTCGAGGAACGGCTGGTGATCATCGTCGTGCAGGTGGATCACCGCGCCGATGTGTATCGGCCCAGATAGTTGCAGCCTGAACGCAACGAACAATTGCTGCAACTGGCGTGACCGGGGCTTTCAGAGTGTGCCCCAGGCAGATTCGAACTGCCGCCCCTGCCTCCCGGAGGGCGAACCGCGGACCTTTTCCAGTCTTCCTCCCGACGGTAAATAGTCGATCAAGAGTCGTTTTCGCTCACAATAGCGATCATGATTGAGCAATGATAACGCCACGATTGTGGGCAAGAAGTGGGCACGTGCCGCAAGTGAAGATGGTCGGACCTCGATCAGAGATTCCGCTCATGACTTCGTCATGGGTATCCATGTCTTATCAGTAGTTACTGTCGCTGGATGACTGCGGCTGGTCCAGAGCGATCATGACTGATGCGCAGCGCCGGTAGTGTCTGTACTTCCGAATGCATTCCGAACACGATGATCACATGACTCTGATCAATGACCTTCGCACCACGACTCGGCGATCATCAGACCTGCGCAAGCACTCGGCCGACGTGTTCGCCGAGGCTGAGGATCACACTGTCCAGATCACTCGCCGCTGTGGCGCCGAACACCAAACTGAGAAGAGCCGCAATGACGGCTAATTGAGTCCACGGTCGTGGTGTACGACGAGCCCGTTGTTGAGCGTGGCGTCGTGAACTGTCAGTCAGTCTTGGAGACGGCGCTCGGCAACGAGAAGCGGGTGTGGTCCGGGCTCTCGCCCCGACCACACCCGCTGACCGTCTTCTAAGTCAGAAGCCGCTGACGTTGAGCCGTCCGCCGGTGACCGTCTTGCCGCTGAGGGAGGCCGTCGGGACGACCGAGCTCAGGATCGCGCTCTTGATCTGCGCCGCTGTCGCACCGGGGTGTGTGGAGGCGTAGAGGGCGGCCGCGCCCGTGACGTGTGGCGTGGCCATTGAGGTGCCGTTGTAGGACGAGTAGGTGTTGAAGGCGGTCGTCGACCAGACACCGACTCCGGGGGCGCCGAGGTCGACGGTCGTGGCGCCGTACTGGCTGAAGGACGCCAGCGCCCCATTGCGGTCGATGGCGGCGACTGCGATGACGTTGGCGACGTCGTAGTTGGACGGGTAGGACGCCGTCGTGTCGTTGTTCGTGCCGCTGTTGCCGGCGGCCGCGACGAACAGGATGTTCGCGGCGTTGGCGCGCGTGATGGCGTCGAGCAGGGTCTGGGAGAAGGCGCCGCCGCCCCAGCTGTTGTTGGTCGCCACGATGTTCAGGCCGTGGCGGGTCTTGAGGTCGGTGAAGTAGTCGACCGACTTGACCGCGTCGGCCAGGGATCCGCCCTGGCGACCGAGGAACTTGCCGCTGATCAGGGTCACATCCCAGTTCATGCCAGCTACGCCTTGCCCGTTGTTGGCCTTGGCGCCGATGGTCCCGGACACGTGCGTGCCGTGGTTGTCGAGCGAGCCTCTGGAGCCACCGTCATAGATAGTGTTGTCGCTGTTGGCGAAGTCCCAGCCGTTGACGTCGTCGACGTAGCCGTTGCCGTCGTTGTCGATGCCGTCCCCCGCGATCTCGTAGGGGTTGGTCCAGACCTGCCCGTTGAGCTCGGGGTGGGTGTACTGGATGCCCTCGTCGATGATGCCGACGTAGACGCTCTTCGACCCCGTGTGGCCGGCGGTCCATGCCTCGGCGGCCTGGCTGCCGTAGGCGTTGGCGGGGGTCGAGGCGTCGCCGTACATGCCCCAGAGGTCCTGGGAGGTATTGGTGCTGGTGAAGATGGGGTCGGTGGCGGTGGCCTGGTGGGTCAGGACAAAGTTCGGCTCGGCGTAGGCGACGGCGGGGTCACTCTTCAGCTGCGCGATCGCCTGGTTCAGGTTCTTGCCCTGCGGCAGACGGACGAGCTCGACCTCGGTGCGGTCGGCGGCGGCGACGACGATGCGCTCGGCGAACCGTGCCGAGGCGTGCTCGCGAGCACGCTCGCGCTGGTCGGCGGAGGCGCCGGCCACGTAGCCGACGACGAGCTCGCCGGGGACTGCGGCAGCAGCGGTACCGTTGGCTTGTGGGGCGGGAGCGGCCGAAGCGGGCGTGCTAAGGGCCAGTCCGGTCATGCCGATCAGGATCGCCGACGAGGCAGCCGCTACGGTGAAGAGCTTGAGACGCATCTGTTCCGAAAATCTTTTAAGCATGAAAAATCCTTTTCCTTGTGGGTAGTGGATTGCCAAGTAGTCACCAATGACTTTGCCCATATTGAGCGTTCAACACAGGTGCAATTGAAAGGTACGACTTGCCGCAGATGATCACACGTCGGCTCATGAGGGGACTGCGTTTCGCGGGCTGCTGTGATATAACCCAATGTTTAGCCTTGGGGGTCAGTGGCACCGCCCTCTACTTCCTGCCGCGCCTCCACGCGATGCCCGAGCCCAGCCTCGCCGTCCTATCCGCCCTGGGCAGCGCGCCACCCAGATACGACTTCCCCGACCCGGTGAACCCTTGGAAGACGACGTTCTGCTGCCGGCCCACGAAGGGCAGGTGCCGAGCAGGGCCAGGAGCTGCCGGTTCAGGGTCGCACTCGTCGGGCAAGATCCCAAATCCGAGGCCCCGGAGAAGCCATCTCGACGTCGATAAGTCCAGTGATGTGCCCGTCTTGGAAGACCATGTTGTAGGGATCGACGTCGTTCAGGCACACCACCTCGATTGGCTCGTGCGCCGGCAGCTGCCGGCGGCGGCCCGGTGTGCGAGTGGCGCGTCGGCGTCATGTACCCGTCGGAGCAAAGATCCAGCCTCGTGCAGGATCGTCGGCGACCAGATCCAGCTTGGCATTGGGTAGTTGCCGACGATTCCAGGGAGGTAGGAGAGCACTTCGCGGCCCTGCTCGTCCAGGCCGAAGGGCTCGGGGACTTCCGTCACTCCCGCCGCGCGGAGTGTGGTCAGGAGTTGATGCACCGCAGGAGTCCATAGTCCTGCTGGGCGGTGAACCGTGTCGCCTACCCGCACGATCGTGCCCGCGCTGTGTGGCTTGATGACTACATCGAGCGAGTCATCACTCACGACTTCACCGAACAGGGACACCGCATCCGTCAGCCGGAACTACTGCGCGGATGGCTGCGGGGTTACGCCTCGGCCACGGCCTCCGCAACCACGTTCGCGAAGATCGGTGCCAGTCTCGACCCAGGTGAACCAACAGGACCGACGAAGAAGACGTCAATCGCCTACCGTGACGTCCTGAGCAGCCTCTACCAGCTCGACCAAGTCGACGCCTGGTCGCCCAGTAGGAAGCTCCTGTCACGAGTTGCCCTCGCTCCGAAGCACATTCTCGCCGATCCGGCACTGGCCGCGCGCCTCCTGGGCCTCAACGCGGTCAAACTGATGTCAGCCACCGGGCCCGCGACGAACAACCGCGACCGGACTCGCCTCGGCGACTTCTTCGAAGCACTCGTGGCCCTCAGCCTCCAGACCTATGCGGCAGCGAACGACGCGAAGCTGTCGCATTTCCGCGACAATGATGGGCGACACGAGATTGACTTCGTCATCCACCGAGGAGACGCAGAAGCTGTCGGTATTGAAGTCAAGCTCAAGTCCGCCATCACCGACCAGGACTTTCGCCACCTGCTGTGGGTGAAGGAGTCACTTCCCGACCAAATTGTCGAACTCGTTATCATCAACACTGGCACCCACGCCTATCGCCGACAGGATGGCGTGGCGGTCATCCCGCTCGCGTTGCTCACCGCCTGACCGACGCCCTGCGAGTGCCAGAACTGCCGCAGCGGCTTGCGGCAAAGCGCTCACGAGAGAGCCCTCAAGGGGAACCCCCTATGGGACACTCAGCCCCCCATAGACAGACGCGATGAAGCGCCCCTGGAAACGGGACCGGTCATTCGCGGCAGTCTGTTCTCGCCGTGGCGGAACGGTGCCTAGTCCGCGTGAGACCTCACTGGGGTGGGACCTGATCGTCGACCAATCGAGAGCCATGCGACCGGGCCGACGACTGGCACGAAAATCGTCAGGAGCGTCCAGATGAGTGCTTGCGTGGGGGTAAGTCGTTTAGCCGCCCGCCCTATGGAGACGAGCGCTACGATGACTAGGACAACGAGCAGGACCGACATTATGGTCCAAGCGATGTCATACCCCGCGGGAATGAGAGGATTCGGAGAGTCACCCATATCGTCACTGTACGGTACAGGTCCCACTCCCGAAAACATGCCGACCGACGGATAATCATGGTGAATTGACGGAGCATCCTGCGAACACCAAAACGGATGCTGGTGGAATCTCGATCTGACGGTCCGTTGTCCCGCATCGGGAACGCGGAGCGGGCACATATAGGGAATCACGCGGGCTCTAGGAATCTCCGCTCCAAGCGAGGCGACTACGTGCCATCTTGTAGCCTCAAGGCATGAAGCCTCGTTGCGCCCTCGCTCTTGCCGGATTCGCAACTGTGTGCGCATTGGTCTTGAGCGGATGCTCCGTAGACACGCTAATTTGGGGGAACGACGGTGCTTAGGTTATCCAAACTACCGAGAACCTCATCAAAGACCTCGCTTCTGGCGGAACATCCGATCTCGTCTGCGAAGACGCCGAAGCTGACCTCGGCACGGCAAAAGATTGGGAAGGCCGCTCCGCAGGCGAGCCGGAACGGTTCGTTGCCGACTACTGGGATGAACAAGTACCACTCGATCCGCAGTGGAACATCAACCTGGAGGGTCTTCCCGAGGGGGCTACTCCCGGTGACACTCATCCCGGCGACGTCTTTTACCGCGAAACCGACGATAGTCTCTGCGTGATCGATGTCGCATGGTCGACACTCATCGCCGTCGGCTGACGCAGCCGAATTTTCCCGCCCACACCTGTGGCTATTGAAGAAGAGTGGCGGTGCTCTATTGCCGCAGAATAGCGGCATCGCCGCCCGGGAACGCTTAGCGGTCCGGAAAGGCTGACAGCGCCTCGTCCCACTCATCGGCCGATGAGTCAAGATCTGCAGCCGTCACTGCGATCTCGAACCAAAACTGATCACGGTCATCGCCACTCTGACCGACAGGCATACTTTCAAGCGCAAAGTGCACCCTGACCGATATCGACACGCCCTGATAACTGCCAACGCTGAACGCAAGATTCGGTTCGGTAAATTCGAGCGACGGCACAACACCGGCGTTTCCAATGACGCTTACGGCGATGTCGCCATTGGCCACGCTGCGCAGCCAGGCCGAAATGCGCTTCGCTTCGAACGTCGTCAAACACGGAACGGCAAACTGCCACGCCGCGTCAGGCGCCGATACGTCCCCGCTGATGACCAGCCAATTGTCATCCCACTCATCGCCCGCAGGGGTCGCAAACTCATATCGAACAGGCTCCAACGTCACAGACGCTCTCGTGCCAACACCCAGCTGCATGGATAAATCCTACTGATCGCAGTCTTGCTGAAGCGTGCGCTCACCCTCGCAAAAAAGTCCAGCCCCGCGCCCCCGTAAGCCGAACCCCCTGTGGGACGGCCTCATTCGAAGAGCAGAATAACTGTGGGAGGCGACCCGCTACTTTGGTTTCGCTGCATCCCCCGGGACGTCATCGAAGGTCAGACGGTCGGTGTTAGGTCGCCAGAGCGTCTCGAACCTGGGGGGCTCGCGGGTTGACCGCCCTCCCGGTTGGACTGCTTCCCTGATCCAGTTCCGCACGGAGCGAGGTGCGCGCGCGATGATAGCGGCTGCGAACGGTCCCTTCCTTCATGCGGAGTATGCGGCTGACCTCCACTAGGGAGAAGCCCTCCCAGTGGACCAGCCCGATAATGTCGCGGTCGACCATGTCGAGACCTGCAATGGCTTTGTGCAGGTCGTCATACTCTGTAGGGTCCGAGAAGCCTGCATGCGGTGTGGCGGCCAGAATGCTCCGAAGTCGGTCTCCCAATGTTCTTTGGTAGGTCGCGCGACGGTAGTGGTGCATAAGTACTTTTCGGGCGATGCCGAACATCCAGGGACGAACCTCAGCGTCGTCCGCGGGTAGCGCCGCAGCTTTACGCCAGACGATCAGAAGCGTCTCAGCAAGCAGGTCAGCGGCATCTTCTTGTTCGGCGACCCGTCGAGCAAGGTAACTGAGAACAGGTGCCGCGTGGAGGCGAACTGCGTTCTCAATCCGGGCCGTGCGATCACCCTTGTCGGTATTCATTCGGACGGGGGGACGCACGTAAAGCCCCAAGCGTCCACAGCGGCTTGATCGGTTCCTACGCCCTCCGATAGCCAACCGACGCCAGGGAAGGTTTCTGCTGCGAACGCGCGCACCACGGGGTCGAGTCCGCGACCCACTCGGGTCTCCCCGACGCTGTCGTCTTCGACACCCGGTGCCGTCGTGTCATACAGTTCCTGTCCCATCCCCGCCCAGTCACGGGAGGTGATGGCAGTGTCGAGAGTTTCAGCAGAGTTGGGCGGAGGGTTGCGAAGTTCAATCCACACTCGGCAGGACTGCACGTGGCCCGTCTCCGTGGTCCAGCTGATCGGGATTGGTTCATTGTTACGGACGTTCTCAATCGGCATACTCACGCCTCCCCAATGGGACATGGTGATCACCGCGGTGCTCGCCCCAGCCGTGAGTATGAGCCCGCCCGAGACCACCAAAGGAAGTACCCACCGAGCCCGTGGCGCACGCCCCTGTCGAAGTCGCGCCGGCATGGCCGCATTCACCATCCGCTGCGCTTCGGCCTGGGCTGCAAGGGGCAGTTGTCCCGGCATCTGGCCGAGCAATTCATCGAGATCGGGATTAGTCATTTTCACTCCTCATTTGACTACTCATTCCCCGACGACGTCATATCGTTGCAGAACGGGTCAAATGAATCGCCCGCCTTGCGTCCACATGTTCCGAACTGTGTCAGCGCGGCTGCAGGGCCGTCAGCACGCGCTCGTAGTTCGCGCAGGTCATCGTCCTCAGCCGCCCCCATACGGGAGATTCTCTCACCAAAGCGAACGACCAGCGAGTACCACGCCGAACTCCAACGACGGCCCCTAAGCGGGACCTCATACGGGAACGCCCCCGCAAAGACAGGGCCCCGCGCACCGTCTGAGCAAACTTGTCCCGTTTGACCTGTCGCGTAAGGAAATCCCGCCAAGGCACGTCAACTGCGACAGGCTGAGGACCGCGTTCGGATCACGTCTACTCATGACAACGACATGACTTTCAACGAACTTGATAGCCGGATTGTCCGAAGTAGGTGGCAATAGTCCGAACTGGACTGTCACGTGACAGATGTGCCCCCAGGCAGATTCGAACTGCCGCCCCTGCCTCCGGAGGGCAGTGCTCTATCCCCTGAGCTATGGGGGCCAGGGTGGTTCAAGGTTAGCAGCTACCCGAGGTGACCGAGCACCGCCGACATGAGGCGCTCGGAGTCGCCCGGCTCGATGAAGGCTGGCGAGCTCAAGGTGACCCAGTAGGTTCCCGTGAAGACCTGTGCCTGGCCGCTGCCGGCGGCGGCGTATTCAAAGAAGCCGTCGACGGTCGGCGGGGTTCCGTAGGTGGGCACGGCCTGGCTGTCGGCATCCGCTTGCTGCTTGAGTGTGGTCATCAAGACGTCGTTCGGCGCCACCAGCGAGAGCTCGATGAGCTCGCCACTAGTCTGGTTCGAGTAGCCGCAGGCGAGTCCGTTGTAGTCAAGCGCAGACTCGGCCAAGCCACCGGCGGCTGGGGCGAAGCTCGGCGCGGTGCCGTAATTCGGGTTGAAATCGTAGAGATCCTGCAGGGTGAGCAGCTCATCGCAGGCTCGCTCAATCGGAGAACCGGTCGCTTCCGGCGTCGGCGATGACGAGGGCGCTGCACTCTCGGTCGGTTCAGCGGATGCCGTGCTCGTCGCCGCAGAATTCGTCGGCGTCGGCTCGTCACCACTGGCGCAGCCGCTCAGAACGAGCGCGAACAGAGCGCCACCGGCGAGCACCAGGCCTGCCCGACGCCGCGCAAAGCGAGGAACGGTACGGGCAAATGAGGGGTAGACGCGGGTATCAGTCACGTGTTGACCCTACCAACAGGAGGGGCCGGTACGATTGTCCAGTGACTCCTGCCGAACTCTCCCAGTCCCTCTTCGATCTCATCCAGGACGTAAGCGAACGCCGACGCGAGACTGACACGGCAAGGGTAGACCTCGGACTCACCCTCGCCGACGTCGCCGTCGAACGCCCGCGCAATCGCGACCACGGTGACTGGGCCTCGAGCATCGCGCTGAAGATCGCCAAGCCGCTCGGCACCAACCCGCGTGAAATTGCAGCGGAGTTGGCCGCCGGTCTCGAACAGCTCAGCGATGTCGCATCCGTTGAAATCGCCGGCCCCGGCTTCATCAATATCCGTCTCGAGGCTGCGGCGGCCGGCGCACTCGCCAAAACCATCGTCAACCTGGGCGAGGTCTACGGCACCGGCCACCTCTACGACGGTCTCAAAATCAACCTCGAATTCGTCTCGGCCAACCCCACCGGCCCGATCCACATGGGCGGCGTGCGCTGGGCCGCGGTCGGCGACAGCCTCGCCCGCGTACTGCAAGCCGAGGGCGCCGACGTCACCCGCGAGTACTACTTCAACGACCACGGCTCGCAGATCGACCGCTTTGCCCGCAGCGTGCTGGCGAGCTACCTCGACGAGCCCACTCCCGAAGACGGCTACGGAGGAGCGTACATTGGCGATATCGCGGCCAACGTGCTTGCGAAGTACGACGGCGACGTCGCTGCCCTGCCCCGCGACGAGCAGCAGGAAGTGTTCCGCTCGATCGGTGTCGACCTCATGTTCACCGAGATCAAGGACAAGCTGCACGGTTTCGGCGTCGACTTCGACGTGTATTTTCACGAAGACTCGCTGCACGAATCCGGCGCCGTCAACCGCGCCATCGAACGCCTCCGCGAACAGGGTCATATTTTCGAAGCTGATGGCGCCATCTGGCTGCGCACCACCACCTTCGGCGACGATCGTGACCGGGTGATCATCCGCTCCAATGGTGAACCCGCCTATATTTCGGGCGACCTCGGCTACTACCTCGACAAGCGTGAGCGCGGATTCGACCAGTGCCTGATCATGCTCGGCGCCGACCACCACGGTTATGTCGGCCGCATGATGGCGATGGTGTCAGCCTTCGGTGACGAGCCCGGCGTGAACCTGCAGATTCTGATCGGCCAGATGGTCAACCTGCTCAAAGACGGCGAACCGGTGCGCATGAGTAAGCGCGCCGGCACCATCGTCACCCTGGACGACCTCGTCGACGCCGTCGGTGTTGACGCCGGCCGCTACGCCCTGGTGCGATCGAACAGCGACTCGCAACTCGATATCGACCTCGACCTGCTCGGCAAGAAGACGAACGATAACCCGGTCTTCTATGTGCAGTACGCCCACGCCCGCACCTGCTCGGTCGCCCGCAATGCGGCAGCGAGCGGCGTCGAGCGCTCGGTGTTCTCGCCGGAGCTGCTCGTGCACGACAGCGAATCCGCGCTGCTCGGCGTGCTGCAGGAATACCCGCGCATCGTCGCCCAGGCCGCCGAATTGCGGGAGCCGCACCGCGTCGCCCGCTACATCGAAGAGGTCGCCGGCTACTACCACCGCTGGTACGACAACTGCCGCGTCATCCCGCTCGGCGACGAACCGGTCACCGACCTGCACCGCACCCGTCTGTGGCTCAACGACGCGACCGGCCAGGTGATCCGCAACGGCCTCGACCTGCTCGGCGTCACCGCCCCGGAGCGTATGTAATCGTGGCCAAGCGCAAACGTCGCGGTCTGGTTCCGCTGATAATTCTGGGGACGCTTGCCGTTCTGCTCGTGGTCGCGTTTTTCCTGGTCGATAGCGGACTGCGCGCTTTCGCCCAGGACCGTGCCGAAACCGAAATCAGCAAGCGGATGCCCGCCTCCGTGACCGGGGACGTCACCGTGACCATCGGCGGCACCTCGGTGATCGCCCAGTTCATCGGAGGCAATTTTGACGAGGTGGAACTGACCGCGCCGAAGCTGACTGTCGACGGCGTACCGGCATCCGTTCATGTCATTGCCCGCGATGTGTCGACCAATACGGCCAAGGCGATTGGCTCGCTCAGTGCGACCCTCGACCTCGATGAGGCCGCCCTCAATCAGCTCGTTCAGGCCTCCGGCAGCGCGCCGGCGGACGCCGTCCTGACCCTCGGCGATAATGACGTTGCATTGACCGCGTCGGTGAAGTTGTTCGAGTTCGATGTCGGCTACAGCGCCACGGCCACGGCCAGCGCCGCCGGCGATACCCTGAACTTCACCCCGACCGAAGCGACCGTCACCAGCGGCATCGGCGACATCGACGCAACACCGCTGGTCAATCTCATCCTCCAGCAGGCCCCGATCGGTGTCTGCGTGGCCAGCTACCTGCCCGAGGGAGTCGAACTGAGCGACGTTGACATTTCACCCGAGCGAGCACGCGTTACGCTGGAGTCGAGCACTTTGCGGCTCACCGTGCAGTCGCTGACCACCCTCGGCAGCTGCGCCGACTAATTCGATCGTCGTCACCTGCGGCGGTAGAATTTGGTCAGGCCTGCCCGTCTTGTGGGCTGACCAATTTTTCCGGCTTCAGGGACCAAACCGGGTTCGCTCGCTGAGATTCCCCTTCGACTCTCGTGAGGTACTCCCCGTGACGACTGAACCTAATTCTCTGGCCCCCGACTGGCTGCGCCTTCCCGCCGACGCGAACGCGCTTGCACCCGGCCTCTGGCCGGCGACGGCCGCCCGCAGCACCAGCGGTGAACTCCTCATCGGCGGGGTGAGGGCCTCGGCCCTCGCCGCCGAATTCGGCACTCCTCTCTATGTCATCGATGAAGCGGATGCCCGCGCCCAAGCGAGCGAGCTGCTCACCGTGTTCCAGGCTGAGTTCGCGCGGATCGGCACGAGCGTCAAGGTGTATTACGCCGGGAAGGCGTTTCTGTCGACCGAGATCGTGCGCTGGGTCACCGCCGCGGGCCTCAATATCGACGTCTGCAGCGGTGGCGAACTCGCCGTCGCGCTGGCTGGTGGCGCCGAACCGGCCAGGCTCGGCTTTCACGGCAATAACAAGTCCCTCGCCGAACTCGACCAGGCCACCCGGGTGGGCGTCGGCACGATCGTGATCGACAGCGAGGTTGAAATCGGCCGCGTCGCCGAAGCCGCCGCGCGAAACGGCCGGGTGCAGAACGTGCGGCTGCGCGTGAACAGCGGCGTGCACGCCCATACCCACGATTTCCTGGCCACCTCGCACGAGGACCAGAAGTTCGGCATCGTCCTTACCGATGCACCGAGGCTGGTCGCGCTGATTCGCGCCGAACCCGCGCTGGGCTTTGTCGGCCTGCACTGCCACATCGGCTCTCAGATCTTCGGTGCAGACGGATTCGCCGAGTCGGCCGCCCGGCTGCTCGACCTGCACGCGGTCCTGCTCAAAGACGGCCCGGTGCCCGAACTCAACCTCGGTGGTGGCTTCGGTATCGCCTACACGAGCGCCGACGAACCCACGCCGATTCGAGAGCTCGCCGTGGCCCTGGCCGACATCGTCGCCACCGAGTGCGCGCGGCTGAACATCCCGCTGCCGGTCGTCGCGTTCGAACCCGGCCGCGTCATCATCGGACGCGCCGGCGTGAGCCTTTACCGTGTCGGCACCACCAAAGCCGTCGACGTGTCGGGCACGCAGCGCCTCTACGTCAGCGTCGATGGCGGCATGAGCGACAACGTTCGCCCGGCCCTCTATGGGGCCGACTATGCGGTACGCCTCGCCGATCGGGTGTCGACGGCCGAGCCGGTGCTCGTGCGCATCGCCGGCAAGCACTGCGAGAGCGGCGACATCGTCGTCGACGCCGACTATCTGCCGAATGATGTGACCCCCGGCGATCTGCTCGCGGTGCCGGCCACCGGCGCCTACTGCTGGGCTTTGTCCAACAACTACAACTACCAGGGCCGCGCGCCCGTCGTGGCCGTGCTGGATGGCACGGCGCGGGTGCTCGTGCGCGGCGAAACGATAGCCGACCTGCTCGCGCGGGACACCGGGATGCCTTCGACGGGCCCGGCCAATGGAGGAGAATCTTGAAGATCGAATACCGCAATCTGCGCGTTGCGCTCCTCGGCGGTGGCAACGTGGGCGCCCAGGTAGCCCGCCTGTTGCTGGAACAGGGCCCTGAACTGGCCAACCGCGTCGGCGCCACCCTCGAACTGGTCGGCATCGCGGTGCGCGACGTGAACGCGGAACGCACGGTCGATCTGCCCCGCGACCTGTTCACGACCAACGCCGAGGAGCTTATTCTCGGCGCAGACATCGTGATCGAGCTGATGGGCGGCATCGAGCCGGCTCGCAGTCACATTTTGCTGGCGATCAATAGTGGAGCGGATGTTGTCACCGCCAACAAGGCGCTCCTCGCCCAAGCCGGGCCCGAGCTGTTCGCGGCCGCCGATCAGGTCGGCGCCCAAATCAACTACGAGGCCGCGGTCGCCGGGGCCATCCCCATCGTGCGTCCGCTGCGGGAGAGCCTCGCCGGCGATCAAGTCAAGCGCATTCTCGGCATCGTGAACGGCACCACGAACTTCATTCTCGACCGGATGGACACCGACGGGTTCAGTCTCAAAGACGCGCTGGCCGAGGCGACCGCGCTCGGTTACGCCGAGGCCGATCCGACGGCCGACATCGGCGGATACGACGCCGCGCAGAAAGCGGCCATTCTGGCGAGTCTGGCATTTCACACGACGGTGCCGCTGGCATCCGTTTACCGTGAAGGCATTGAGTCGGTCACCCCCGCGCAGATTGAATCGGCGCGCAAGGCCGGCTATGTCGTGAAGCTGCTCGCCATTTGCGAACGGGTCACCGACGAAAACGGCGTCGACGGGGTGTCGGCACGGGTCTACCCGGCGATGGTTCCGCGCAGCCATCCGCTGGCCGCTGTGCACGGCGCCAACAATGCCGTCTTCGTCGAAGCGGAATCCGCCGGCAGCCTCATGTTCTACGGCGCCGGAGCCGGGGGAGTGGAGACGGCCTCGGCCGTGCTCGGGGACGTTGTCTCCATCGCGCGGCGTCACGTTGCCGGTGGGCCGGGCGTTGCCGCGTCGACCTACGCCGAACTGCCCATCTTTGATATCGGCCGGGTCACCACACGGTACGCGGTGACCCTCGAAGTCACCGACGAACCCGGCGTGCTCGCGACCATCGCGAGCGTCTTCGGCCAACGCAAGGTCTCGTTGGCGCTCGTGGAACAGTCCATGACACCGGCCGTGATGGCAACGAAGAGTCGTGCAGCACGCTCGGCCACGGCTACCCTAGTGATCGGGACCCATGACGCAACGGAGGCCGCACTCGCCGCCACCGTGCAGGACCTGGCCACCAACAGTGTTGTCACCGAAGTCGCATCCGTTTTGAGAGTTGAAGGAGTCTGATGTTTAGCCCAAGCGAGACCAGTACCAATCTGACCAAGCCCGGCGCAATCGTCAGCCGCCAGTGGCGCGGGGTGCTGAACGAATACTCCGACCGACTGAATATCTCCGAGAAGACCCCGATCATCACCCTCGGGGAGGGCGGCACGCCGCTCATCCCCGCCGCAGCGCTCTCCGCGCGCACCGGCGCGAAGGTCTGGATCAAGTTCGAGGGCATGAACCCGACCGGGTCGTTCAAGGACCGCGGCATGACGATGGCCATCTCCAAGGCCATGGAAGACGGCGCGAAGGCTGTCATCTGCGCCTCGACCGGCAACACGAGTGCCTCCGCCGCCGCCTACGCGACCCACGCGGGCATCACCGCCGCTGTGCTCGTGCCCGCGGGCAAGATCGCCATGGGCAAGCTCAGCCAGGCCGTCGCCCACAACGCGCAGCTGCTGCAGGTGCAGGGCAACTTCGACGACTGCCTCGACATCGCCCGTGAGCTCGCCACCAACTACCCGGTGCACCTGGTCAACTCGGTCAACCCCGACCGCATCGAAGGCCAGAAGACCGCCGCCTTTGAGGTCGTCGAGGTGCTCGGCGACGCCCCGGACTTTCAGTTCGTTCCGGTCGGCAACGCCGGCAACTACACCGCCTACTTTCGCGGTTATAGCGAAGAGGTCGCCCGCGGCGCCACCACGAAACTGCCGCGCATGTTCGGTTTCCAGGCCTCTGGCAGCGCCCCGATCGTGCTCGGCCACCGGGTCGACAACCCCGACACTATCGCGAGCGCCATCCGCATCGGCAACCCGGCATCGTGGGACCTCGCGCTCAACGCGCGGGAGCAGAGCGACGGCTATTTCGGTGCCATCACCGATGCAAAAATTCTTGAAGCGCACCGCATCCTCTCGGCCGAGGTCGGAATTTTCGTAGAACCGGCATCCGCTATTGGAGTGGCCGGCCTGCTCGAGCGCGCCGAGGCCGGATTCATCCCCAAGGGCTCGACCGTCGTGATCACCGTCACCGGCCACGGTCTGAAGGACCCGAACTGGGCGCTGCGCACCGCCGACGGCTCCGACGTCGTGCCCACGATCGTTCCGGTCGACACCGCCGAAATCGCCAGCGTGCTCGGCCTGGGCAAGGCATGATCAGTCCGCTCTCGCTGATTGGGCGCGCCGTCTCGGTGCAGGTGCCGGCCACCACGGCCAACCTCGGCCCCGGTTTCGACACGCTCGGGCTCGCGCTGGCCAAGTACGACCAGCTCGAAGTCACCGTGCGCAGCGAACCCGGCGTCTTTGTCGAGGTGCACGGAGTGGGCGCCGGTGAGGTGCCCACCGACGAGAGCAACCTCGTAGTGCGTGCGATCATTCACACCTTCGAGGCCGTGGGTCAGCCCATGCCCGGGCTCAACATCGTCGCGCACAACGTTATTCCGCACGGACGCGGCCTCGGCTCCTCCGGTGCGGCCATCGTGTCGGGCATCATGGCGGCCAAGGGACTGCTGGAGGGCGTGGTCGACATCGACGCCGAAATGCTGCTCGTACTCGCCACCGAGATGGAAGGGCACCCGGACAACGTCGCCCCCGCACTGTTCGGCGGTTTGACCATCGCCTGGACCACCCCCGAGGGTCCGCGTCACAAAAAGCTCGTTGTGCACCGCGGCGTCAAGCCTCTCGTGTTCGTTCCTGAGCAGGAGATGTCCACCGCGCTTGCGCGCAGCCTGCAACCAGCTTCCGTGCCGCACGAGGACGCCGTTTTCAACCTGTCGCGCTCTGCGCTGCTGATCGCCGCGCTGATTCAGAGCCCGGAGCTGCTGCTGGCCGCGACCGAGGACAAGCTGCACCAGAGCTACCGCGCCGCGGCCATGCCGGAGACGAATAAGCTCATCACCCTGCTGCGCGAAGCCGGCTTCGCGGCCGTCGTGTCCGGTGCCGGTCCATCCATTCTGGTGCTGGCGAGTGACCCGGGCCAGCGTCTGGTCGCAGCCGAACTCGTCGCGAGCCAGTCAGACACCCCGTGGCGCGCGCTCATGCTCGCCGTTGATGTGCAGGGTGCCACCGTGCATCCGCTCGCTTCCGCGAGCACGGCCGAGAGCGCCGCGTAACGCTCGTTTTGATCGGGCTGACGTGCCTCGTGCGCGTCGGCCCGACTGGCGATTCGACTGGTGGTGGAGTGCTATGGTTGAAGCGCACCCGATAGAAACCGCCTCCGGCGACATCCGGTGCATTCCCTGTACCTCACTGCTATTGCGATTTCGTGCGTAGCTGTGTGTGTTTACACCAATCCCCTCCACTTGTCGGATTGGATCACCCGCAGCGCATCCGTCGCTGCATACATCTCCTGGCCTGAATTTTTGTTCGGCAGGGGAAAGGAACCCCCTTCGTGACTGATGTCAACCTCCGCGCCACTGGCTCGGATCTTCCCCGTCTCAGTACCCTTCGCGTGTCCGAGCTGCAGGCTCTAGCTCTCGAGCTGGGAATCTCCGGCGCTTCCAAGCTTCGTAAAGGAGAACTCGTGGACGCAATCCAAACGGCTCGGTCCGGCACCGAACAGGCCGATACCGAGCAGACCAGCACTAAACAGGCCAGTAACCCTGCTCCGGCCCTGACCGTTGCTCCCCTCGATGTTGCTCCCGTAGTTGAGTCGTTGCCGGCCGAGTCCGCACCGGTCGAGAGCCTCGCCGAGGCCATCGATGCTGCTCCGCGTAAGCGTGCGCCTCGTCGTGCCAGCACCAGCACCGCCGCTCCCGCCAAATCCCACGTCAATGCCGATGCCAGCTCCGGATTCGGCATCATCCTCCCCGACGCTCCGGCCGCCGGCTCTCGTATTGCACGCAACGCCCGTGGCGCTGCGGCCGCCACGAGCGCGCCGACAGCGGATGCTGCGGCATCCGCTTCTGAAAACACCGGCGAGAACACCGAACCGGTCACCGACAAGCCGGTTCGCCAGGCGCGCAAGCGCGTGCAGGTTGCGCCGGTTCACCTCGATGGTGCGGCCGCCGTCGTCCTCAACACCGCTGACAGCGCCCCGACCGACAGCGCAGCCACCGACAGCGCCCCGGCCGAGAGCACGCCAGCCGAGACTGCACCGGCAGCCCGCCGTCCGTCCCGTCGGGCGTCGTCGCAGCGCAACGTTCCCGCAGCCGATGCTGGCACCGACAGTGCCGCGCCGGTCGAGGTGCCCGCCGACGCAGCGGCCCCGCAGGTCGAGGCAGTAGACGACTCAAACGAATCGACCGATGACTCCAACGAGACGAACGCGCCGCGCCAGGGCCGCAGCCGCAGCCGTAGCCGCGGTGGCGATCGTGCGCAGGTCGCCGACCGTAACCAGGTTGATCAGAACAACCAGAACAACCAGAACGACCGCAACCAGAACAACCAGAACGACCGCAACCAGAACGGCTCAAACGACGAGGGCCTGACCCGCGCACAGAGCCAGCGTCAGGCGCGCAATGAGCGCAACCAGGAACGCAATCAGGAGCGCGCGCAGGCGCAGGCCGATCGCAATCAGGACCGTAATCAGGGTCAGGATCGCAACCAGGACCGCAATCAGGGTCAGAACGACCGTGGCCAGGACCGTAATCAGGGTCAGGATCGCAACCAGGGTCCCGACCGTCTCGACGACGACATGAATGGCCGCGGCAACCGCAACCGGTACCGTGACCGCAAGCGTCGCGGCCCGAACCAGGGCGATGACTTCGAGCCCGAGGTCAACGACGATGACGTACTCATTCCCGTCGCCGGAATTCTGGACGTGCTCGACAACTACGCGTTCGTGCGCACCTCCGGCTATCTGCCCGGTGCGAGCGACGTCTACGTCTCGCTCGGCCAGGTCAAGAAGTACAACCTGCGTAAGGGTGACGCCGTCGTCGGCTCCATTCGCCAGCCGCACGAGGGGGACCAGTCCGGCCGACAGAAGTACAACGCCATCGTCAAGGTCGACTCGATCAACGGCCAGACCGTTGAAGAGGCCGCGGCCCGTGTCGACTTCCACAAGCTCACGCCGCTGTACCCTACGGAGCGCCTGCGCCTCGAAACCGAGCCGGGCAAGCTCACCCAGCGCATCATCGACCTCGTTGCTCCGATCGGCAAGGGCCAGCGCGGCCTGATCGTTGCACCGCCCAAGGCCGGCAAGACCATCGTCATGCAGCAGATCGCGAACGCCATCGCCACCAACAACCCTGAGGTTCACCTCATGGTCGTTCTGGTTGACGAGCGTCCAGAGGAGGTCACCGACATGCAGCGAACGGTGAAGGGTGAGGTCATCGCCTCCACCTTCGACCGCCCCGCCGAAGACCACACCACCGTCGCCGAACTCGCCATCGAGCGCGCCAAGCGCCTGGTCGAGCTCGGCCACGACGTCGTCGTGCTGCTCGACTCGATCACCCGCCTCGGCCGCGCCTACAACCTGGTGGCCCCGGCCTCTGGTCGCATCCTCTCCGGCGGCGTCGACGCATCCGCTCTGTATCCGCCGAAGCGTTTCTTCGGTGCGGCGCGCAATATCGAGAACGGTGGCTCGCTCACCATTCTCGCCTCCGCGCTCGTGGAGACCGGCTCCAAGATGGACGAGGTCATCTTTGAAGAGTTCAAGGGCACCGGCAACATGGAACTGCGCCTGTCCCGCCAGCTGGCCGACAAGCGCATCTTCCCCGCCGTCGACGTGAACGCGTCGGGCACCCGCCGCGAAGAAATGCTGATGAGCGCGGATGAAGTCAAGGTCACCTGGAAGCTGCGTCGCGCCCTCGCCGGGCTCGAGCAGCAGCAGGCGCTCGAACTCATCCTCGGCCGTCTCAAGGAGACCTCCTCGAACGTGGAATTCCTCATGCAGGTTCAGAAGTCGATGCCGACCCTGAACGGGTCAGACAAGGATAAGTAATGTTCGAATCCGTCCTCACGCTGCTGGCCGAGCACGACGACCTGCAGTCGCAGTTGGCGGATCCGGAGCTGCACGCGAATCCGGCCCGTTCGAAGAAGGTCAACCGGCGCTATGCCGAGTTGAGTCGCATCATCGCGGCGTACCACGAGTGGAAAGCGGTTGAAGATAACCTCGAAGCCGCTCGTGAACTCGCTGACGAAGACGCTGCCTTCGCCGAAGAGATTCCGGATTTGGTGGAACAGCTTGATGTTACGGCTGAGAAGCTGCGACGCCTGCTGATTCCGCGCGACGAACTCGACGCCCGCGACGTGATCATGGAGATCAAGATGGGGGAGGGCGGTGCCGAATCGGCGCTGTTCGCCGCCGATCTGCTGCGCATGTACCTGCACTACGCCGAGTCCAATCGCTGGAAAACCGAGATCATCGAGCAGACTTCGAGCGATCTTGGCGGCATCAAAGACATCCAGCTCGCTATCAAGGGCAATTCGAGCGACCCTGCCGAGGGTGTCTGGGCGCACCTGAAGTACGAGGGCGGCGTGCACCGCGTGCAGCGCGTGCCGGCGACCGAGTCGCAGGGACGCATTCACACGTCGGCGGCCGGCGTGCTGGTCTTCCCCGAGGTCGACGAGCCCGAAGAGGTCGAGCTGCACCCGAACGACCTCAAGATCGACGTGTATCGTTCGAGCGGTCCCGGTGGCCAGTCGGTCAACACCACCGACTCCGCCGTGCGCATCACCCACCTTCCGACCGGAATCGTGGTGGCCATGCAGAACGAGAAGTCACAGCTGCAGAACAAGGAAGCCGGGATGCGCGTGCTGCGGGCCCGGGTCCTGGCGCGTCAGCAGGAAGAAATCGACGCGGCGGCCTCGCTCGTGCGCAAGGGGCAGATTCGCACAATGGATCGCTCCGAGCGCATCCGCACGTACAACTTTCCGGAGAACCGCATCGCCGATCACCGCACCGGTTACAAGGCCTACAACCTCGACGCCGTCATGAATGGAGCCCTCGGCCCCGTGATCGACTCCTGCATCCACGCCGACGAGGAAACTCGCCTGGCCGAGCTCGGCGACCCCGAGTAGCACCCGCATTAACCTAACCGGGCCCGGGCCCGGAAAGCGGGCCCACGATAGAACATGGGCCTACTTTCCGGGCCCGGGCCCGGTCGTATTCTAGAGGTAGTACTCGGGCTCCAGGGTGCCTCCGCGGGCGGACTCGACCGTCGCGGGCGTCTGCGGGCGTATCGTCGCCGGCACCCCCACGAGCAGCGACCGCGGCGGGGCATCTTTGGTTACGACCGCGTTCGAGCCGATCGTGCTCCAGGCACCGATGGTGATCGGGCCGAGGACCTTGGCGCCAGCTCCCACGGTGACTCCGTCGTCGAGAAACGGATGCCGCCGCACGCCGCGCGAATGCCCGTGCCGGCTCTTGCCGCCCAGCGTCACCGCGTGGTACAGCATCACATCGTTCCCGAGCACCGCCGTTTCACCGATCACGACACCCATGCCGTGGTCAATGAACAGGCGACGCCCGATGGTTGCCCCCGGGTGAATCTCAATTCCGGTCAGAAACCGGGTCACCTGAGACAGGAGGCGGGCCAGCAGGTGCAGTCCACGACGCCACAGACGGTTCGCGATCCGATACGACCAGACCGCGTGCAGCCCACTGTAGGCAAGGAAGACCTCGGTGTTGCTGCGCGCGGCCGGGTCGTGGGTGCGCGCCGTCGCGATGTCTTCGCGGAGGCGCCCGAAAACGCTCACTGACTCTGGGGGATTCATGGAGGGGCTGACGGCTTAGTCGAGCAGGTCTTCGTACAGCACGGTTGAGATGTACCGTTCGCCGAAGCCGGGAACGATGACGACGATGGTCTTGCCCTTGTTCTCGGGCAGTTTTGCCTGCTCGAGCGCGGCCCAGACGGCAGCGCCACCGGAGATGCCGCCGAGGATGCCCTCATCGGTGCCGAGCTTGCGCGCCGTGGCGAGCGAGTCGGCCAGGGTGACATCGGTGATCGAGTCGTAGACCTGACGGTCCAGAGTTTCCGGCACGAAGTTCGCACCGAGGCCCTGAATCTTGTGCGGGCCGGGCTTGCCGCCGGAGAGAATGGGGGAGTCAATCGGCTCGACGCCGACGACCTTGAGGCCTGGCTTCTGCTCCTTGAGATAGCCGCCGGTGCCGGAAATGGTGCCGCCGGTGCCGATGCCCGCGACGAGAATGTCGACGGTGCCCTCGGTGTCGTTCCAGATCTCCACGCCGGTGGTCGCGCGGTGGATGGCCGGGTTGGCCGGGTTCGTGAACTGGCTGGCCAGAACGGCGCCCGGGGTGTTGGAAACGATCTCGGCGGCCTTCTCGACCGCGCCGCGCATACCGTCGGCACCGGAGGTCAGCACGATCTCGGCGCCGTAAGCGCGCATCATGACGCGACGTTCCTTGCTCATCGTCTCCGGCATGGCCAGAATGACGTTGTAGCCACGGGCTGCGCCGACCATGGCCAGGGCGATGCCCGTGTTGCCGCTGGTCGCTTCAACGATGGTGCCGCCCGGCTTGAGCGAGCCATCCTTCTCGGCCGCGTTGATGATGGCGACGCCGATGCGGTCCTTCACGCTGCTGGAGGGGTTGTAGAACTCGAGCTTGACGAGAACGGTGGCGCCGAGCCCGGCGGTCAAACGGTTCAGCTTGACGAGGGGGGTCCCACCGACGGCTTCGGTGATGTCGGAATAGATCTTGGGCACGTGAGCAACTTTCATTCGGTGATCTTCGGCAAAATATGGTGTGTAGGGCCTTATCCAGCCTATGGCCCTCGGCCACTAACGGCCGGGTGCGTTACATTTCACTACGTGCCTTCTTCAGATTCTGCCCAGCCCGCCACCGTCACTTCCCTGAGAAACCAGGCCATTGCCCGGCTCGGCGCCGCCGGAATCCTCGACCCGGAGGTCGACGCCGACCTGCTGATCGGCCACGTGCTCGGTCAAAGCCGCGGCGAAGTGCAGGCCGCCAGCATCCTGGCTAAACCCGTCAGCAAAGCGGATGCAGCCACCATCGACCTCCTGCTGGCCCGCCGCAGCGCCCGCGAGCCCCTGCAGCACATAACAGGGCGCGCCCCCTTCCGGGCGCTGGCCCTCAACGTTGGACCGGGTGTCTTCGTGCCTCGCCCCGAAACCGAACAGGTCGCCCAGTTCGCCATCGACGCGCTGCGATCGATGCCCGACGCGGAGCCGATCGGTGTCGACCTCGGCACCGGCAGTGGCGCCATCGCCCTGGCCCTGGCCACCGAGGTGCCGCACGCCCGTATCTTCGCCGTCGAGAACTCAGTGGAAGCGTACCCGTGGACCTCTCGCAACTTCGCCGAGGTCGCTGCCCGCAACGCCACCCTCACCTTCGGTGACCTCGCCGACGCCTTCGTCGAACTCAACGGCACGGTCGCCGTCGTCATTTCCAATCCCCCGTACATTCCAGCGGATGCGATTCCCCGCGACCCCGAGGTGCGCCTGTTCGATCCGGCTCACGCCCTGTTCGGTGGTCCGGACGGCCTCGACGTGGTGCGAAGCGTATCGGCGACCGGCCTGCGCCTGCTGCGACCGGGCGGTGTGCTCGTGATCGAACACGGGGAACTGCAGGGAACGGCTATCCGGGCTCTGCTAGCCGCGGACGGTTGGCGCGCCCCGGCCACCCACCGTGACTACACGAGTCGCGACCGGGCGACCACGGCGTTGCACCCCTGAGCGACGCGCGACGCAACCGGTGGCCGTGGAATCCGCTTCTCACAACCGCACTGGGTTAGAATTGCCGGAAATGACACGTATCTACGACTGCACGAGCGACTCGGACACGGGCGAGTCCGACACGAGCCAATCGAAATACCAGGCGGCCATCGCACTGGCGTGCTCGGCGATCGGCCGAGGGGCCCTCGTCGTCATCCCCACCGACACCGTCTACGGGGTTGCCGCCGACGCGTTCAATGCCGAAGCCGTACAGCTGCTCCTGGACGCGAAGGGGCGCGGGCGCCAGTCGCCGCCGCCCGTGCTGATTCCCACCGTCAGCACCCTCGATGCCCTTGCCGTCGACGTACCGCAGCCCGTACGCGACCTGGTCGCGGCGTTCTGGCCGGGCGGATTGACCGTCATCGTCCATGCCCAGCCATCGCTGGTCTGGGATCTCGGCGAAACCCGCGGCACCGTCGCCCTGCGCATGCCGAGCAACCAGGTCGCGCTCGACTTGCTCGCCGCAACCGGCCCGCTCGCGGTGTCGAGCGCGAACCTCAGCGGCGCGCCCGCCGCCCTCGACGCGCTTTCCGCCGAGGCCGCCCTCGGCGAAAGCGTTGAGGTCTATCTCGACGGCGGCACGGCCGGCAACACCTATGCAAGCGCCTTCGGACTGGCTGGTGAGGGCTCCTCGACCATCGTCGACGCGACCGGCTTTGAGACCAATGGCGGCCTGCTGCACATCGTGCGCTCCGGGGTCATCTCCCGAGACGCGATCTCCGACGTCATCGGCGTACTGCTGGCCCCGGAGGCGGCGCCCGACGCAGCGGTCGATCCCGCCGATGCAGGCGAAACGGATGCTGCACCCACACTCTCCGCACCCTCCCAGGACGACACGGATACCAGCCGGTAGCCCATGACAGTATTCATTCTGCTCGCGCTCGTTTCGGCGATCGTCACCTTCGGGCTGTCGATCGTCGTCTACAAGCTCAGCCACAAGTACCGTCTCTACCCGAAGATTCGGGAACGTGACGTACACACCCGCCCGACGCCGCGCCTCGGCGGAATCGCCATGTTCCTCGGCATCCTGGTCGCATTCGGTATCGCCTACCTCACGGCCGGGGCATTCGCACCGCTGCGCCTGGTCTTTGCCGACCCGCAGCAGATCCTCGCGATCCTCGGCGCAGCGCTGCTGATCGTGCTGGTCGGGGTGGCCGACGACATCTGGGACCTCGACTGGATGACGAAACTCGCCGGCCAATTCATCGCCGCCGGGCTCGTGGCCTGGCAGGGCGTGCAGATCTACTCCCTGCCGATCGGCGGACTGACGGTCTGGAGCGGCTGGACGTCGATCGTCGTCACGGTCGTCGCCATCGTCGTCGTCATGAACATGATCAACTTCATCGATGGCCTCGACGGTCTCGTCACCGGCGTCGCCCTCATCGCCAACGGCGTTTTCTTTCTGTACAGCTACCTGCTCGTGCGTGACACCTCGCCGACCAACTACTTCAACCTCGCCTCGCTGATTGCTGCCATCCTGGTCGGCGCCTGTGTGGGGTTCCTGCCGTTGAACTGGCATCCAGCGAAGATGTTCATGGGCGACGCCGGTGCGCTCCTGGTAGGCCTGCTCATGGCCACGAGCGCGATAGCCATCACCGGGCAGATCGACCTGACCTCCCTCAACCGTTCGCAGCTGTTCCCGGCCTTCATTCCCCTCCTGCTGCCCCTGGCGATCATGATCATCCCGCTGCTGGACTTCGGGCTCGCCGTCCTCCGCCGGGTACACGCGGGCAAGTCACCCTTCAGTGCCGACCGAAAACACCTGCACCACCGCTTGCTCGATATGGGACATTCCCACCTGCATGCCGTGCTGATCTTCTATGGGTGGACAGCCGCAGCATCCATCGGATGCCTGCTCTACTACATCCTGCCGGTTTACCTCGGTCTTCCCACCGGCTACGCGACCATCTTCCTGGTGACCTCGCTCCTGATCTGCACCATCGTCACCCTCGCCCCGCTCGGTCGCCGCAAGACCGGCGAGTGGGCCAGCCAGTCGGCGCCGCTGCCGGTGGTCGTTCTGAATCAACTCGACCCGCTCGACGTCGCGGCCCAGCACACCACAGACACACCCGTACTATCAGACCCCGCAACGACACGAGCGACCGCCCCCGCGGCGACGCCTGCCGAGGAGAACGCATGACCAGCACCAACACGCCCGCCCCCACCCAGCCCACCTCGATCCCCGTGCTGCGTCGCATCCTGATCTACGGCGTCTACGTCGCCGTGGCCATCGCGGTGGTCGGATCCATTGTGGGCTTTGTCGTCGACGGCGGTACCGGGGTACTCAGCGCTCTGATCGGAACGGCCATGTCGGTCGCCTTCATGGGAATCACGGCCGGCAGTATTCTCCTGGCCAACCGCGTGGCCGGAAACGAATCCGCCATCGGTGGATTCTTTGGCATCATCATGGGCGGCTGGCTGCTCAAGTTCGTCGTCTTCCTGGTGCTTTTGGTGCTGCTGCAGGACCGCGCCTGGATTCAGCCAATGGTGCTGTTCTTCTGCATCATTGCCGGAGTGATCGGCTCCCTCGTGGTCGATGCGGTCGTGGTGATGAAGAGTCGAATGCCCTATACGAGTGACGTCACGTTGCCCCCTGCACCCATCGACGACTGACCTTGGCACCCAAGCCTCGACCCATCCCGCTCTCGATTCGGCGCAGCGCCTGATCTTTGCTAGAGTAAACACCGATCCAACCCCGGTTTGCACATGCTTTACAGCGTAGTGAACCTGCCCATATTCGTCGATGCGCGAGCAGAGCTCACCGCCCCGAAACAGGAGAAAGCGCTGCTAAAAATCGCCGTAAACCTGATGGTCCCGTCTGCCACCGACGACGGTGAATTCCACGGTCCCTCCATCAATGAGTTCTTCCCCGATGTAATCTTCTTCGCCGATACTCCGTTCGAGATTAACCGCATCATCCTGATTCGCTTCCTCGCGGTTGCGGTCCTGATGCTGGTGTTCTGGCTTGGTACGCGTCGCATGAAGATCATTCCGACCCGCGGCCAGAGCCTGGCCGAAATGGGACTCGACTTCGTTCGCGTCAATATCGCCGAAGACCTGCTCGGTAAGAAAGACGGCAAGCGTTTTCTGCCGCTTCTGACGACCATCTTCTTCATGGTGTTGTTCATGAACATCACGGGCATCATCCCGTTCCTCAATATCGCCGGTACGTCGGTGATCGGGGTTCCGCTGCTGCTAGGCGTCATTTCCTACGGAACCTTCATCTACGCCGGCATCAAGAAGAGCCCGGGCAAGTTCTTCCGTAACTCGCTCTTCCCGCCCGGAGTTCCGCCGGCCCTGTACATCATCGTGACGCCGATTGAATTTATCTCGACGTTCCTGGTGCGGCCGGTCACCTTGACTCTCCGACTGATGATGAACATGATCGTCGGACACCTTCTGCTCGTGCTGTTCTTCAGCGCCACGCATTTTTTCTTCTTCACTGCCGATGGTGGTTTCAAGCTCTTCGGTGCTGGCACCCTCGTCTTCGGCTTCGCCTTCACGCTGTTCGAAGTGCTGATCGCCGTCCTCCAGGCTTACATTTTTGCCCTACTCACCGCCGTCTACATCCAGCTCGCGCTGGCTGAGGAACACTAGACACTTTACGAATCCGGCGATCGCCGCATTCACCACTACGGAAGGAAACACACGTGGACGCAACAACCGTTCTCGCGGAAATCAGCGGAAACATCGCGACCGTCGGTTATGGCCTCGCAGCCATCGGCCCGGCAATCGGTGTAGGTATCGTCGTTGGCAAGACCATTGAGGGTGTCGCACGTCAGCCTGAACTGGCTGGCCGCCTGCAGGTCCTGATGTACATCGGTATCGCCTTCACCGAGGCGCTCGCCTTCATCGGCATCGCGACCTACTTCATCTTCACGAACTAGTCCTCTTCACTACTTAGTTAGGAGGCATGATGCTTCACGCAGTAATTGCAGCCGCGACGGAAGAAGCGGCGCCAAACCCGCTCATCCCGGAGCCGTACGACATTATTTGGTCGGCGGTCTGCTTTGTCGTGATTTTGTTCTTCTTCTGGAAGCTTGTGCTCCCCAAGATGCAGAAGCTTCTTGACGATCGTGCAGAAGCCATTGAAGGCAACATCGCCAAAGCCGACGACGCCCAGCGCAAGGCCGAAGCTGCACTCGTGCAGTACACGGCTCAGCTCGCTGAAGCTCGCGCCGAAGCCGGTCAGATTCGTGACCAGGCCCGCACCGATGGCCAGCGCATTGTCGCTGAGCACAAGGAAGCGGCCACGGCCGAGGCCGGCCGCATCGCGGCCAGTGCCAAGACGCAGATCGAAGCCGAACGCCAGGCCGCCGTTGTCTCCCTGCGCAGTGAGGTCGGCACTCTCGCCATTGACCTCGCCTCGGGTGTCATTGGGGAAAGCCTGTCCGACGACGCCAAGGCCAGCGCCATTGTCGATCGTTTCCTGGCCGAACTTGAAGCCAGCGAAGCGCCAGTAGCAGGAAAGATCTAACCAATGGGAAGCGCCACCAGAGAAGCACTCGCCACATCGAGGGCGGCACTGTCCGTCCCCGGCAGCACGACTGATCTGGCGACGGGCGAAAGCCTCTTCGGCGCCGGTCGAGTGATCGGGTCGTCGTCGCAACTCCTGTCGGCGCTTGGCGATGCATCAGCGGATGCTGCGGCCAAGGTCACCCTCGTTCGTGCCGTCTTCGGTGCGAGCGTGACGCCTCGGGCGCTGGATCTGCTCGCCGCAGCCGTTGCCGAACGCTGGTCCAGCCACGACGACCTGCTCGCTGGGATCGAAGAACTGGGCCTTCGGGCATCCGCCCTGTCTGTTTCGACCGAAACGTCGATCGAGGGCGAACTGTTCTCCTTCGGCAAGACCGTCTCCTCTGACGCCGAGCTCGAACTGGCCCTGGCCAGCAAGCTTGGCAAAATCGACGCCAAAGCCGCCCTCGTTGAAAAGCTCCTGGCCGGCAAGGTGTCCGGTCAGACGCTCGCAATCGTTCGCCACCTGGTGCAGCAGCCTCGCGGCCGTCGCATCGGCGAATTGCTGCGGCAGGCGGCATCCGTTGTCGCCGACCAAGCCGGAACGTCGATTGCCACCATCACTTCGGCGAGCGTTTTGACGCCCGCCCAGCTCGACCGTCTGCGCAAGAGCCTCCAGGAACGCCATGGGCGTGCACTCACCATCAACCAGGTCGTTGACCCGGCTCTGGTCGGGGGAGTACGCGTACAGATCGGCGATCTGGTTATCGACGGCAGCATTGCAACCCGCCTGGCCGATTTGAGACTCCAGCTCGCCAGCTGATTTTTGCGCAGTTCGGCAAAACCAGCAGCACCGTAAACCACGCAGTACCAGATTCAGGGCGGCAGCGTCTTGAACAGACAGAACCTGTACAGCCGTACAGAAAAGGGAAGATGATGGCAGAACTAACGATCAGCCCCGATGAGATCCGTGGCGCTCTCCAGGACTTCGTGAAGTCCTATGAGCCGAACAAGACATCGACGACCGAGGTCGGCTACGTCACCACGGCCGGTGACGGTATCGCCCACGTTGAGGGCTTGCCCGGCGTGATGGCCAACGAGCTCATCAAATTCGCCGACGGCACCCTGGGCCTGGCCCAGAACCTCGATGAAGATGAGATCGGCGTCGTCGTCCTCGGCGAGTTCGCCAGCGTTGTTGAGGGCATGGAGGTGCACCGCACCGGCGAGGTTCTGTCCGTTCCCGTCGGTGACGCCTTCCTCGGTCGCGTCGTCGACCCGCTCGGCGCGCCGATCGATGGTCTCGGCGAGATTGTCAGCGAGGCCCGTCGTGCCCTCGAGCTGCAGGCCCCCGGTGTCATGCACCGTAAGAGCGTGCACGAGCCGATGCAGACCGGTATCAAGGCCATCGACGCCATGATTCCGATCGGCCGCGGCCAGCGTCAGCTCATTATCGGTGACCGCCAGACCGGCAAGACCGCGATCGCGATCGACACCATCATCAACCAGAAGGCCAACTGGGAGTCCGGTGACACGAACAAGCAGGTTCGTTGCATCTACGTCGCCATCGGACAGAAGGGCTCCACCATCGCTTCGGTGAAGGGTGCGCTCGAGGATGCCGGAGCGATGGAGTACACCACCATCGTCGCCGCCCCCGCTTCCGACCCGGCTGGCTTCAAGTACCTCGCCCCGTACACCGGTTCGGCCATCGGCCAGCACTGGATGTACGCCGGCAAGCACGTTCTCATCGTATTCGACGACCTGTCCAAGCAGGCCGAGGCTTACCGTGCCGTTTCGCTGCTGCTGCGTCGCCCGCCGGGACGCGAAGCGTACCCCGGGGACGTGTTCTACCTGCACTCCCGTCTGCTCGAGCGTTGTGCCAAGCTGTCCGACGCCCTCGGCGCCGGTTCGATGACCGGTCTTCCGATCATCGAGACCAAGGCCAACGACGTTGCCGCCTACATTCCGACCAACGTGATCTCGATCACTGACGGCCAGATCTTTCTGCAGTCCGACCTGTTCAACGCCAACCAGCGTCCCGCTGTTGACGTGGGTATCTCGGTCTCCCGCGTCGGTGGCGACGCGCAGGTCAAGTCGATCAAGAAGGTGTCTGGAACGCTCAAGCTTGAGCTCGCTCAGTATCGCTCGCTCGAAGCCTTCGCGATGTTCGCCTCCGACCTCGACGCGGCCAGCCGCCGTCAGCTCGCTCGCGGCGCTCGTCTAACCGAACTTCTGCGTCAGCCGCAGTACTCGCCGTACCCCGTTGAGGACCAGGTTGTCTCGATCTGGGCCGGCATCAACGGCAAGCTCGACGAAGTTCCGGTTCCCGACGTGCTGCGTTTCGAGCGCGAGCTGCTCGACTTCCTCGGTCGCAATACCGAGATCCTGAAGAACCTGCGCGAGACCAACGTTCTCTCCGACGAGACCGTTGCCGCTCTGACCGCGGGTGTCGACAAGTTCAAGCTCGAGTTCCAGACCGGCGAGGGCAAGCCGCTCGCCTCGGTTGGCAAAGAGAAGTTTGAGGCCATCGCCGCCGAAGACGTCAACCAGGAAAAGATCGTCAAGCACCGCCGCTAGTCGCTTTTCGACTTGCGGTGCCACTGATCTCATCAAACTGAAAGACAAGGAAGCAGACACATGGGAGCGCAACTTCGCGTCTACCGGCAGAAGATCAAGTCTGCCCAGACGACCAAGAAGATCACTCGGGCCATGGAGCTAATCTCCGCCTCGCGCATCCAGAAAGCGCAGGCGCGGGTCGCTGCGTCAACCCCGTACTCGCGTGCAGTGACTCGTGCCGTTTCGGCCGTGGCCACGTACTCGAACGTCGAGCACGTGCTCACAACGGAGCCGGAGAAGATCGAGCGCGCAGCGGTCGTTATCTTCGCCTCCGACCGTGGCCTGGCCGGTGCGTTCAGCTCGCAGGTTCTGCGTGAAGCGGAGTCGCTCAGTGAGCTGCTGCGCGGCCAGGGCAAAGACATCGTCTACTTCTTGGTGGGCCGTAAGGCCATCGCCTACTTCACGTTTCGGGGCCGCGCGTCTGAGCGAGTCTGGACCGGCGGCACCGATCAGCCGCAGTTCGAAACGGCCAAGGAAATCGGCGAGGCCCTGCTCGAGTCGTTCCTCACGGACTACTCCGATGGCGGCGTCGATGAGATTCACATCGTCTACAACCGCTTCGTGAGCATGGTTACCCAGGTTCCCGAAGTCGTTCGACTGCTTCCGCTCGAGGTCGTCGAGGGTGTGGAAGAACCGGGCAACAACACGGTTCTTCCGCTCTACGAGTTCGAACCCGACGTGGAAACGGTTCTGGACAGCCTCCTCCCGGTCTACATCGAGAGTCGTCTGTTCAACGCCATGTTGCAGTCGGCGGCGTCCGAGCACGCGAGCCGTCAGAAGGCGATGAAGTCGGCCAGCGACAACGCCGACAAGCTGATCACGGACTACACGCGGTTGTCGAACAACGCGCGGCAGTCCGAGATCACCCAGCAGATTTCCGAGATCGTGGGTGGAGCCGATGCGCTCTCATCCGCCAAGAAGTAACCAGAGAAGAGAGAGCAATGACTGACACCGCAACCGCGCCAGTCCGCGCGGAGGATACGGCCGGCTCTGTTGGCCGCATCGCCCGTGTCACGGGCCCTGTTGTCGACATCGAGTTTCCGCATGACTCGATCCCCGGCATCTACAACGCCCTGAAGACCACGATCACCATCGGCGACGAGTCGAACGAGATCACCCTCGAGGTTGCCCTGCACCTCGGCGACGACCTGGTTCGTGCCATCGCACTCAACCCGACCGACGGACTTGTCCGCGGCCAGGAAGTGCGCGACACCGGCAGCCCCATCACGGTTCCGGTCGGAAACGTCACCAAGGGCAAGGTCTTCAACGTCATCGGCGATGTGCTGAACGCCAAGCCGGGCGAGAAGATCGAGATCACGGAGCGCTGGCCCATCCACCGCAAGCCGCCGCCCTTCGACCAGCTCGAGTCGAAGACTCAGCTGTTCGAGACCGGTATCAAGGTCATCGACCTTCTGACGCCGTATGTTCTCGGCGGAAAGATCGGCCTGTTCGGTGGTGCCGGTGTCGGCAAGACCGTTCTGATCCAGGAAATGATCCAGCGCGTTGCGCAGGACCACGGTGGAGTTTCGGTATTCGCCGGAGTCGGTGAGCGTACCCGTGAGGGCAACGACCTCATCGCCGAGATGGAAGAAGCCGGCGTCTTCGACAAGACCGCACTGGTCTTCGGCCAGATGGACGAGCCGCCGGGAACGCGTCTGCGCGTCGCGCTCTCTGCCCTCACCATGGCGGAGTATTTCCGCGATGTCGAGAAGCAGGACGTGTTGCTCTTCATCGACAACATCTTCCGCTTCACGCAGGCCGGTTCAGAGGTCTCCACACTGCTCGGCCGTATGCCGTCCGCCGTGGGTTACCAGCCGAACCTCGCCGACGAAATGGGCATCCTGCAGGAGCGCATCACGTCCACGCGTGGCCACTCGATCACCTCCCTTCAGGCGATCTACGTTCCTGCCGACGACTACACCGACCCGGCTCCGGCGACCACGTTCGCCCACCTCGACGCCACGACCGAGCTGTCGCGTGAAATCGCGTCGAAGGGCCTCTACCCGGCCGTCGACCCGCTCACCTCGACCAGCCGTATCCTCGACCCCCGCTACCTGGGTGCCGATCACTACAACACGGCCGTTCGCGTGAAGGCCATTCTGCAGAAGAACAAGGAACTCCAGGAGATCATCGCGATCCTCGGTGTTGACGAGCTGTCTGAAGAAGACAAGGTCACGGTTTCCCGTGCCCGTCGTATTCAGCAGTTCCTTTCCCAGAACACCTACATGGCGAAGAAGTTCACCGGTGTTGAGGGCTCCACGGTTCCACTGAAGGACACCATCGAGTCGTTCACGGCGATCGCCAACGGTGACTTCGACCACGTCGCCGAGCAGGCATTCTTCAACGTCGGTGGCATCAACGACGTCGAAGAGAAGTGGGCTCAGATTCAGAAAGAGAACGACTAAGCATGGCAAAGTCGCTGTCCGTCAGCGTTGTGTCGGCCGACCAGCAGGTCTGGACCGGCGAAGCGACGATGGTCGTCGCCAAGACCGTCGAGGGCGAGATCGGTATTCTTGCCGGTCACGAACCGATGTTGGCGATTCTGGCCATAGGCGATGTTCGCCTCACCCTGGCCGATGGTTCCAAGGTCGTCGCGAAGGCTGAAGATGGCTTTCTGTCCGTCGACAACGACATTGTGACCGTCGTGGCTCGCAAGGCTGAACTCGTCTAACAACGGAACACCTTTGCTGATACTGCTACCGCCGTCGGAGACGAAACGCTCCGGCGGCGAAGCTGTACCCCTGGACTGGTCGCTCCTGGCCTACCCGGCCCTCAGCGTCAAGCGCCGATCCCTGGCCCGGGCGCTGGTGAGCCTGTCGCGGCACCCGGAAGCGGCGATGGCCGCCCTGAAACTCGGTCGCACCCAGCTGTTCGAACTGGACCGCAACCGTGAGCTTCTGCGGTCGCCGACCATGCCAGTCATTGACCGTTATACCGGGGTGCTCTTCGATGGGTTGGATGCTGCCACCCTGACGGTCCCGCAGCGCGAGTTCGCGCAGGCCCACCTGGTCGTGCATTCCGCGCTGCTCGGGCCGCTCGCTGCCCTGGACCCGATTCCGGCCTACCGGCTGTCGCATGACTCCCGGGTGCCGGATCTGACCTTGAACAAGCATTCGCTCAAACAACATTGGGCCGCCGACGTGCAGAAGCTCCTCGGCCGAACCGAGGGCCTGTTGCTTGATTTGCGCTCGGAGGCCTATGTCGCCCTGGGTGCCCGTCCGGTGCGCCCGAACTCGATCTACCTGCGGGTCGTCGCCGACAGCGGCGACAGCCAGAGGCGCGCTCTCAATCACTTCAACAAGAAGTCCAAGGGGGAATTCGCGCGGGCATTGATCGACAGCGGGCAGGAATTCGGGGCCGTTGCCGACCTGATCGACTGGGCCCGGTCGGTCGGTATCAGCCTGGCACCCGGTGCGCCCGGTGAACTTCAGCTTCTCGTCGAGCAGCACTTGGCGAGCAAGGGCCAGCCGGCGAAGTCGACGATCTTCACGGCGCAGTAGCACGCAGACGTGTCTTCGGGAGCAGGCTAGTGGTGCATGATGCCCTCGTGGTCGAGCAGCCAGGCCTTGGTGGGGATGCCCTGACCGGCACTGTAACCGGTGATTCGCCCCGTGGTCGCGAGCACGCGGTGGCAGCCGATTATGATCGGCACCGGGTTGGCGCCGACAGCTCCACCGATGGCGCGGCCCGATCCGGCGCGCCCGATGTCAGTGCCGAGCGCACCGTACGAGATGACCTCGCCGAAGCCCAGAGTTGAGAGGCGAGCCCACACGCTGCGTTGAAATTCGGTGCCGCGGGTCAGGTGCACCGGAAGGTCGAACGAGTGTCGGGTGCCCGCAAAGTACTCGTCCAGCTGCTCGGCCGCCTGTCGCAGCACGGGGGAGGGGTTCTCGGCGTATTCTGCGAGCGGAAGGTGACCGTCCGTTTCGATCGAGAGGGAGAGGATGCCGTCATCATCGGCGGTGAGCTCAAGCCGCCCGAGGGGGCTCGGCAAGCGAAGGAGCGCGGGAGGCGTGGTGGTCATATTTCGACTGTAGCCGCACCCAAATGAGCGCGCTCGCGGATTTCGGACATCGGTGCCGAACGCGCGCAACGGTGCGCTGTGCAGGAGACGGTCGGTTTGCCCCGAGCAGGCCGAACGGTCATAGTCTAAAGGAATGGCTCAGATTGAATATCGCAGACTTGGCTCCTCCGGACTGACCGTTTCAACGATCGGACTGGGTTGCAACAACTTCGGCCGCAGCGGCACGGCGTCGGAGGGACAGGACGGCACGACCGCCGTCATTGATGCGGCATTCGAGGCCGGGGTGACGCTCTTCGACACGGCAGACATCTATGGTGCCGAGCGAGAGCTGAGCGAGACCCTGATGGGTCACTCGCTGCGCGGCAAACGCGACCAGATTGTGCTCGCGTCCAAGTTCGGCATGGACATGGGCGGGTTGAACGGTCCGGACTGGGGCTCGCGCGGCTCGCGCCGATACATCCGTTTGGCCGTTGAGGCATCGCTGCGACGTCTGCAAACCGACTGGATCGACCTGTATCAGCTGCACGTCGCCGATCCATTGACACCGATCGAGGAAACGCTGTCCACGCTCGATGACCTCATCACCGAGGGCAAGATTCGCTACATCGGCCACTCCAATCTGGCCGGCTGGCAGATCGCGGAGGCGGAGTTCACAGCGCAAATGAACGGGCATCCCAAATTCATCTCAAGCCAGAACGAGTACAGCCTGCTGGTGCGCGATGTCGAAGAGGAGGTCCTTCCGGCCGTGAACGCTTACGGCTTGGGCTTTCTCCCGTTCTTCCCCCTCTATAACGGACTGTTCACGGGCAAGTTCTCCCGTGCGGGTGGGCCAGCTGACAGCCGCATCATGATGATCCGGCGCCACCTCGCTGACGATGCTCCCTGGGACGTGATCGAGCAGTACCAGGAGTGGTGCGACGCGCGTGGCGTTAGCATGTTGGCGGCGACGTTCGCCTGGCTGCTCGCCCAGCCCGGGCTGACGAGTGTGATTGCCGGCGCGACCAAGCCCGAACAGATTCGTCAAAATGCCAGCGCGGCGACCGCGTGGCAGCCGAGCGCCGACGAGGTGGCTTACATTTCGGACCTCTTTGCCTGAACGTCTGATGTGAAGTTGTGCCGAAGTCGGCGTTTTTTGCGCAGCGCGCAATATTTCGGTCGACGACGTGTCGGAAAGAGTGCACTATGGCATCAGAGGTAGCTGCGTCGACCCCTCGGTCTGGGCGGTGCCTATTCACGCATCTAGACCGTTCAGTAGGAGAGTTTCGTGCTTTGGTCCTTGCTCGTGAGTTTTCTGCGGCCGTACTGGCAACTGCTTACCGGGGTGATCGTCTTTCAACTGGCCCAGTCGATTGCTTCCCTTTTTCTGCCCACTCTCAACGCCGACATCATCGACGAGGGCGTCGCTACCGGCGACACCGGCTACATTCTGCGTGTGGGCGGGCTGATGTTGCTCATCACGCTCGCGCAGATCGGGTGCGCGATCGTCGCCGTGTACTTCGGTGCCAAGGTAGCGATGAAGGTCGGTCGTGACCTGCGCGGGGCGGTCTTTAGCCGGGTGGGGGAGTTCTCCGAGCAGGAGGTCACCCGGTTCGGCGCTCCGTCGCTGATCACCCGCTCCACCAATGACGTGCAGCAGGTGCAGATGCTCGTGCTCACCACCTGCACACTGCTCGTCTCCGCGCCCATCCTCAGCATTGGCGGCGTGATCATGGCGATCCGCCAGGATGTGCAGCTGTCCTGGCTGATCGCGGTGAGCGTGCCGATACTGCTCATCGCGGTTGGTCTCATCGTCGTACGAATGGTTCCCCTGTTTCGCAAGATGCAGACTCGCATCGACACCGTCAACCGGGTGCTGCGGGAACAACTCACCGGCATCCGTGTCGTTCGGGCGTTTGTTCGTGAGAAGCAAGAGATTGCCTGGTTCGCCAAGGCCAACCAGGACGTCACCGACGTGGCCCTGGGCTCGGGTCGGCTGATGGCGCTCATGTTCCCCATCGTTATGCTCGTGCTCAACGTGTCGAGCGTCGCCGTGATCTGGTTCGGCGCATTCCGCATCGAAGACGGTTCGATGCAGGTCGGCACCCTGATCGCCTCCCTCAGCTACCTTATGCAGATTCTGATGGCGGTCATGATGGCCACGTTCATGGCCGTGATGATTCCGCGGGCCGCCGTCTCGGCCGACCGCATCGGCGAAGTGCTGGCCACCGCGTCGAGTGTCGTGCCGCCGGCAAACCCGGTGAACGTGACCGTCGGCCACGGCGAGCTCGAACTGCTCGACGTGGGCTTCGCCTATCCCGGCGCCGAACAACCGGTGCTGCGCAACGTGAGCTTCATCGCTCGCCACGGCGAGACCACGGCGATCATCGGCAGTACGGGGAGTGGCAAAACCACCCTAGTGAACCTGTTGCCGCGACTGTTCGACGCCACAAGCGGCTCCGTTCTGGTGGATGGCGTGAATGTGCGCGAGTTGAACCCCGACCTGCTCTGGGGCAATATCGGTCTCGTACCGCAAAAGCCCTACCTGTTCTCCGGCACTGTGCGCAGCAACTTGCTCTACGGCAAGCCGGATGCGACGGAAGAGGAACTCTGGCAGGCGCTTACCATCGCCCAGGCCCGGGATTTCGTCACCGAAATGGAGGGCGGGCTTGATGCGAAGATTACCCAGGGCGGCACCAATGTGTCGGGTGGGCAGCGCCAGCGCCTCGCGATCGCCCGCGCCCTGGTGAAACAGCCGGAGCTGTACATTTTCGACGACTCGTTCTCGGCCCTCGACCTCGCGACGGATGCCCGGCTGCGGCTCGCGCTCAAACAGAGCGCCAATGGAGCCACCATGCTCATCGTCGCCCAGCGGGTGTCGAGCATCATCGACGCCGACCAGATTCTGGTGCTGGAAGACGGCCGCATCGTCGGCCGAGGAACGCACGAGCAGCTGCTCGAGTCCAACACGACCTACCAGGAAATTGTGTCATCCCAGCTCACCGCGGAGGAAGCAGCATGAGCGAGACACACGCTGACGACAAGCCGGCTCCGCGCCCGCAGCGCGGTGGTGGGCCGTTCGGGGGGATGAACCTGCCCGCCGAGAAATCCCTGAATTTCACGGCCTCGGGCAAACGACTGCTCGGCAAGCTACGGCCGGAACGCCTGTGGCTCGCGCTCGTGTTCGCCCTCGCGGTGATCAGCGTGACGTTCTCGGTGCTTGGGCCGCGCCTGCTCGGCGAGGGCACCAACCTGATCTTCTCCGGCGTGGTGTCGAAATCGCTGCCGAGCGGCAGCAGTCAGGCCGACGTGATCGCGGGGCTGCGGGCATCCGGTGACAGCACGCAGGCCGACATGCTCAGCGGCATGACGCTCACGCCGGGGCTCGGAATCGACTTCGCTATGCTTTCTACCGTGCTGTTCTGGGCGCTCGCGCTCTACGTACTCTCGAGCGTGTTCAGCTGGATGCAGGCCTACGTACTCAACGGAGTCGTGCAGCGTACCGTCTACCGGCTGCGCGAAGAGATCGCGGCGAAAATCAATCGCCTGCCGCTGAGCTACTTCGATAAGAAGCCGCGCGGTGAACTGCTCAGCCGGGTCACCAACGACGTCGACAATATCTCGCAGAGCCTGCAGCAGTCGCTCAGCCAGGTAGTCACGAGCCTGCTCACCGTGATCGGCGTCATCGTGATGATGCTCATCCTGTCGCCACTGCTCGCCCTGATCGCGCTCGTCACCGTGCCGCTGACCCTCGTGATCACCGCCTTCATCGCCAAGCGTTCGCAGAAGCTGTTCGTGGCCCAGTGGGCGAACACCGGGGAGCTCAACGGTCAGATTGAGGAGACCTTCACCGGCCATGCCCTGGTCAAGGTGTTCGGCCGGCAGAAGGAAGTCGACGCCCGGTTCAAGGCCAAGAACGACGAACTCTATGAGGCCAGCTTCGGCGCGCAGTTCATCAGCGGCCTGATTACGCCGGCGATGACCTTCATCGGCAACCTCGTCTATGTCGCCATCGCGGTCGTCGGCGGCCTGCAGGTCGCCTCCGGCGCCATGCAGCTCGGTGACGTGCAGGCGTTCATTCAATACTCCCGCCAGTTCACCCAGCCGCTCGCGCAGCTCGGGTCAATGGCCAACCTGCTGCAGTCGGGCGTCGCATCCGCTGAACGGGTCTTCGACCTGCTCGATGCCGAGGAGCAGAGCGAAGACCCGGACTTGGCGGAGACGCCGACTGAAGCGCACGGCCGGTTGGTCTTCGAGAACGTGTCGTTCCGTTACAGCGCCGAGAAGCCGCTGATCGAAGAGCTCAGCCTCGTCGCTGAACCCGGGCAGACCATCGCGATCGTCGGCCCGACCGGGGCCGGCAAGACCACCCTCGTGAACCTCATGATGCGGTTCTACGAGATTGATTCCGGGCGCATCCTGCTCGACGGCGTTGACGTGGCGACCATGACCCGGCACGACCTGCGCAGCCGTATGGGAATGGTGCTGCAGGACACCTGGTTGTTCGGTGGCACCATCCGCGACAATATCGCCTACGGCCGACCGGATGCGACGGAGCAAGACATTCTCGCTGCCGCCACAGCCACGTACGTGGACCGGTTCGTGCACTCGCTTCCGGACGGATATGACACCGTGCTCGACGACGAGGGAGGCAACGTGAGCGCGGGGGAGATGCAGCTGCTCACCATTGCCCGGGCATTCCTGGCCAAGCCGAGCGTTCTTATCCTTGACGAGGCGACGAGCTCGGTCGACACCCGCACCGAGGTGCTCGTGCAGAAGGCGATGAGCGCGTTGCGGGCCGAACGCACCAGCTTTGTCATCGCGCACAGGCTGTCGACCATTCGCGACGCCGACCTGATTCTCGTGATGGAGTCTGGCCGCATCGTGGAGCAGGGCAACCATGTGCAGTTGCTCGCCGCGAACGGTGCCTACCAGTCGCTGTATGCGGCGCAGTTCGCGGCCCCGGTCGCCGACGAGGTTTAGAGCGTCTCCTCCACAGGGGGCCTGCCGCCGAGGTGATCCCCAGATACGCGGTCGGTAGCGGCGGGTTTACGCGCGACCGGGCACAGTGGCGGCATGCAACCAACCCGTGTTAAAGCCCAGAAGGCCCAGGACTTTCTGGCACTCGTTCCCCAGCTGCTCGGGTTTCTGCCCGAGACCAGCGCGGTTCTCGTCGCGTTTCGCGGCAATCGCACCTGCGGCGCCTTGCGCTTCAACCTGCCCGAGGATGGCGCACCGCAGAAGGTGTATCAACGCATCGCCACGACACTGGCCGGGATGCTCTGCAAGATTCCCGGCGTCGACGCTGTCGTTCCCGTCATCTACACGGACGACTCCTTCGTCGAAGCCCGCGGAATCCCACGGGAGAGTTTTGCGGAGATACTGAACCGGCGGCTCGAACTCAGCGGTTTTCTGTTGCGTGATTCGCTCTGCGTGTCAGTGGATGCCTGGGGCAGTTATCTCGACCCGCAGTGCCCGGCGGGCGGGCATCCGCTCAGTGACATTGCCGAGTCCCCACTGAACGACGAGGCGACCGATCCGGCCGCGCGACCGCTCGGCACTCTGCAGAATGGCGCGGAACCGGTCGGCGTCAATCTGGCCACCAAGGAACGCCTCGCCCGGGTCTACCGGCGCTACCGCCACCTGATCGCGCGGGCCGAAAATGCCCCGGAGTTGTTTCCTACCCTCGGCGCGCTGCTCGACCCGGTCGCGATCGCGGAGGAAGCGCTGACCTGGAGCAATCCGCCCACCGAGGATGACGCGGCAGCGCTGCTCGTGCTCGTGCAGTCACCGCCCAATCGCGACCAGATCATGGTGCAGTTCGCCTTCGGCCGCGAGGAAGGCGTTCGCGCCCACAAGGTCAACCTGCACTACGTCCTGCTCCAGCACGAGACCGGGCGTAGCCTCGACGATCTTGTGGCCGAGGAGATGGACTCCGGTGACTCGAGCGCCCAACATACCGGGGACATCATGCTCGGGCTGCGGCAGGAACGACCGGATGTCGACCGGATCCGGATGGCCATCACCCTGTTGCGCACCGTGGTTGCGCTGGCGCCGCGTTCCGCCAGACCGGCGCCGCTCTGCATGCTCGCCTGGCTGTCCTGGGCCCTCGGCAGTGGCTCCGTTGCCGGATTCTTCGTGGACCAAGCGCTCGCCATCGACCCGCGGTACAGCATGGCGAACCTGCTGGAAGTGCTGCTCGGGTCGGGACACCTGCCGGAGTGGGCGTTCGCGGTTCCGCGCCGGGACGACGCGGAGAGCGACGATTTCGGCTACGAAAATGACGAAGACTTTGGCGAAGATGCCGCGCTCAGCGACGACGCTCTGTGGTCCTTCGAGGGCGAGAACAACGAAGACGACGACGAGGCGAGGGCCGCCGGCGGTTGAGGCAGGTGCTGCCCGACGGCGACCCGGTCGCGCATTCGTTTGAAGGCGAGACCAGGTCCCGGCGAACGAACTACAGGTGCTTCGGTGCCTCCGAGAGCACGCCGTGCAGAATCTCGCTGATCTCGGCGAATTCCTTCGGGCCAATGGTCAGCGGGGGAGCGAGCTGAATCACCGGGTCGCCGCGGTCATCGGCGCGGCAGTACAGGCCCGCCTCATACAGCGCCTTGGACAGGTAGCCGCGCAGCAGACGCTCGGACTCGTCGTCGTTGAACGTTTCCTTGGTGCCCTTGTCCTTGACCAGCTCGATGCCGAAGAAGTAGCCGGCACCGCGCACGTCGCCGACGATCGGTAGGTCGAGCAGCGTCTCCAGCTCCTTGCGGAACAACGGCGAGTTCTCGCGCACGTTCTCGTTGAGCTTCTCCTCCTCGAATATGTCGAGGTTGGCCAGGGCGACGGCCGAGGAGACCGGGTGGCCGCCGAAGGTGTAGCCGTGGTAAAACGTCGTATCGCCGTGCTTGAACGGCTCGTAGATGCGGTCGCTGATGATGGTCGCACCGATCGGCGAGTATCCGCTCGTCATGCCCTTGGCACAGGTGATCATGTCGGGCTGAATGTCATAGGTCGTCGATGCGAACATATTGCCGATGCGACCGAAAGCCGTGATGACCTCATCGGCGACCAGAAGCACGTCGTACTTGTCGCAGATCTCCCGCACGCGCTTGAAATAGCCTGGAGGTGGCGGGAAGCAGCCACCGGAGTTCTGCACCGGCTCGAGGAACACGGCGGCCACGGTCTCCGGCCCTTCGAACTCGATCATCTCTTCGATGCGGTTGGCGGCCCACTGGCCGAACATCTCGAGGTTGTCGCCGAGGCCAAGGCCCGGGCTCATTTCGTCGGCGCGGTAGAAGTTGGTGTTGGGAACACGGAAGCCGCCGGGGGTGACCGGTTCGAACATTTCCTTCATTGCCGGAATGCCGGTGATGGCCAGCGCACCCTGCGGGGTGCCGTGGTAGGCGACGTTGCGGGAGATGACCTTGTGCTTGGTCGGGCGTCCCATCAGTTTCCAGTAGTACTTGGCGAGCTTGAATGCGGTTTCAACGGCTTCGCCGCCACCGGTCGAATAGAACACGCGGTTGAGGTCGCCGGGCGCATAGGAGGCGAGGCGGTCAGCGAGCTCGATCGCGTTCGGGTGGGCATACGACCAGATCGGGAAGAATGCGAGTTCTTCGGCCTGCTTGGCGGCGACCTGGGCCAGGCGCTTACGTCCGTGTCCGGCGTTGACGGTGAACAATCCGCTCAAGCCGTCGATGTACTGCTTGCCCCGGGAATCCCAGATGTGGTGGCCCTTGCCCTTGACGATGATGGGCACTCCGGCGCCGGATTCCATCACCGACTGACGGGAGAAGTGCATCCAGAGATGATCCTTGGCCTTTTGCTGCAACTCGGCGTTGTGCGCGTCGCTGAAGGCAACCGGTGAATCGATGGGTGTGGTGAGCGTCATGTTCTTTACCGTGTTCCCCAGTTATAAAACTGTTTGTGGAGTTTGAGATAAACGAAAGTCTCGGTGGAGAGAACCCCATCGAGGTTGCGGATCTTGGAGTTGAGCAGTTCAAGTAATTCGTCGTCGTCTTCGCAGACGACCTCGGCGAGAATGTCAAAGGTGCCGGCCGTGAGTACGACATAGTCGACGGCATCAATCGCAGCGAGTTGCTCGGCGAGAATGCGGGTGTCGGCCGAGGCTCGAATGCCGATCATCGCCTGGCGAAAGAAGCCCAGCTGCATCGGGTCGGTTACGGCGACAACCTGCATGACGCCGGAATCGGTGAGCTTTTGCACCCGCTGCCGCACGGCCGCCTCGCTGAGGCCGACAGCTTTGCCGATCTCCGCGTACGACCGGCGTCCGTCGACCTGCAGTTGTTCGATGATCTTCTTCGACACATCGTCGAGCTGGGCCGGCTTGGGCGGGTGACCACGCCTTTGTCCATTCATGCATCGATTGTGTCAGTCGAAATGCACTTCAGCAAGCGAATCCGTAGCAGTCTTCGCAAAACACTGCGGATTTCATTTGTGAATCTGGGTGTGCTTCAAACCGAAATCGGTACACTGGGCCGCATGAGCGCCCCCGAACTACGCAACTTCATCAATGGCCAGCACTCCGAGTCGACGTCGACGGAACGGTTTGACCTGATCGATCCGGCGACCGAATCGGTCTATGCCTCGAGCCCGGTCTCGAACGCGACCGACGTCGATGCTGCCTACCGCGCCGCGGCATCCGCTTTCGAAATTTGGGGCGAAACGACCCCGGCGGTCCGGCAGCTCGCACTGTTTCGCATAGCGGATGCGATGGAGGCGCGTGCCGAGGAATTCGCCGACGCCGAGTCGCTCGACACCGGCAAGCCACGTTCGACCCTCGTCGACGACGAGATTCTGCTCTCGGTCGATCAGATTCGGTTCTTCGCCGGAGCCGCCCGCAATCTGGAGGGCCGTGCGGCCGGCGAGTATCTGACCGACCACACCTCCTTCATTCGCCGCGAACCGATCGGTGTCGTCGGTCAGGTCACGCCTTGGAACTACCCGCTGAACATGGCGGTCTGGAAATTCGCGCCCGCGCTCGCCGCCGGCAATACGACCGTGCTCAAGCCCTCCGACACGACGCCGAGCGCGACCCTGCTGCTTGCCGAGATCGCCGCGGAGTTCCTGCCGAAGGGAGTGCTCAACGTAATCACCGGTGACCGCACGACCGGTGCGGCCATGATCGACCACAAGACTCCCCAGCTGGTATCGATTACCGGATCGGTGCGGGCCGGTATGGCCGTCGCCGAAGCTGCCTCACATGATCTCAAACGGGTCCACCTTGAACTCGGTGGCAAGGCACCGGTGATCGTCTTTGACGATACCGACATCGAGCTCGCCGTGGCCGGTATCGTCGCCGCCGGCTTCTTCAACGCCGGCCAGGACTGCACCGCTGCGACCCGGCTGCTCGTGCAGGCCGGCATTCACGACGAATTCGTCGCCGCGCTCACCGCCTACGCCAGAGAGAACGCGCGCACCGGTGCTCCCAGCGCACAGGGAATCCTGTTCGGCCCGGTGAATAACGTCAACCAGCTCGCTCAGGTCTCCGGTTTCGTCGACCGGCTGCCCGACCACGCCGTGCTCGAACTCGGCGGTCATCGCGTCGGCCAGGCCGGCTATTTTCACGAAGCGACCATCGTGAGCGGACTGCTGCAGACCGACGAGGCCGTGCAGCAAGAGATTTTCGGCCCGATGATGACCGTGCAGCGATTCACTGACGAGGCCGAGGCGCTGCGCTGGGCGAACGACGTGCAGTATGGTCTTGCGTCGTCGGTGTGGACCCGGGATCACGGTCGGGCGATGCGCTTTGCCAAGCACCTTGACTTCGGTTGCGTCTGGATCAACACCCACATACCGATCGTGGCCGAGATGCCGCACGGCGGTTTCAAGCACTCCGGGTACGGCAAGGACCTCTCGATGTATGGCCTCGAGGACTACACCCGGATCAAGCACGTGATGAGCTACATCGGACATTAGGTGCGGTACGGTGCCAACGGACGGTGCCGTTATTATGGTGCAAGTCCTTCGGTGAACGTTGGAACGGCGGGGCCGGCTTCGCGCCCCACACTCGGAAGGCACTACCCGTGACCCAGATTGGTCAAGGTTCGACCGAATTTCGTGTCGAACTGCCCAGCGTTGGAACGTCGTTAACGCTGGCGTGGGCTGCCTTGACCGACGTTGGTCATCGCCGGGAGGTCAACGAAGACAGCCTGCTCGCCGCGCCACCGCTGTTCGCCGTCGCCGACGGCATGGGGGGGCATTCGGCCGGCGATGTCGCCAGTGCCGCCGTCGTCACCAGGCTGGCCGAGCTGTCCGGAACGCTCGTCGCCGAGGCCGGTTCGATTGACCGCGCCCTCGTGCTGGCCGTCGAGGATATGGCACAGGGTGTCGGAGTCACCGACCAGGGCACCGGAACAACGGTGACCGGGGTTGCACTGGCCCTGGTTTCGGATGCCGTCAGTTGGATCGTCTTCAACATCGGCGACTCCCGGGTTTATCAGTTGTCCAACGGTGTACTCGAGCAGATCACCAACGACCACTCGGTCGTGCAGGAACTCGTCGATGCGGGGCGCATTACCCGCGAAGAGGCCGACGTGCACCCGCACGGCAATATCATCACCCGGGCGGTCGGCTTTCACGAACCGCCTATTCCCGACTATCGCATTCTGCCGATCCAGGTCGGCATGCGCATCCTGGTCTGCTCAGATGGGCTCACCAAGGAACTGACCTCGTACGGTATTCGTCATTTTTTGCTCGAAAAGAAGCTGGCAGCGGATGCCGTCTCAGCGATGGTCGACGCGGCCCTCGAAAACGGTGGTCGAGACAACGTCACCGCGATCGTGGTCGACGTGCTGGCGGTCGACCCCTACGAGGCACCCACGGACTAATTGCCCCGCGTTCGGGCTTCCAAGCGATCTTTTGTGGGTGCCGGAGCGTGCCTTCCCAAACGTGGCCTGTTTGTGGAACGCGACTCTTTCCGTTGGTCGAGCTTGCCGAGACCGCCATGGACTGGCCTGAGCCGTCTCGACAACGCGTGGTCGGCCCGAATGCATATTCGCACATAAATCCAAACATATCTGAGAATCTCTCGACTCTGGCGCATGGTTTTGGTATACTTCTTCTCTGAGCCAGAGCGGCGATACTCCCCAGCCGGGCCGTGTCGATCCGTTCTTCGCGGCTCACGGCTACCCGCCGTCCACACTCGAGGAGCGTGCCGAGTTCGAGGTGTTCTGGGCGCAGTGTCAGGCTGATTGGCGGCTCCAACTGGCCGAGGGGCTCGGAGACTGCGCCCCATATGAAGA